>NZ_JBEPBM010000021.1:0-144257 GCF_040299205.1 Streptomyces sp. NPDC000983 | reverse complement strand
ATCAACATATCTGGCGTTGACTTTTGGCACGCTGTTGAGTTCTCAAGGAACGGTCGCTTCCTTTGTACTCACCCTCTCGGGCTTTCCTCCGGGCTTCCCTTCGGTGTTTCCAAACTCTATCAGGGTTTTTCCGACTCCCTGACCACCATCCTGCAGGCATGCAGAAAGTGACCCTGAAGAGGATTTGACTAGTTTGGTGCTGCAAGGGCGGGGACGCTTTGTTCGCATCACCCAAGCCGCGAGCAGGTCTACGACAGTACACGGGGCCGCCGAGCGCGCGCAAATCGTTTGGGGTTATGGTCTAGACCACCAACGGCTCGCTCGTGCGGAACTGGTACTTCATATGACATACCCTGCTGAACAGTGCGCCGTCCGGTACAGGCAGTGACGGACCATATGCATCTCCACCCCTGGGAGGCTTCCCATGACCACCACCGTGACGTCCCCGCTCGCAGGACGCGCCATCGGACTGGCGGCAGTGCCGGATCCGGTCTTCTCCGGGGCCATGGTCGGCCCGGGTACAGCGATCGACCCCGTCCGTGAGCCCTCCGAGGCCGTCTCCCCCGTGGACGGAGTCATCGTCTCCCTCCACCCGCACGCGTTCGTGGTCGTGGACGAGCAGGGGCACGGCGTTCTCACCCATCTGGGCATCGATACCGTTCAGCTCAACGGCGAAGGTTTCGAGCTCCTCGTGAACAAGGGGGACACCGTGACTCGCGGTCAGGCCATCGTGCGCTGGAACCCGGCCGCCGTGGAGGCCGCGGGCAAGTCCGCCGTGTGCCCGATCGTCGCTCTCGAGGCCACCGCCGAAGCCCTCGCCGATCTCCGTGACGAGGGTGACGTGAAGGCCGGCGACAGCCTCTTCACCTGGAAGTGACGTCAGCGCCGTCCGCGACGGCATGCAGGTACAACCACCACGGCGGCGGGACGCGCCGCACTAACGGAGACGGGTGAGATGGAGACAACGCTGCGAGGCGTCGGCGTGAGCCACGGTGTGGCGATCGGCGAGGTTCGGCACATGGGGACGGCGGTGCTCGAGCCGCCGGCCAAGCAGATCCCGGCGGAGGAGGCGGGGCGTGAGCAGGGGCGCGCCCGTCAGGCCGTGGAGGCTGTGGCAGCCGACCTGATGGCGCGCGGCAATCTGGCGGGGGGCGAAGCCCAGGCGGTTCTCGAGGCCCAGGCCCTGATGGCCCAGGATCCCGAGTTGATGGCGGACGTGGAACGCCGTATCGCCGTCGGCAGCACGGCGGAGCGCGCGGTGTACGACGCCTTCGCCTCGTACCGCGAGCTGCTGGCCGGTGCGGGTGAGTACCTCGCCGGCCGGGTGGCGGACCTGGACGACGTGCGGAACCGTATCGTCGCCCGGCTGCTGGGTGTGCCGATGCCCGGTGTCCCGGACAGCGACGAGCCGTACGTCCTGGTCGCCCGGGATCTCGCGCCGGCCGACACCGCACTGCTTGACCCAACCCTGGTGCTCGGTTTTGTCACCGAGGAGGGTGGGCCGACCAGTCACAGCGCGATCCTGGCCCGGGCTCTCGGGGTCCCGGCCGTCGTGGCGCTGCCCGGAGCCGGTGAGCTGGCCGAGGGCACGATGATCGCCGTGGACGGCAGCACCGGCGAGATCTTCGTGGAGCCGGCCGAGGAACGGAAGGATCAGCTGCGGGCCGCCGCGGCGGAGCGCAAGGCCGCGCTGGCGGCCTCCACCGGTCCGGGTGCCACGGCCGATGGGCACAAGGTGCCGCTGCTGGCCAACGTGGGTGGCCCCGCCGACGTGCCCGCGGCGGTGGCGGCGGGTGCCGAGGGCGTCGGTCTGTTCCGTACCGAGTTCCTGTTCCTGGACGACAGCAAGAAGGCGCCGTCCGAGGAGAAGCAGGTCGAGGCCTACCGTCAGGTGCTGGAGGCCTTCCCCGAGGGCCGGGTCGTCGTGCGGGTGCTCGACGCCGGAGCGGACAAGCCGCTGGAGTTCCTCACCCCGTCCGACGAGCCGAACCCGGCACTGGGTGTGCGGGGGCTGCGTACACTGCTCGACCACCCGGAGGTGCTGCGGACCCAGCTGACGGCGCTCGCCAAGGCGTCCGAGGGGCTGCCGGTCTACCTCGAGGTCATGGCCCCGATGGTGGCCGACCGTGCGGACGCCAAGGCGTTCGCCGACGCCTGCCGGGCCGCCGGTCTCCGGGCGAAGTTCGGCGC
Organism: Streptomyces sp. NPDC000983; assembly: GCF_040299205.1. Classification (NCBI taxonomy): domain Bacteria; kingdom Bacillati; phylum Actinomycetota; class Actinomycetes; order Kitasatosporales; family Streptomycetaceae; genus Streptomyces; species Streptomyces sp. NPDC000983. The sequence continues at coordinate 142,067 of NZ_JBEPBM010000021.1, read as the reverse complement.
GATGGTCGAGATCCCGTCCGCGGCGCTGCGGGCGCGTTCGATCCTGCAGGAGGTCGAGTTCCTTTCGCTGGGGACCAACGACCTCGCCCAGTACACCTTCGCCGCGGACCGGCAGGTGGGCGCGGTGTCCCGTCTGCAGGATCCGTGGCAGCCGGCGCTGCTGGACCTGGTGGCGCTGTCCGCCGAGGCGGCGAAGGCCGAGGGCAAGAGCTGCGGTGTCTGCGGTGAGGCCGCGTCCGATCCGCTGCTCGCGTGTGTGCTGACCGGTTTGGGTGTCACCTCCCTCTCCATGGGTGCCGCGTCCATTCCTTATGTGCGAGCGACGCTCGCCAAGTACACGCTGGCGCAGTGCGAGCGGGCCGCTGCGGCCGCGCGTGCGGCGGACAGCGCCGAGGAGGCGCGCGACGCGGCGCAGGCCGTTCTGTCCGGCGAGTAGTCGCAGGTCCCGGGGTTTGTGCCCCGGACCGAGGGGCGCTCCACCTTCGGGTGGGGCGCCCCTCGGGCGTTCAGTGGCTGTGTCCGGAACCGGTTGCCGCGTCGCCGAGGTCCGGTGGGACGGTGTAGTCGACGTTGGATTCCGGGGAGATGAGGTCGCCTGACTCGATGTCGGTGCAGTAGGCGTCGAACACCTCGCCGGCTGTCAGTGCTTCGAGGTCGTCTCCGCGCAGCCGCCAGCCGTAGACGGTGTCGGTGGTGTCGGTGGTGATGGTGCGCATGACGAGTCCGCCGGGGCTCCGGGTGGCCATGCCGAGGGCGAGCACGGTGGTGAATTCGAGGGCTTCCGCCTCGTCGAGTTCCGTGGTGCCCTCCGCCGTCCCGTCGGCGTGCAGGACGGCGACGAGTGCTTCGGGTGTGGTGGAGATGCTGCACACGAGGTGCCGGTGCCCCGGCCGGGCGGTGTCGAGGATGCGGACGAGCAGTGACGAGGCGCGGGTGAAGGCGGCGCGTCCGATGTCCTCGCCGCAGGTGGTGCAGGGGCCGAGGCGGGCGAGCAGGGTGGAGGCGTACTCCCAGGTGGCCTGGCGTACGGCCTCGTCGATGAGGTCGGGGACGAGGTCGGCCAGGGGCCTGCCGTCGAAGGGGAGGGCGGGGCCGGTGGCCGCGAGTTCGGCGGTGAAGCGGCTACGGCTGGCAGCGATGTCGGGGTCGAGGCCGTTGTCCGCGCAGAAGGCGGCGTAGTCCTGCGGGTCGAAGAGGGCCACTGTGGTGTGGGTGCCCTGGGAGGCTCGTGTCCTGAGCAGGGACTCGACCTGGCGTAGGTAGGTCGAGTGGTCGTCGAAGGTGAAGCTTCGGTAGCGCCGCATGGCCCGGAAGTCGTGCTCGTCGGTGAGCAGGCCGATGGTGCCGGCGATTTCGCGGCGCAGGACGCGTCGCATGGTCTGGTGGTCGGTGTTGGCCATGGTTCCCCCTGTGCACGGTCGATCAATGCTCACTCACAGTAATCGGCGGCACTGACAATGGCCCTGGCCTCGGACTTTGCCCTCTCGGGCGACGGTCCGAGGCCGCGTTCGGGGGTGGTTCGGGGGTCAGGAGCGCTTGTGGGCGAGATCCTGGTAGAAGTTCAGGAGGTCGAGGTTGTCGATGGAGCCCGGGTTGACGGCCTTGTCCAGGGGGGTGCCCTGGAGGAGGCGTTTGACGGGGACCTCGATGCGCTTTCCGGTCAGGGTGTGGGGGACGCCCGGGACTTCGATGACCTCGTCGGGGACGTGGCGCGGGGAGAGCTCCTCGCGGATGGTCTGCTTGATGCGGTCGAGCAGGGCCTCGTCCAGGGTGGCGCCGGGGGCCAGGTGGACGAAGAGGGGCATCCAGTAGCCGCCGTCGGGCTGTTCGATGCCGACGACGAGGGATTCCTTGATCTCGGGGAGCCGTTCGACGGCCTCGTAGATGTCGGCCGAGCCCATCCGTACGCCCTGGCGGTTGAGGGTGGAGTCGGATCGGCCGTGGATGACGACGGAGCCGCGTTCGGTGACGGTGATCCAGTCGCCGTGGCGCCACACATCGGGGTAGGTGTCGAAGTAGCTGTCGTGGTAGCGGCTGCCGTCGGGGTCGTTCCAGAACCGGATCGGCATGGACGGCATCGGGTTGGCGACCACGAGTTCGCCCACCTCGTCGACGAGGGGCTTGCCGGCCGGGTCCCAGGACTGGAGGTCGGTGCCGAGGCCGGCGGCCTGGAGCTCACCGACGTGCACGGGGAGGGTCGGTACGGCTCCGGCGAAGCAGGAGCAGACGTCGGTGCCGCCGCTGACGGAGGCGATCCAGAGGTTGTCGCGGACCTCGTCGTGCAGCCAGCGGAATCCGTCGGGGGGCAGGGGTGACCCGGTGGTCGCGACGCACTGCACCTTCGAGAGGTCGAAGTCCCGTCCCGGGTGCACCTCGGCCTTGCGGCAGGCCATGACGTACGCGGCGGATGTGCCGTAGAGGGTGGCTCCGGTGCGTTCGGCGATGCGCCACTGGGCGGCGGTGTCGGGGAAGCCGGGGCTTCCGTCGTAGAGGACGATCGTGGTGCCGGTCAGGAGGCCGGAGACGAGGAAGTTCCACATCATCCAGCCGGTCGAGGTGTACCAGAAGAAGGTGTCCTCGGGGCCGAGGTCGCAGTGCAGGCCGAGTTGCTTGAGGTGTTCGACGAGGATGCCGCCCTGGGACTGGACGATGGCCTTGGGCAGACCGGTAGTGCCGGAGGAGTAGAGCACCCACAGAGGGTGGTCGAAGGGGACCTGTTCGAAGACGGGTTCGGTGTCTGCGTCGGTGAGGGCGGACCAGTCCAGCGCGCCGTCGGGTGCCTCGGTGCCGAGGAGCGGGATGTGGACGACGGCTCGCAGGGTGGGCAGTTCCCGGCGCAGTTCCTCGACGGTGTCCCGGCGGTCGTGTTCCTTGCCGCCGTAGCGGTAGCCGTCGACGGTGAACAGGACGACCGGTTCGACCTGCTGGAAGCGGTCGAGGACGCTGCGGGCGCCGAAGTCGGGGGCGCAGGAGGTCCACACCCCGCCGACGGCGGCCGTGGCGAGGAGGGCGACGACGGCCTGCGGGATGTTGGGGAGGTATCCGCTGACCCGGTCCCCCGGGCGCACGCCGAGCTCACGCAGGCCGGCGGCGAGGGAGCCGACCTGGCGGCGCAGCTCGGACCAGCTCACCGGGGTGGGGGCGTGGGTCTCGTCCACATGGAGCAGGGCGGGTTCGTCGGCGCGGGTCGCGGCGGCGCGCAGGGCGTGCTCGGCGTAGTTGAGGGTCGCGCCGGGGAACCATTCGGCGCCGGGCATGGCACGGTTGCCGAGGACTCGCGTGTACGGGGTGGAGAACCGTACGTCGAACCACTCGGTGACGGCCTGCCAGAAGGTGTCCAGTTCGTCGACCGACCAGCGGTGCAGGGCCGCGTAGCCGCCCTCGGACGGCGCTGCGTGGCGCTGCGCGGCCCAGGCCTGGAATTTGGTGACCTGTGCGTCGGCGATGCGTGCCGGATCCGGCTGCCAGAGCGGATCGGGGGTCAGGGTCGACATGGGGCTGCTCCTGGACTGTGCGCGTCGTGTGCGTGGTCCGCGCACGGGCGGGGGTGTGCGCGTGCACGGCTGACACGGACGATGCCATGTGATCACCTCGGGCACCAGGGCGCGCCACACATAGTCCGTGTCGTGAAGATGTGGTCCCAGCACGGGTGAACGGCAGTTGAACGCGGCCCGCGCGCGGGTGGGTGAGTGGCAGGCTGAGCGGCATGGACGGTCGTGACCTGGTGCGTTCGATAAAGGCGGTCGGCTCTGCGGGAGCGGGCCAGAGGTTGCGTACCGTGCGGGCCGCATGGCGCAGGAGGCGCGCCGACGCCGCCGGGCTGCCGCCCAGGGGCGCCGAGCGTGCGCGGGTTCCCGGACCGGTGCGGAGTGCGGAGCCGGGGCCCGGTGGCGGTCTGCTCCGGTTCGACCGGACGGTGCTGCGGGTGACGGTGGCCGTGAACGGTGCGGTGTTCTGGGGGTGGGACGGGGCGGAGGCGGAGCCGTCGTACGCGCTGGCCGGCCGGTGCCCGGAGCCGGATCCGCGGGCCGTGCTGGAGCCGGACAAGGACGGCGGCTGGCGGGTGGTGGCCGAACGGGTGACGGTCGTGGTGTCGCGCCACGGTGAGGTGGAGGTGCTCACCCCGGGTGGTGTCGGTCTGCGGCGTGATCTGCCACCTCGGTGGTGGGAGCCCGTGGGGGGTGGTCCGGCGCGTTGGATGCAGCGGTCTGAAGTGGCGGCGGACGCACGCTTCTTCGGCCTCGGTGGCCGGGCCTCGGGGCCGCGGCTGCGGAACGGGACCTACCGGCTGTGGAACACCGATCCCGGCGGTTCGTTCGGGCCGGACGACGATCCGCTGTACATCACGATGCCGGTGCAGATGGTGGTGGCCGACGCGGCCACCCATCTGGTGTTCCACGACACCTCGTGGGACGGCGCGGTGACGCTGCGGGAGGGCGAGGAGGGCGCCGGTTCGGGGCACGACCGGGCGGGGACGAGCGAGTTGCGGATGGAGGGCGGGCCGCTGCGCTGCTGGGTGATGGTCGGCACTCCCGCGCGCGTGCTGCTCACCTGGGCCTCGCTGACGGGGGCGCCCGCGCTGCCGCCGGCGTGGGCGCTGGGGCACCATCACGCGCGGTGGGGCCTCGGCGGCGAGCAGGATGTGCGGCGGATCGTCTCGGGATATCTGGATCACGATCTTCCGCTGGATGCGGTGCACCTGGGCATCGACCACTACGACGGTCATCGGGTCTTCACGGTGGACCATGACCGTTTCCCCAAGTTGCCGCAGCTCGCCGAGGAACTGCGCAGGGACGGTGTCCGGCTGGTGTCGATCGTGGATCCGGCGGTCGAGGCGGCTGTCGGGAACGAGGTCCACGACAGCGGGGTGGCGCTGGGCGCGTTCGTGCGGGACGCCTCGGGGCGCCCCGTCGAGGGGGTGGCCCGGTCGGGGGAAGCGGTGTTCCCGGACTTCACGGACGCGCGTGTGCGCGCGTGGTGGGGTGCGTTGTACGAGGAGCGGCTGGCGCAGGGGTTCGCGGGGTTCTGGCACGACATGAACGAGCCGACCTCGTTCGCCGCGTTCGGGGAGCCGACCCTGCCGCGTTCGGCGCGGCACGACCTGGACGGGCGGGGCGGTGACCACCGGGAGGCGCACAACGTCTACGCGTTGTGCATGGCCAGGGCCGCGTACGAGGGTCTGCGTGAGCTGTCGCCCCGGGAGCGGCCGTTCGTCTTCTCGCGGTCCGGGTGGGCCGGGCTGCAGCGTTACGGGGGAACCTGGTCGGGGGATGTGGCGACGGGTTGGCCCGGGCTGCGTGCCTCGTTGTCCCTGGTGCTGGGCCTGGGGCTGTGCGGAGTGCCGTACTCCGGGCCGGACGCGGGGGGTTTCGACGGGAGCCCTTCTCCGGAGCTGTATCTGCGCTGGTTGCAGCTGGGGGCCCACCTGCCGCTGTTCCGTACGTATGCGGGTGCGCGGGCGGGGCGCGGGGAGCCGTGGGAGTTCGGTCCGAAGGTGCTGGAGCACGCGCGCGGGGCGCTGGTGGAGCGTCGGCGGTTGCTGCCGTACTTCATGACGCTGGCGCATCTGGCCCGGCGTACGGGTGCGCCCTATGTGCGGCCGGTCTGGTGGGGTGCTCCGGAGGACCGGGGGCTGCGTGACTGCGAGGACGCCTTCCTGCTGGGTGACTGTCTGCTGGTCGCTCCGGTGCTCGGCCCGGGGGTGGACCGGCGTGCGGTGCAGTTGCCGCGGGGGCTCTGGTACGACACGGTCACCGAGCAGGTGTACGAGGGGCCGGGGCAGGTGCTGGTGGAGGCTCCGCTGTCGCGTGTCCCGGTGCTCGCACGCGCGGGGGCCGTCGTTCCCGTGCGCGGTCAGGACGGTGGGCTGGAGCTGGAAGTGTGGGCGCCCGCCCGGGGCCGGACCGGGGGCGGGCTTGTCGTGCCGGACGCGGGCGACGGGTGGGACGAGCCGGAGATCGAGCGCTACGTCGCCCGCTGGGAGGGCGGCCGGGTGGTCGTGGAGCGGGAGGGTGAGGGTGAGGGCGGCGTGAGTGAGCCGCCCCACCCGGTGCGGATCCGTGGGCTGTCGGGGACCCGAGGTCAGATGTAGCGGCCCTCGAAGAAGGCTCGGACGGCCGCGGTGTGCAGGGGGAAGGCGAGTTCCTCGGGGCGGCGCAGGAGGTGCCAGCCTTCCGTCTCGTCCGTCGCCTCGGACGGCGGAAGGGTGTCGGCCGGCCGTTCCGGCAGGAGCCCGAACAACAGCAGATGGCCGTTGGGCGAGCTCATCGCGTCGCTCAGCCGTACGTCACGGCCGGCGGCTTCGATGCCCGTCTCCTCCTTGAGTTCGCGGACGACGGCGTGCCGCCAGTCCTCGCGGTCGTCGATGAAACCGCCGGGCAGGGCGATGCCCCCGCGCGCGGGGGCGACGGTTCGGGTGATGACGACGAGGGCGGTGCCCTTCGCGTCGTACACGGGCTGGAGTGCGACGGCCACCGGCAGGGGGTTGCGGTAGGCCACGGCGGCGCAGGCCGGACAGGTGCGGGGCCAGCCGGAGACGCCCTCGCCGTAAGGGGCTCCGCAGCTCGAACAGTGCGTGTCGGCACCGGAGTTGCGGCTGGGATGTTGAGTTTCGGACACGCGGCGGACTGTATCCGATCATAGGAAGGTCGGCCTCCGGGGGCGGCCCGAGTCCGCGGTGTTCCTCGGTGGCGGTGGACCGGTGCCGATTCCCCGATGCCCGTGGCACACTTCTGACGTTTCGTCAGATCTGTTTGCGGGGAGGGGTTTTGCCGCACACACGCACTCCCGTGATCGCCGGCTGGTTCACCGGCGACGGAGACGACTTCCGGCTGCTGGGGACACGCTGCTCCGCCTGCGCCTCGGTGTTCTTCCCGCGCGAGGACACGCACTGCCGAAACCCGGGGTGCCCGGGCGGCGAACTGGAGGAGGTCCCGCTCTCCCGGTACGGCCGCGTCTGGTCCTACACGGACAGCCGCTACCGACCGCCGTCACCCTATGTGAGCAATCCGGAACTTCCCTGGGAGCCGTACACGTTGATCGCTGTGGAACTGCAGGCCGAGCGCCTGGTGGTGCTGGGGCAGGCGGTTCCGGGGATCACCGTCGGTGATCTGGCGGTGGGCATGGAGGTGGAGGTCGTGCCGGGCGTACTCCATGAGGACGCGGAGGCGGTCCGGACGACCTGGTGGTGGCGGCCGAGGGGGGCGACGAGGTCATGACGCGGGACGTGGCGGTGCTGGGTGTGGGGCTGCACCCCTGGGGCAAGTGGGGGCGCGGCTTCACGGAGTACGGCGCGGCCGCCGCGCGGGCGGCGCTGGCCGACGCGGGACTGGACTGGCGGGACATCGGATCGATCGTCGGCGCGGACACCGTGCGCGGCGGATATCCGGGGTACGTCGCCGGGGCCACGTTCGCCAAGGCCCTGGGCTGGCAGGGGGCCCGGGTCACCAGCGTGTACGCGGCGTGCGCCTCGGGGGCCCAGGCCATCGGCGCGGCGCGGGCCCAGATACTGGCCGGACTCGCGGACACGGTGCTGGTGGTGGGGGCGGACGCCGCGCCCAAGGGCTTCTTCCGGCCGGCGGGCGGCGACCGGCCCGACGATCCGGACTGGCTGCGGTTCCGGATCCTCGGCGCCACCAATCCGACGTACTTCGGGCTGTACGCCCGTCGGCGGATGGCCCTGCACGGCGACACCACCGACGACTTCGCGCAGGTCAAGGTGAAGAACTCCGCCATGGGCGCGCTCAATCCCTACGCGCGCTACCGCAAGCGGGTCACCCACGAGGAGGTGGCCGCGTCGGCCGTGGTCGCCGATCCGCTGCGGCTCCTGGACATCTGCGCGACCTCGGACGGCGGGGCGGCGGCGGTGCTGTCCAGCATGGAGTTCGCCCGGCGGCGGGGTGTGGCGGAGCCGGTGCGGATCCGTGCGGTGTCCACCGTGACCCCGCGGTATCCCAACGCCGTGCTGGATCTGCCGGACATCGCGACCGACTCGGCGATCGCGGTGGAGCCGGGCGCGGAGACGTTCCGGGCGTCCATCGCGCGCGCCGCCTACGAGGAGGCCGGCGTCGGGCCCGAGGACCTCTCGCTGGCGGAGGTGTACGACCTGTCCACCGCCCTGGAGTTGCAGTGGTACGAGGATCTCGGGCTGTGCGCCGAGGGCGAGGCCGTGAAGCTGCTCCGGGAGGGCGCGACGAGCCACGGCGGGCGGATACCGGTCAACACCAGCGGTGGGCTCGCCTCCTTCGGGGAGGCCGTTCCCGCTCAGGCGGTGGCCCAGGTGTGCGAGTTGACATGGCAGTTGAGAGGGGCGGCGGGCGGACGGCAGGTCAGCGGCGCACGCGTGGGCATGTCCGCGAACCAGGGGCTCTTCGGGCATGGCTCGGCGGTGGTGGCGGTGCGGTGACCGAACAGGGATGCGTCAACTCTCCGTGACCGGCCCGGAATGCTGCGTGAACGTCTCATGAACTGGGCTCGGGCCGTTTCGGGGGGCGCGATGATGCTCCCGTGCACACCTGGTCGGACACGCTCCGCTTCGCCTTCCAGCCGGTGGTCAATCTGACGACCGGAGTGGTGGCGGGGCTGGAGACACTCGCCCGCCCCGAGACCGGGGACATCCTGGCCGAGGCCCGGCGCGATCCCGAACTCGACCGCGGGCTCGCCGTGTCGGCGATCCGCGCCGCCGTGCGCAAGGAGAGCCTGCTCCCGCTGCACGTCAACGTCTTCGCGGGCACCCTGGCCGACCTGGGCGGACTCCCCCGGCTGGACGGCGCCGTGCGGGAGTCGGGGCGGATGCCCTGGGAGATCACCCTCGACATCGTCCCGCCGTACACGCACGTCCCCCACCAGGCGCTGCTCGCCGCGGTCGCCGCGCTGCGGGAGCAGGGCTTCCGGATCAGCGCGGACGGCGTGGGGGACGGCGACGTACCGCTGCGGCTGCTCATCGACATGGCGCCCGACCTGGTGAAGCTCGACGCGTCGCTGCTGGTGCGGTCGCCGGCGGTGCGCGCGATGCGGACCCTGTGCGACGAAATGGGCGCGCTGCTGTGCGTGGAGGGCGTCGAGACGGAACTGCAGTACGCGGCGGCGATCTCGGCCGGCGCGCAGCTGGCGCAGGGCGAGCTGTTCGCGCCACCTTCCCGGCTGGCCGCCGCGGAGGTGTACGTTCCGCCGCGGCGCCCCGGGGGCGGCGCGGCCCCGCGTTCGGGTCCTCCGGTGAGGGAGTTCGTGCGGCCCGCCGCGCTGCTCCCGGCGACCGCGTCGGCCGGTCAGGTGCGCATGATCCTCACCGGTTCGCCCGAGGTGTCCGGGGTCCTGCTCATCGACGGCCGAGGGGTGCCGGTGCGCTCCGTGCACCGCTCCCGGTTCCTGCTGTCCATGTCGGGGCGGTACGGCCACGCCCTGTACGCCGACCGGCCGGCGTTCAAACTCGGCGATCCACCGCGCACGGTCGGCGTCGACGCCACGGCCTGGGAGGTGCTGGACGTCCTGGCGGTCGGGGACCGCAGCCGCGCCGCCGACGACGTGGCGGTGGTCGACCGGCACGGGCGGTGCGTGGGCGTCGTACGCCTGGCCGACCTCGTGCGGGCCCTTGCCGAGTCCCGCGTGGAGGAGGCGGCCGGGCTCAATCCGCTGACGCGGCTGCCCGGTTCGGACGCGATCACCGGTGAGGTGGACCGCCGCATCGCCGACGGCCGGACGTTCGCGCTGAGCTGGCTGGATGTCGACCACTTCAAACAGGTCAACGACGGCGCCGGGTTCGCCGCGGGCGACGACCTGATCCGTGCCGTGGGCCGGACCCTGCAGGACACGGCGTCGGGCAGTACCCGTGTGGGGCACATCGGCGGTGACGACTTCCTGGTGCTGGCAGATCCGGAAGGGCTCGATCCGATGGCCTCCAGCGTGCTGGACGCCCCCTGGTCGGCGGCCGGACGGCCCGTCACCCTCTCGCTGGCCACGGTCCTGTGCACACCGGGCAGCGTGACCGACCACCGGGAGGCCGCCGCCTGTCTGGCCCCCCTCAAGCAGGCCGCGAAGTCCTTGCGCGGCGCCAGTTGGGTACTGGGCCGGGCGGGCCTCCCGGGCCACGAGGTCCGGCGCGGCGCCGAGCCCGCGGCCGCACCGGCGCGCTGGGCCGTCGCGGAGCCGGGCCGGGCCTGAGCCCCGCCCCGTCGCTTCCCCCCGGGCCGCACGGCCCTGTCCCGAACCGGTGCCGTCAGCGACCTTGACGCCCTCGGGACGCCGGTGAACACTTCCGGTGGCAGTCGACATCGCCGTACATTTCGCGGCGTACCAGGCGCTGCGCCACACGGCCTCCGCCGGATCCGGCCACGGCCGCTCCCAGGGGCGATGCGACGACCACGGCACGCTCGTCACGGACGCCGGGCGGGGCGCGGGACCCTCCCTGCCTTCGGCTGAAGTGGCCATGGGAAACGCACCCTGCACGGAGGTCCGGGGTCGATCACTCCGGGCCGGCGCCTAGGAGCCGCCATGAGCAACGGAGACATCTTCCTCGGTGAGGTCATCGGAACGGCGATCCTGATCCTCTTCGGCGCCGGAGTCGTCGCCGCCGTCGTACTGAACCATTCCAAGGCCAAGGACGCCGGGTGGGTCGTCATCGCCTTCGGCTGGGGCTTCGGCGTCCTGGCTGGTGCCTACACAGCCGCGCCCCTGTCGGGCGGGCACCTGAACCCGGCGGTGACCCTGGGCATCGCCGTCGACACCGGGGAGTGGGACAAGGTCCACCTCTACGTCGCGGGCCAGATGGTCGGCGCGATCCTCGGCGCGGTGCTCGCCTGGCTGGTCTACTTCGCGCAGTTCCAGGCCAACGCGGAGGAGGACAACGCCCAGCCGACCCTGGGGATCTTCGCCACCTCCCCCGCGATCCGCAACCCGGTGGCGAACCTCGTCACCGAGATCATCGCGACCGTCGGTCTGGTGCTGCCGATCCTGGCGTTCGGACTGACGGAAGGGCTCGGCCAGTCCGGTACGGCCATCCTGATCGTCTCGTTCCTGGTGGTCGGCATCGGCCTCTCCCTCGGCGGCCCGACCGGATACGCCATCAACCCGGCCCGCGATCTGGGCCCCCGACTGACGCACGCCGTCCTGCCGATCCCCAACAAGGGCACCTCGGACTGGGGTTACGCGTGGATCCCGGTGGTGGGGCCGCTGATCGGCGGGGCGCTGTCCGGGCTCATCTTCAACGCAGCCTTCTGAAGGAACCGACGAAGGGGACGTCATGACGGACAAGTTCGTCGCCGCTATCGACCAGGGCACCACCTCCAGCCGCTGCATCGTCTTCGACCACAGCGGCGCGATCGTCGCCGTCGACCAGCGGGAGCACCGGCAGATCTTCCCCAAGCCGGGCTGGGTGGAGCACGACGCCACCGAGATCTGGTCCAAGGTGCAGGCGGTGGTCGCCGGCGCCCTCGCCAAGGCCGGGCTGCGCGCGGACCGGCTGAGCGCGCTGGGCATCACCAACCAGCGCGAGACGACCGTCCTGTGGGACCGCGCGACGGGCAAGCCGGTGCACAACGCCATCGTGTGGCAGGACACCCGTACCTCGGCCCTGTGCAGCCAACTCGGCGGCCCGGACGGTCAGGACCGGTTCCGCGACCGGACCGGACTGCCACTGGCCAGCTACTTCTCCGGGCCGAAGGCGGCCTGGCTGCTGGACAACGTGCCCGGGCTGCGGGCCCGTGCCGAACGCGGCGAGATCGCCTTCGGCACCATCGACTCCTGGCTGATCTGGAACCTCACCGGCGGCCCGGAAGGCGGCCGGCACGTCACGGACGTCACCAACGCCGGGCGCACGATGCTGATGAATCTGGAGACCCTCCAGTGGGACTCCTCGATCCTCGCCGCCATGGACGTGCCCGAGTCGGTGCTGCCCGAGATCCGGTCGTCCGCCGAGGTGTACGGCACGGCGGTCGGCCAGCTGGCCGGGGTGCCGGTGGCCTCCGCCCTGGGCGACCAGCAGGCGGCGGTGTTCGGGCAGGCCTGCTACGACGTGGGCACGGCGAAGAACACCTACGGCACCGGCAGCTTCCTGCTGCTCAACACCGGCAACCGGCCGGTGCCGTCGAAGAACGGCCTGCTCACGACGGTGGGTTACAAGATCGGCGGGGAGGCGCCGGTGTACTGCCTGGAGGGGTCGATAGCCATAACGGGCGCCCTGGTCCAATGGTTCCGGGACCAGCTGGGCATCATCCGCACCGCGGACGAGATCGAGTCCCTGGCGGCGGGCGTGGAGGACAACGGCGGCGCCTACATCGTGCCCGCCTTCTCCGGTCTCTTCGCGCCGTACTGGCGGTCCGACGCGCGCGGCGTGGTCACCGGTCTGACCCGCTATGTGACCAAGGGGCATCTCGCGCGTGCCGTGCTGGAGGCGACGAGCTGGCAGACGCGGGAGGTCGTGGACGCCATGCACCAGGACTCCGGGGTGCGGATCACCACGCTGAAGGTGGACGGCGGCATGACCAGGAACGACCTGCTGATGCAGCACCAGGCGGACGTGCTCGACGTGCCGGTGATCCGTCCCCGGGTGTCGGAGACGACCTGCCTGGGCGCCGCGTACGCGGCCGGCCTGGCGACCGGTGTGTGGAACGACCTCGACGAACTGAAGTCGCACTGGCGCAAGGACGTCGAGTGGACGCCGTCGATGGAGGCGGCGGTCAGGGACCGGGAGTACCGCAACTGGCGCAAGGCGGTGGAGAAGAGCTTCGGCTGGCTGGAGGACGGCGAGGAGTAGCCACGCACGCGGGGCTCCAAGAGCCGCGGCCCGTACCCCTGTCGGCGGGGGTACGGGCCGTGCGGTGCGGGCGGGCTTCAGGTGGTGACGGCCTGTCTGCGGCCCGCCGCGTGGGCCATGGCGTGCTGGACGACGCCGATGAGGACCTCCTTGACGGACTCCCGGTCGCGGGCGTCGCACAGCACGAGCGGCACGTCCTCGTCGAGGTCGAGGGCCTGACGGACCACGTCGGACGGGTAGCGGGCCGCTCCCTCGAAGCAGTTGACGCCGACGAGGAACGGTATGGAGCGCCGTTCGAAGTAGTCGACGGCGGCGAAGCAGTCCTCGAGGCGCCGGGTGTCGGCGAGGACCACGGCTCCGAGGGCACCCTCGGAGAGCTCGTCCCACATGAACCAGAACCGCTCCTGGCCGGGCGTGCCGAAGAGGTACAGCACGAGGTCCTCGCGCAGTGTGATGCGGCCGAAGTCCATCGCCACCGTGGTGGTGTTCTTGCCCTCCACGCCGCGCGTGTCGTCGACCGGGCGGCCGGCCTCGGTGAGGTACTCCTCGGTGCGCAGCGGCCTGATCTCGCTGACGGCGCCGACCAGGGTGGTCTTGCCCACGCCGAAGCCGCCGGCCACCAGGATCTTGAGCGTGACGGGCTCGACCGGGGGCTTGCCGCGCTCAGTGCGCCCGAAGATCATCGTTCACTTCTCCTGCTTGATGGGGGTCGGGCGACGGTGGGCCGTAGCCTCCGCCGCCGGGAGTTTCGACGACGAGTACGTCGCCGGGTCCGACGTCAGCCGCGTCGCTGCCGTCGAGTGGGGTGACCGTTCCGTCGGCCCGCTCGACGCGATGGGTGCCGAGGGCGCCGGGCGCGCCGCCGGCCATGCCGTAGGGGCGGATCCTGCGGTGCTGGGAGAGCGTCGAGACGGTCATGGGTTCCAGGAAGCGGATCCGGCGGACCACTCCGTCGCCGCCGCGCCACCGCCCGTCGCCGCCGCTGCCGTGCCGGACGGCGAACTCGTCGAGCCGCACGGGCAGCCGCCACTCCAGGACCTCGGGGTCGGTGAGCCGCGAGTTGGTCATGTGGGTCTGCACCGCGGGTGCCCCGGGGAATCCGTCGCCGGCGCCGGATCCGGAGGCGACGGTCTCGTAGTACTGGTGGCGTGCGTTTCCGAAGGTGACGTTGTTCATGGTGCCGGAGCCCTCGGCCTGCACACCGAGCGCGGCATACAGCGCTCCGGTGATCGCCTGGGAGGTCTCCACGTTGCCCGCGACGACCGCGGCCGGTGGTTCGGGCGCAAGCATGGAGCCGGGCGGGACGACGATGGTCAGGGGGCGCAGGCATCCGTCGTTGAGGGGGATGTCGTCGTCGACGAGGGTGCGGAAGACGTACAGGACCGCGGCGTTGACCACGGCGAAGGGTGCGTTGAAGTTGGTTGCCAGCTGGGCCGAGGTGCCGGTGAAGTCGACGGTGGCGGAGCGGCCCTCGCGGTCCACGCGCACACTGACGCGGATGACGGCGCCGGAGTCGGTCTCGTAGGCGTACGCGCCGTCGTCGAGGGTGTCGATGACCCGGCGGACCGCTTCCTCGGCGTTGTCCTGGACGTGCCGCATGTAGGCCTGGACGGCGTCGAGGCCGAAGTCCTCGATCATGCGGGTGACTTCGTCGACGCCCTTGCGGTTGGCCGCGATCTGGGCCCGCAGGTCGGCGAGGTTGGTCCGGGGGTTGCGGGAGGGGAAGGGCGCTTCGGTGAGCAGGCGTCGGGTCTCCTCCTCGCGGAGGCGGCCGGCCTCGGCGAGGAGCCAGTTGTCGAAGAGGACGCCCTCCTCCTCGATGGTGCGGCTGTCGGCGGGCATGGAGCCGGGGGCGATGCCGCCGATCTCGGCGTGGTGGCCGCGGGAGGCGACGTGGAAGAGGATCCGGTCACCCTGTGTGTCGAAGACGGGGGTGATCACGGTGACGTCGGGCAGGTGGGTGCCGCCGTGGTACGGGTCGTTGACGGCGTAGGTGTCGCCGGGCCGCATCGACGCGCCGCGCCGCCGGACGACCTCCTTGACGCTGGTGCCCATCGAGCCGAGGTGGACGGGAATGTGCGGGGCGTTGGCCACCAGGTTTCCGTCGGGGTCGAAGAGGGCGCAGGAGAAGTCCAGGCGCTCCTTGATGTTGACGGACTGGGCCGTGGCCTCCAGCCGGGCGCCCATCTGCTCGGCGATCGACATGAAGAGGTTGTTGAAGACCTCCAGGAGAACGGGGTCGACTTCTGTGTCGAGATCGGAACTCTCCGTAATCGCCGTGCGTTCCATGACCAGATGCCCGTCGTGGGTCGTCGCGGCCCGCCAGCCGTCGTCGACGACGGTCGTCGCTCCGGCCTCGGCGATGATCGCGGGTCCGGTGACGGTCTCGCCGGGTGGGAGGTCCTCCCGGCGGTGGAGGGGTACGTCGCGCCGCGCGCCGCCCGTGTGGAGGCGGACGGTGGCGGGGGTTTCGGGGTGGTCCCGGTGGGTGGCCGGGGCGGAGAGATCGGGGGGTTCGGTGGTGCCGGTGGCTTCCACGGAGAGGGCTTCGACGACGATCGGGCGGTCGAGGACGAAGGAGTACGTGGCGCGATGACGTTCTTCGAAGGTGCGGCGCATGGTGTCGGGCTCGGTCAGCTCGACGGTGAGGGCGGTGTCGGTGCCGTCGTAGCGGAGTTGGGCCCGGCGTACGACGCCGATGCGGTCCTCGGGTACGTCCTCGGCGAGGAGTTCGGAGCGGGCGGCGGCTTCGAGGGCGTCGGCGGTCCTGAGTACGTCCGGCATCGAGGCCGGGGCCAGGGGTGCTTCGACGGACTGCTCCCGCATGGCCGTGGTGTCGGCGAGTCCGATGCCGAGGGCGGACAGGACACCGGCCATGGGAGGGACGAGGACGGTGCGGATGCCGAGCGAGTCGGCGACCATGCACGCGTGCTGGCCGCCCGCGCCTCCGAAGGTGGTCAGGGCGTAGCGGGTGACGTCGTGCCCCTTCTGCACGGAGATCCGCTTGACGGCGTTGGCGATGTTGGCGACGGCGATCCGGAGGTAGCCCTCGGCGACCTGCTCGGGGTCGCGGTCGTCGCCGGCCCGCTTGCCGATCTCGGCGGCGAGTGCGGTGAACCGGGTCCGGACGAGCTCGGCGTCCAGCGGTTGGTCACCGGCGGGGCCGAAGACCTGGGGGAAGTGGGCCGGCTGGATGCGGCCGAGCATGACATTGGCGTCGGTGACCGTGAGCGGGCCGCCGCCGCGGTAGCAGGCGGGACCGGGGTCGGCTCCCGCCGAGTCGGGTCCGACGCGGTAGCGGGAGCCGTCGAAGTGGAGGACGGAGCCGCCGCCCGCGGCGACGGTGTGGATGTCCAGCATGGGGGCGCGCAGCCGGACGCCGGCGATCCGTGTGGTGAAGACGCGTTCGTACTCGCCGGCGAAGTGCGACACGTCCGTGGAGGTGCCGCCCATGTCGAAGCCGATGACCCGGTCGAATCCGGCTCGTTGCGACATCCGGGCCATGCCGACGATGCCGCCGGCCGGGCCGGACAGGACGGCGTCCTTGCCGCGGAACTGCCCGGCCTCGGCGAGGCCGCCGTTGGACTGCATGAACATCAGCCGGACGTCGCGCAGTTCGCCGGCGACGTGCTTGACGTAGCGGCGCAGTACGGGCGAGAGGTAGGCGTCGACCACGGCGGTGTCCCCGCGCGGGACGAGCTTCATCAGCGGGCTCACCTCGCTGGACAGCGAGATCTGGGGGAAGCCGATCCGGGCGGCGAGTTCTCCTACGGCCTGCTCGTGGGCGGGATGGAGGTGGCTGTGCATGCAGAGCACGGCGACGGCCCGGATCCCGTCGTCATGGCAGCGGCGCAGGGGTCCGGCGAGGGCTTCCAGGTCGGGGGCGCGCAGGACGGTTCCGTCGGCGGCGACGCGCTCGTCGACCTCGACGACCCGCTCGTACAGCGGCTCGGGGAGTTCGATGCGGCGGGCGAAGATGTGCGGGCGGTTCTGGTAGGCGATGCGCAGGGCGTCGCGGAAGCCTCGGGTGACGACGAGGAGGGTGCGTTCGCCTTTGCGTTCGAGGAGTGCGTTGGTCGCGACGGTGGTGCCCATGCGGACGGCGTCGACGGGTTCGTCGGAGCCGTTCATCAGCAGGCGCACGCCCTCGACGGCGGCGTCGGGGTAGCGCGCCGGGTTCTCCGAGAGGAGCTTATGGGTGAGCAGCCGGCCGTCGGGGCGTCGCGCGACGATGTCGGTGAAGGTGCCGCCTCGGTCGACCCAGAACTGCCAGCCAGTCACGTCACTACCCCGCTTCCGCGCCGGTCACAGCGCCCGGAGGCCGTTGATCACGTCGCGCAGGATACTCTCGTCGACCAGTTCGGCCGGGGGGACGGGCCGGTTGACGTGGACGAGTTCCCCGGCCACGAGGTCACCGACGAGCACTCGGACCACTCCGATCGGGAGGTCGAGTTCGGCTGCGAGTTCGGCGACGGACTGCGGGGCGTCACGGCACAGGTCGACGATGTCCACATGTTCCGGGGACAAGGTCGAGTCGTCTTCCGGGTCGTCCCCGTGCGCTTCCGTGACGACCACCGCGATGAGATCGAGGCGGTGCTGGGCCGCGCTGGTGGTGCGGCCCCGTGTCATGGCGTACGGACGGACGACCGGTCCGGCCTCGTCGTCGAACCAGTGGCTTCTTCCCTGACCGTCTGCGCTCATGTCATCCCACTACCCGCCCGCGGGCAGATCGGTGCGTGGAGCGGTGCCCAGATGCACGCCGACTCGCTTGACCAGGAGGGTCATCTCATAGGCGACCAGGCCGACGTCGGAGTCGGCGTCGGAGAGAACGGCCAGGCAGCTGCCGTCTCCGGCGGCTGTCACGAAGAGGAAGGCGTCGTCGAGCTCGACGACCGTCTGCCGTACGCTGCCGGCCTCGAAATGACGGCCCACGCCCTTGGCGAGGCTGTGGAAGCCGGAGGCGACCGCGGCCAGGTGTTCGCTGTCCTCGCGGGTCAGGTCCTTGGACGCCCCGGTCGCCAGGCCGTCTCCGGAGAGCACGACGGCCCGGCGAATGCTGGCGACCCGGTCGACCAGGTCGTCGAGAAGCCAGTTGAGCTCACCGGACGCCGTGGGCGTGGTGTGGTCGGTCACCTTCGGTGCGGTCATCGACCGTCCCCCTTTGTCGTTCCTTGTGGTGCGGTGCCGCTGTTCCGGGCGTCGTCGCCCGCGGCGTTCTCCTCACGGCCGCGCTCCCAGCCGCGCTGGAGCGAGGCCATGCGGCTGCGCACCTCGTCGGCGTCCCGCTCGGCGGGCTCGTCGGCGCCCGCGGTCGGTCGGGCGGGTTCCCGCTTGAGCTGCGGGGCCAGATTGGCCTGGCGGACGCGCCGGGGCAGCGCCCCCGTGCCGGGGTCCGCCTGCGGCGGCGCGGCTTCCGTGCGCCGGTCCGCCGGGTTCGGGGTGCTGGACTCGATCTCGGCTCGCCGGGTGCGCCGGGGAAGCGCGGGGGGCTCTCCGGCGAGGTCCCGGCCGGCGGGCCCGGCCGGTGCTGATCGCTCGGCCGGTCGGTCCGGGGTGCCGGGGCCCCGGCGCATCGGGGAGGCTCCCCGCCTCCGGGTCGGCAGGGGTGCGGGGGCGTCCGGATCGGGGCGTCCGCCGGATACCGGAGGCTCCCCGGATGCCTCTGCCCTGCGCAGCCGCTGCTCGGAGACCGGACGCCCGTGCGAGCTGACCAGCTTGGGCGTGTGGCGCCGGGGGCCGGGAACCGTGGAACCGGGTTGGCCCTCGGCGGAGTCCGGGACGGGGCCGCCGGTGTTCATCGGCTCCTGGCGCGGCGCGGAGCTGTCCTGTGCCCGGGTGAGGCGGGAGCGGCGCGGCCGGAACAGGCCGCCGCGTTCGCCGTCCTCGTCGTCCGCGAAGTCGTCGAGGGCGTCCAGGTCGACCGGCCCCTCCAGTTCGACCGGTCCGTCCAGAAGCTGGGTGGGCAGGCCCGGAAGTTGCCCGGGCACCTGGGCGAGGGCGGAGCGGCGGCTCTCCTCCAGCCTGCGGGTCTCCTCCAGTTCGGCTTCCTTGGAGGGGCCGGGGCGGTCCAGTCGGAAGCCGATGCCGTTGGTGTCGGGCACGTCGTCCGTCAGCAGGGCGTCGGGGATGAACACCACGGCGGTGGTGCCGCCGTACGGGGAGGGCTGGAGGGAGACCCGGACGTTCTGGCGCTGGGCGAGCCGGCTGACCACGAACAGACCGAGCCGGTCGGTGTCGGACAGCTCGAACTCGGGCGTCTCGGCGAGCCGGAGGTTGGCGTCCAGGAGCGCGTCGGCGGCCATGCCGAGCCCGCGGTCGTGGATCTCCAGGGTGAAGCCGTTGGCGACCCGTTCGCCGAGCACCTGGACGGCGGTGTGCGGAGGGGAGAACACGGTCGCGTTCTCCAGGAGTTCGGCCACGAGATGGGTGAGGTCGGCGACGGCCGGGCCGGTCACGGCCACCCGCGGCAGCCTGCGGACCTCGATGCGCTCGTAGTCCTCCACCTCGGCGACGGCGGCCCGCACCACGTCCATGAGCTGGACGGGTTTGCGCCACTGTCGGGAGGGGGCGGCGCCGGAGAGGATCACCAGGCCCTCGGCGTGCCGGCGCATACGGGTGGTCAGGTGGTCGAGGCGGAAGAGGTCGGCGAGTTCGTCGGTGTCCTCGGTCCGGCGTTCCATGGTGTCGAGGAGGGTGAGCTGTTTGTGGAGGAGTACCTGGCTGCGGCGGGCGAGGTTGACGAAGACCTCGGAGACGCCGGCGCGGAGCTCGGCCTGTTTGACGGCGGCCTCGACGGCGGCGCGCTGAAGGGTGTTGAGGGCCTGGCCGACCTCGCCGATCTCGTTGCGGTCGAACTCCAGGCGCGGGACCTCGGTCTCGACGTCGACCTGTTCGCCGGTCGACAGGCGGCGCATCACGCTGGGGAGCCTGACCCCGGACGCCTCGTGGGCGTCCAGGCGCAGTTGGCGCAGGTCGCGGATGAGGCCGCGGCCGATGCGCACCGAGAGGAAGACGGAGAAAAGGAGGGCCACCAGTCCGAGGACACCGGCGACGGCCGCCTTGGCGATGACGCCCATGGCGACCGGATGGACCCGGTCCTGATAGCGGTCGCTCGCCTGGTCGTTGAGTTCGGCCAGTTCCTGCAGCACGTTGCCCGCGGCGATGTCCCAGCTCTTCGCGGTGATGCCGCTGGGTGGGCCGGGGCCGACGGACGCCGCGGACTGCTCGGCGACGCGCAGCGGAGCGCTTGCGGCGTTCCTCCAGAAGCGGGTGTAGCGGTCCTGCTCCCACGAGGGCAGCAGGGGGAGGCTGACGTCGTAGAGCAGGTCGCGCTGGGCGGCGTAGTCGGAGACGTCGCGGATCTCCTTGTGCGACAGCCTGCCGACGATCAGCGCGGAACCGAGGAGGGCGTCCTCACGGGAGAGCAGTTCCCTGGCCCGGGCCAGGTTGACCAGTGCCCGGTACTCCTTGTCCATCTCCACGTTGTCGACGACGTGGAGGTTGGCGAGCACGTCGTAGCAGGGGTCCACGACGCTGTTGTAGAGGTTGAGCGCGGTCTCCCGGTCCACGGTGCCGTCCTCGACGCTGCGGCGCAGCGAGGTGATGCCGTCGAAGGCGTCCATGACGGCGATCAGGCGTTCGTCCGTGCCCTGGCCCATCGCGTCGCGGACGTCGGGGTCCTTGGCGTTCGTGCGGACCTCGGCGATGGCGTCGTCGGTGGCGCTGCGGCTGCGCTTGAGGGCGGTGAGCCCGTCGGAGGCGCGCGGATCGGCGAGGTGGACGAGTGTCTGCCGGCGTTCCTGCTGCAGGACACGGACGGTGTCCTCGATCGGGTAGCCGATCTTCTCCACGACGGACGACACGTTGAACAGCTCTTGTGCCTCGCGACCCGTCAGTACCGTGGCGAATCCCCAGATCGCGGTCAGGGACACCAGCGGCACGAGAAGCAACGCCACGATCTTCCGGCGGATGGACTTCCCGCGAAAGCGCATGGCCTCCCCCAGCTCGACCCCCACAGGCCGGGGGCACACATGTGCGTCAACAAACGGCGCGAGCCTACTACCGACGCGCGCGTAACTCGAAGAGCCGTCCGGAAGCTGAACTTCCGCGCCGGAGGCGAGACATGGGGAGTTGTCCGGCCATTGGGTGAGATTGCCTCCCGGTTTCCGGCGTCGGCCGTTCACGGCGGTCCTGTACGCACGCAATGCCAATTGGCCGGAATTTTTCCCTCGTTGGGAATCTTCGGGCGAGGTCGTTCGTCCTACTTCACGGGAAACGGGGGCGGAATCGGCCACAGGAGCCGTGTCTCGCCTCCCG
Source organism: Streptomyces sp. NPDC000983 (assembly GCF_040299205.1). Classification (NCBI taxonomy): domain Bacteria; kingdom Bacillati; phylum Actinomycetota; class Actinomycetes; order Kitasatosporales; family Streptomycetaceae; genus Streptomyces; species Streptomyces sp. NPDC000983. Next base: position 121,003 of record NZ_JBEPBM010000021.1, on the reverse strand, counting down.
GCGGCGTAAATCAGCGCAAGCCGGGCAGCCACTGCAGTACGGGTCTTCGGACACGGAAGCGAGCGGTCTGCTGGCGGTGGGGAGTGACACGGTGATGGGCACGGCGGAGCGGCGCAAAGCGCCCGACGACGGCGGAGTGACGGTGCGTTCGACGGTGGCTCTGAGTCCTCAGCCACCGGATCTCGACATTCCGGCGGCCAGGGGCGAGAAGCCGGCCGGCCAGCGGGAGGAGGCGGAGGCGCACGCGCGGCCGGCCGAGGCCGCCGCGCTGCCGGAGGAGCAGTTGGAGCGGTACGGGCGCGAGGAGACGCGGACGCCCTACCGTCCGCTGTGGGTCGAGGAACCGGCACGGCGGCGCCGGATGCCCGATCCGGTGCGGACGGCGGCGGTGCGCGCCGTCCTGATCATCGCCGTGACGCTGATCCAGGCGATGGTGGCCTTCCTGTGCACATTGGCGGGGTCCTGGCTGGCGTTTCCGATGGTGCTCAGCAGCGTGGCCAGCACGGTCGTGGCGACCTGGGGCGCCCTGGACGTCTGGGTGACCCGCCAGGTCTGGAACCAGCGCAACGGCGTGGTCTCGACCCCGGCGAGCACCGCGCGCGCGTTGCGGCGGGAGCGGCGCAGGGCCCGACGTCAGGCCGGGGCGGCCGAGCGTGCGCAGGGGCGGATACCCGGGCGGGGCGGCGCGGGGCGGCTGTCGCACTCCTGAGCCGGGGTGTGCCGGGTCCGGCCGCGCGTCGGTCCGCCTCTCACCCGACGGTCGGGCGCGCGGGCGTGCCCTGCGGCTCGGTCGGCCCCGTCCAGGGATCGGACGCTCCGGTAACATCGTGTTTCGTATCGCGCACGAGTAGGCGCCATACGCAACAGAGTCCGGCGGCGTGATCGTTGCGGCAGCGGCTTCCGTAGCTGCCACCGAACCGGGCCCCAGCTGGTGAGAGTCGAGCCATGACCCGCGCACAGAGACAGCAGTCCGATCCGGCCCGGAGCACCGCGGGCCCGGAGCAGCCTGGCGGGAAGGGCGCGGCCGGTTCCGTGCAGTCGGTGGACCGGGCCGTCAGCGTCCTGGAGATCCTCGCCCGGCTCGGTGAGGCGGGCGTCACCGAGATCGCCGACGAGCTGGACGTGCACAAGTCGACCGCGTTCCGGCTGCTCGGCGTCCTGGAGAACCGCGGCCTGGTGGCCCAGGCGAAGGACCGCGGCAAGTACTACCTGGGGGCCGGCATGCTACGCCTCGCGGGAGCGGTCGCCGTGCGGCTGGACATCTCGCAGGAAGGGGTTCCGGTCTGCCGGGAACTCGCCGACGAACTGGGCGAGACCGTCAACATCGCGGTCCTCGACGAGGACGCGGCGGTCAACATCATGCAGGCCCGCGGCACGGCGTCGGTGACGGCCCAGAACTGGCTGGGCCGGCGCACCCCGCTGCACGCCACCTCCAGCGGCAAGGTGCTCCTCGCGCACATGGCACCCACGCTGCGGGAGGGGCTGTTGGCCCGCCCGCTGCACCGCTTCACGGACCGGACGATCACCGGCGCCGCCATGCTCCGCGGCGAGTTGGAGGCGGTCGTCGGACAGGGCTACGGGATCACCGTCGAGGAGCTGGAGTTGGGACTGGCCGCCGTGGCGGCGCCGGTGCGTTCGCACGACGGCGCGGTGATCGCGGCGATCAGCGTGTCCGGCCCCGTCTACCGGCTCAACGCCGACCGGCTGCCCAAGCTGGCCGAGCGCACGGTGGCGGCCGGGGCCGAGCTGTCGCGCCGTATGGGGTACGGCTTCTGACCCTGGGCGCGCCGGGGAACAGCCGGGCCGACGGGCGGACGGGCGGACGGGCAGACGGGCAGACGGGCAGACGGGCCACGAAAGCACAGCCCCGTAGAAGCACCGCTCGCCGGCGCCCGGCTCCACGGGGGAAGGCTCCGCCGGGGAAGGCAGCCGTGCCGACGCACCACCGCGGTAGGCGTCGACCCCGGCCCCGCTCAGCCGTGCAGCCGGCTCGGCCCTGCCGCCCCGTTCACCCCTGCGGTACCGGCCCCTGCGGTCGCTTGTACATCCGGGTCGCCGTGATCTCGCTGTGCACCGCCTCCCCCGCCGCGGCCTGCTGGGGCAGTCCCGGGCGGAGGTGTTCCTCGACGCTGATGTACTTCAGTCCGGCCCTGAGGTCGGCGTCGTTGCGCAGCCGGATGACCAGCGGGAACTCGGCGAGCGCGGTGGTATCGAACAGACCGGTGGTGTACAGCAGTTGCACGCCGAGGGCATCGGACACCGCACGCTGGAGCTCCAGCAGATAGGTGGCGTTGGCGCGGCCGATGGGGTTGTCCAGGAACAGGGTGCCCGCGTGGCGGTGCTTGTCGCGGCCCCGGTCGTTCGAGCGCAGGGCCGCCATCGTGCAGTACAGGGCGATGGCGGCGGTCAGCAGCTGTCCGCCCGAGAAGACGTCGCCCATCTGTCCGACCGGCACGCGTTCGGCGCGCAGGACCGCGTCCGGCTTGAGGATCTCGACGGCGACGCCCTTGGGCCGCAGGGCCGCCCCGACCCCGCGCAGCAACAGGGACATGCCGTCCCGGCGCAGGTCGGAGTTCTTCTTCACGGCCGCACGGGTGGCCTCGTCGATGACCTCGCCGAGCCGCTCGGTGAGGGTGGCCTGGTCGGGCTCCTCGAAGCGGATCCGAAGGAATTCCTGCCCGGACCACTCGCCGAGGCCCTCGGGCAGCCGGGAGAGGCGCTGCGCGGACCGGAGCGTGGCGAGCGCGGACTCCACCAGGCCCCGCAGCCGGTCCACGATCGAGTCCCGGTTGCGCTCCAGCTGCTCCAGCTCGTCGGTGAGGACGCGCAGCCGGGGCGCGAAGGCGTCGGCCCACTTCTGGGCGTGCTCGGGCAGCGCGGCGGCGGGCAGCTCCCGGATCTGCTGGCGCGCGGGGGTGCGCACCTGCTCGTACCGGGTGGAGTTGGCGTGCCGCACCAGCACATCGCTCGCCTCGCGGACGGCGGCCTCGGCGGTGGACAGGTCGGCGGCGCAGCCGCGCAGTGACCGGCGGGCCTCGGCGGCGGACTGCCGGGCCTCCTCCAGGGTGCCCGGGTAGGGCTCGGGCTCTTCCTGGTCCTCGTCGACGGTGTGCTCGCGCAGCAGGTCCCGGAGCATGGCGGCGATCTCGTCGAAGCCGCCGGCCGCGTCCTCGGCGGCCCGGTGCGCGGTCAGCAGTTCGGCGTGTGCCTCTCGCGCCCGGTCCAGCGCCTCCGCGCGGGAGGCGAGTTCGGCGGTGGCCGTGCGCAACAGTGCCTGGGCGTGCTCGGCGTCGCGCGGCTGGACCTCCTCGGCCAGCTCGGTGTGGGCCTCGCCGTCCTCGGGCGCGTGCCGCTCGGCCTCGCCGCGCAGCCGTCCGAGCTGTTCGCTGGCGGTCGACATGCGGGTCTCCAGGAGCTGCACCAGCTCCTCCGCGCGCGCGGCGGCGGACTGCCGGGACGGCCCGTCGGAGCCGTCGGGCGACTGGAGCAACTGCTCGGCGCGGGTGCGGACCTTGTTGCTGAGCCGGTCCAGCTCGGCGCGCGCCGCGCTCTCGTCGCTCTCCGCGCGGGCCTGCTCGGCCCGCAGGTCGGCACCGACGCCGACCTTCTCGTAGACCTGCGAGGCGGCGCGGTACGCCTCCCGCAGGGCGGGCAGGGAGGACCGCGGGGCGTCCGCCTCGGCCTCGGGCAGGTCGTCGGGGGCGCCGGCGATCTCGGCGCGCTCGGCCCGCAGGGCGCGTGCGGTGCGGCGGGCGTCGTCGGCGGCGCGCTGGGCGGCGCGCCGGTCCTCGTCGGCGGCTCGGGCGCGCTCCAGGCAGGTCTGGGCGCGGGCCTCCGACTCGGTCGCGTCGTCGGCGAGTTCGCGGAGCTTGGCCTGCCAGCCGGCCCGCTCGCGCAGCCGGAAGGCGAGTCCGGCGAGGGCGTCGGCGGCGCGCCGGGCCTTCTGCGCGGCCTCCTGCCGCTCGTCGCGCACCTGGGCGGCCTCGGCTGCGGCTTCGTCGGCCTCCGCGCGTACGGTCCGCGCCTCGGCGAGTTCGGCCTCCGCCTCCTCGGCGAAGGCGCCCGTGTCGTCGGCGGCCCGGGCCAGTTCGGCCAGCCTTCCGGCGGGGCAGCCGGTGCGCCAGGAGGAGAGCCGGGCGGCCAGTTCCCGGTCCTTGCCGAGCCGGGCGGCCAGGGTGCGGATCTCCTCGTCGCGCGCGGTCGCCCGGGCGCGCAGCGCCTGCCGTTCCTCGTCGGCGGCGTTCTCGTCGTGCATGGCCGGGTTCGGCGGGACGAGGAAGACATCACCGTCGAGCGCGTCGCCGGGCGGGGTGGGCGCGAGGAGGGCGGCGGCCGTACCGACGGCCACCGCCGACCGGGGCAGGAGGGCCGCGTCGCCGAGGGCCTCACGGGCCCGGGCATGGGTGTCGGGGTCGGTGATGATCACACCGTCGACGAGTTCGGGCCGGGCGGCCAGCACGCGCGCGTGGTCGGCCGGGTCGACGGCCTGCGCGAGGTAGCGCCAGCCGGGCAGCGCGGGGATGCCGTGCTCGCCGAGGAACTCCACGGTGGCCAGCACGTCGGGGCCCGGCGGCAGCAGTCCGCCGTCGCCGAGGGCGCCGAGGATCCGGGAGTCGTCGGCGGCGGCGGTGCGCAGGTCGAAGAGCTGGCGCTCGGCGGAGGAGACGGCGTCGTCGAGGAGTTCGCGGAGTTCGTCGGCGAACCGGTCGAGTTCCCCGGGGGTAAATCCGGGCCGCTCCTCCTCGTCCTCCTGGCGGGGCTGGGGGACGGCCGTACGGGCCGAGCCGGTCAGGCTGAGCAGCTCGGCCAGCCGCTCCTCGGCCGCCAGTGCCTCGGCCAGCCGGCACTCCGCCTCGTGGGAGCGCCGGGCCGCTGTCGCCGCGTCGGCGGCGCGGGCCGCGGTGAGTTCCGCGCGGGACTCCGCGGCGCCCGCCTCGCGCGCGTGCTCCGAAGCCCGCCGGGACGCCTCGCGCGCGGTGTCCCAGGCGGCGACGGCGCCCTTCTCGGCGTCGCTGGCGGCGAGGGCGGCCCTGGCCGGGTCGGCGTCGGGGGCGCTGTCGTCCAGCCAGCCGGCTCGGACCGCCTCGGCGGTCTCCTGTTCGACCTCGGCCAGCCGCTGCTTGAGGTGGCCGATCTCGCTGCGGGCCCGCTGTGCCTCGGTGGCGGCGGAGGTGGAGTCGCGGTAGGCGGCCTCGCCGGCCTCCTGGAGGGCGGCGGACCGCTCCTCGCCCTCGTTGGCGAGGTCCTCGGCGCTCCCGGCGGCCGCGTGCAGGGCCCGTACCAGGTCGACGGCGGCCTTGGCGCGGGCGGCGAGGGCGGGGGCCGCGTCGCGCTCGGCCTCCTGGATGGCGGTGGCCACGCGGGCGACCCGGTCGGCGGCGGCCCGGTGGCGCAGCGCGGCCTCGGCGGCCTGCCAGGCGGAGTGCAGGGTGCGCGCCTCGGCGAGTTCGCGTTTCTGCGCGGCCGCGGACTTCTCGGCGGCGGCGAGGGCCAGCGAGGCGTGCCGGTAGGCGAGTTCGGCGGCGATCAGCGCGCTGCGCTCCCGGCCCGCCTCGGCGTGGGTGACGGCGTAAGCGGCGGCGGTGACGCGCTGTGCGAGGTCGGCGGCGCGCACCCGCTCCCGCGCCCCGCGCGCCGTCAGGCGTCGCGCCAGGGTGCGGGTGCGGCGCTCGGCGCCGGCGTGGACGTCCCGCGCGCGTGCGCGTGCCTCGGCCGCCTCGACGATGCGTCCGAGCAGGTCGGCGGAGCCGGCGGTGAAGTCGCGTTCGGCGATCAGTTCGGCGCGTCGGCCGAGCTTGTTGCCGAAGCCGCTGACCAGGTCGGCGAGGCCGTCGGTGTCCCGGGTGTCGGTCACCGCGCGCAGCAGCAGGTCGGTGAAGTCGGAGTCCTTCTTCACCGCGAACAGGCCGGCGGCCTCGCCCTCGTCGGCGTTCATCTCCCGCTGGTAGCGGAAGAGTTCGGGGTCCAGGCCCAGGTCGCCGAGGTGCTCGATCCAGCGGTCGTGGATCTCCTCCCAGTGCACCTCCAGGTGCGGGTACGCCTTGCCCGCCTCGGTGAGCGCGTCCCTGAAGCCCTTCATGGTGCGGCGGCGGCCCTGCGCTCCGGAGGCGCCCTCGACGGGCGGGCGTACGGCGGTGGACTCGGCGACGGGCAGGTTGTCCAGGCTCAGGCCGGGGCCGGGCCGGAAGGAGTACCAGGCCTCGGCGAACTTCCGCGGGTCGTTGGAGACCTGTCGGCCGCGCCACTCGCTGGCCTTGCCGACGACCACGCACTCGCCGGTCAGGGTGTGCTGCCACTCCAGGGCGACGTGTCCGCAGTCGTCGGCGAGCAGGAACTTGCGCAGCACACCGGAACTGGCGCCGCCGAGGGTGTTGCGGTGGCCCGGCAGCATCACCGAGAAGATCAGCTTGAGCAGCACCGACTTGCCGCCGCCGTTCTCCAGGAAGAGCACGCCGGCGGGCGCGGGCCGGCGCGGCGGCCCGACGGGCTCGTCCTCGAAGAACGCCGCCTGGGTGGGCGCGGGATCGGGCACGGGCTCGCCCACGCCCCGCAGGTCAAGCACGGTGTCGGCGTAGCGCGCACCTGCGGGTCCGATGGAGTAGAGGCGGACCCTGGACAGCTCGTACATGGCGGACTCTCGTAAGTCTTCGGCAGATCGGGGAGGTTCAGGCGGAGTGGAAGGGCAGTCCGGCGTCGGCCACCAGATCGAGGTCGTCGCCCTCCTCGGGCGGCAGCAGCGTCGCCGTGCCGTCGGTGACCGGGACGACGCCCAGCTCCAGCAGTTCCGCCATCGCGGCGGCGCCCGCCATGTCGCGCACCTGGAGCTGGTAGCGGGCCGTCGTGCGGTAGGTGCCGCCGTTGTCGTCGCCGGTGCGCTGGAGGAACCCGGAGTCGGTGAGGAACACGACGGCCTTGCCGACGATGCCGGTGGTGGACCCGGCGAGTCTGCGGGCGTCCTTGGTGGCGCCGCTGGCGGTGCGTCTGGCCCAGATCCGCCAGGCGGCCTCCAGTCCGGGCGCGTCGGTGGCCGGGTCGGTGTTCTCGCCCTGCTGCTCGGCCCGCTCCTCCAGGCGTCGGCACGCCTGGCGTACGAAGGCGTCGACGCCGTTGACGGAGACGCGGCCGATGTAGCCGTCGTCGGCGAGGTCCTCGGGCCGCGGGAAGGCCAGGGCGGCGACGGCGAGATGGGCGAGCCCGTGCAGGAACCGGTCGCCGCCGTCGGCCGAGGTGCGCCGGGCGTAGTCGCCCATGCGCACGGCGAAGACCGAGTCCTCGGCGGCGGCGACGGCCATCCCCGCGCGCGGGGACACCTCCAGGACGACCAGGCCGAGGCCGGCGGCGACGGCGTCCGCGAGCCGGGCGAACGCCGGGTCCTCGCGGTGCCGTCGCAGCAGTTCGGTGTACTCCTGGTCGCGGGCGGGCTGGAGCCTCGGCTGGAGGCCGAAGGCGACCAGCCGCGCGGCGTCGGCCGCGTCGGCGGGCGTGACGACGGCAGCGGCGGAGGGTGCGGCCGCCTCCGGCTCGCTCCACTCGGCGTGCTCGGTCACGATGGGGCTCCTCGCTGTGCTGTCTGTCGGCTCATGCCGCTTCCGTCCGGTCCGCCGCCATGCCCGCGGCGTCCAGCAGGGCGGTACCGACGATGAGGTCCGCACCGCCGAACTCCGGGTCGTCCAGTTCGGTCCCGTCGTCCACGGCGAAGAGCAGTTTCTCCTCGCCCTGCCGGTAGGCGGTGCCGACGGCGGGGCTCGCCGCGTGCACGGCCAGCAGGGCCACCAGATAGGGCAGGTCGCCGTCGGTGCGCCGGGCCTCGGCGAGCAGTCCCGACAACCGTCGCGGTGCGTCGGCGGGCAGGTCGAGGAGGTCCTTCGCGGCGGCTAGCTGTTCCTCGCTGAACCGGCTGTCGTCGGGGGTGGCGATGAGGTCCGGTTCGGGCATCTCGGCGCCGAGATGCTCCCGCTCCACGGGCGGCGTCAGCAGGATGTCCACCAGGTCGGCGACCCGTACGGAGACAGGGGTGCGCAGTCCGGTGCCGCGGGCGAAGAAGGCGTCGGTGACCCGGACCGCCTGTTCGACGGGGAGCGGCAGCAGAGGCGCGACGAGATGGCCGTACAGGTCGGTGCCCGAGGTCGTCATCGGGGTGGCGAAGGCCTGCCGGTCCTGTTCGGCGCGGAACAGCGGTCCGGCCTCCAGCAGGCGGGACTGGAGCTGGGTGTGGCGCCGGATGCAGTCCTTGACGATGTCGACGAGTTCGGCGGCCCGGCGCTTGTGCTCGGGGTCCTCGGACTCGTCCCGCGCCTTGCGGATGTTGGTGAGGATGGCGTTCTCGTGCCGGTAGCGTTCGGCGACGTGGTCCAGGGCCTCGGCGATCATGTCGGGCACCGTGCGGAGCCAGTCCACCGCGCGGACGTTGCGCCGGGTCGCGTCCAGGGCGCGGCGCAGGACCTCGGAGTACTGCACGGTGCGGTACCGGGCCTGCTCGGCGGCGAGTTGCGCGTCGGCGAGCCGGCCGCGGCTGATCAGCACCTCCAGCTTGACCTCGGCGGCGATCTGCGCGCTGGTGACGTCGGTGTCCAGGGCGCCGACGAGGACGTTGACGGCCTCGTCGGTGGTGCGCAGGTACACCGTGCCGCCGGCGCCGGGCACCTCTTCGATCAGCTTGAAGTCGTAGTCGCGCCGGACGTAGCTGCCGTCGGGCGCGAAGGTGCCGTAGACGGCGCGGAACCCGCGGTCGACGCTGCCGACGTTGATCAGGTTCTCCAGCACCCAGCGGGCCACGCGTTCGTGCTCGGCGACGGGGCGGCGGGGGGCCTGGGCGGCGATGCGCGGGATGAGCCGGGCCACTATCTGGTCGTGGTCGGCGCCGGTGTCGAAGTCCATGTTCAGGGTGACCAGGTCGATGGCGGCGAGCGCCACCTCCGCCATGCCGTACACCGAGTACTCGCCGGCCAGGTTGGCCTTGCGGGTGTCCAGGTCGTGCAGGGGTGCCGTGCAGGCGAGCGCGCGCAGGCGCCGCGCCAGGCCCTCGTCGGCGGCCGGGCCCGGCGCGGGGCGCGGCCCCGCGCTGAGCTGGGGCGGAACGCTGTCCGTCGGTGCAGGCGAAGTCACGGTGCACAGACTAGGTCCTAGGTCTGACATCGACCCAAACGGCTCAGAAGCGACGGCCGTCGCCGACACGCGACAGGGCCTGGGGCGTCTGCGGCGCACCGCCCTCGGCCGACGGCGGGGAGCCGCCCTCGACCGCCGAGGAGCGACCGCCCGCCCCCGACGGAGGCGCACCGCCCTCCCCCACCCGCCCCCGGTAGGCGGCCACCAGCGCGCGCAGCGAGTCGTCCAGATACACCCCTAGGAGCCGCTCCGCGCCGCCCGCGTCCCCGTCCCGCAGCGCCTGGAGGATCTCCAGGTTGCGGGCCAGGTAGGGCTCGTGCAGCCGCCGAGGGTCGTCCACGACGTGGAAGGCGAGCCGGAGTTCGGCGAGGACCCCGCGCATCAGTTCGTCCGTACGGTCGCTGCCCGCCAGCGCCACCAGCTCGCGGTGGAAGTGGATGTTGGCCGTACCCACCGATTTCCAGTCGTCCTCGCGCGCCGCCCGCTGCCCCGCATCGACGGCCTTCTCCAGGCCGCCGAGGTCGTACGGCGGCTCGCCCAGCCCGCGGACGACCGCGCACTCGACCAGGCGCCGGGTGCGGTGGATGTCCTCGACGTCGTCGACGGTCAGGACCCGGACGAAGACACCCCGGTTGAGCTCGTGGACGAGCAGCCGTTCATGGGTGAGCAGCCGGAACGCCTCGCGCAGGGTGTTGCGGGAGACCCCGAGGGCGCCGCCGATGCCGTCCTCGGAGAGCCGGGTGCCGGGCGGGAAGTAGCCCTCGGCGATCCGGGTCCTGAGGATGTCCGACACCCGCTCCGCGGTGCTGGTGCGCCCGAGGAGGGCGCGGTCGTCGGCCAGACCGGTCAGCTGCTCTGCCATGCCCGGAATTCAACCGCAGTCACGGGAACGAGACAACGCGGGTATTGAAGGATCGTTCAACGATCCTCTACCTTTCTGGGCACGGCACCGCCTCCTCACCGCGGTGCCGTTCGCTTCCGCACGGCACGGCTCTGTCCACGGCACCCTCCGTCCTCCCTCTGCGAGGTGCACATGAGCACGCCCTCACCCGCCACCGGCGACCGCCCGCTGACCGCCGTCGAGGAGCACGCGCACGCGTGGCCGCCGGCCGAGGCCCGCGGCCGCTTCCGGGCGGGGCTCTCGGGCCCCACGGCCGGGGTGGCCGCGGGCCACACCCAGGTCAACCTCGTCTCGGTCCCGGCGGACTGGGCGTACGACATGCTGCTGTTCTGTCAGCGCAACCCCAAGCCGTGCCCGGTGCTCGACGTCACGGACGCCGGCGCGCACACCACCGTGCTGGCCCCCGGGGCGGACCTGCGCACGGATCTGCCGCGCTACCGGGTGTGGCGGGACGGCGAGCTGGTGGCCGAGCCGACGGAGGTGCGCGCGCAATGGCGGGACGACCTGGTGTCGTTCCTGATCGGCTGCAGTTTCACCTTCGAGTGGGCGCTGGCCGCGGCCGGTGTACCGCTGCGCCACATCGAGCAGGGCCGCAACGTCCCGATGTACGTGACCGACCGGCAGTGCCGGCCGGCGGGGCGGCTGCGCGGCCCGACGGTGGTGTCGATGCGTCCGGTGCCGCCGGGGCACCTGGCGGCGGCGATCCGCGAGAGCAGCCTCCTGCCGGCGGTGCACGGCGGCCCCCTGCACTGCGGCGACCCCTCGGTCCTGGGCATCGCCGACCTCGGTCGCCCCGACTTCGGGGAGCCGGTGGAGATGGCGCCGGACGACATCCCGGTCTTCTGGGCCTGCGGAGTGACCCCGCAGGCGGCGCTGGCCGCCTCCCGGCCGCCGTTCGCGATCACCCACGCGCCGGGCCAGATGTTCCTCACCGACGCCCGCGACGAGCAGTACCGCGTCCTGGACGCGGCCGCCTGACAGGAGAGCCATGACCCCGATCGATCTCAACGCCGACCTAGGCGAGGGCTTCGGCCGCTGGCGGCTCACCGACGACGAGCGGCTGCTGTCGGTGGTCACCAGCGCCAACGTGGCGTGCGGCTTCCACGCCGGGGACGCCGTCACCATGCGGCGGGTGTGCGAGCAGGCGGCCGCGCGCGGGGTGCGGATCGGCGCCCAGGTCTCCTACCGGGACCTGGCCGGGTTCGGCCGGCGCCCGATGGAGGTGCCGTCCGCGGAACTCACCGCGGAGGTGGCGTACCAGATCGGCGCCCTGGAGATCTTCGCCCGCGCGGCCGGCGCGCGCGTGTCGTACGTCAAGCCGCACGGCGCGCTCTACAACCGCGTGGTGCACGACGAGGTCCAGGCGGCCGCGGTCGTCGACGGGGTGCTGCTCGCCGACGCCGACCTGCCCGTCCTGGGACTGCCCGGCTCACGTCTGCTGGAGCTGGCGGCGAAGGCGGGGCTGCCGGCCGTCACGGAGGCGTTCGCCGACCGCGCCTACACCGACCGGGGCACCCTGGTTCCGCGCGACCTGGAAGGGGCCGTCGTCACCGACCCGGACACCGTGGTCGCCCGCTCGGTGAGCATGGCCCGCCACGGCGAGGTGGACGCGCACTCCGGCGCCCGCATCCGGGTGCGGGCCCGATCCCTGTGCCTGCACGGCGACACGCCCGGCGCGGTCGACCTGGCCCGCCGGGTCCGCGAGCAGCTCCGGCGCTCGGGCGTACGGGTGGAGGCCTTCGCATGAGGGCGCTGCGCGTGGGCGGCGACGCCCTGCTCGTCGAGGTGTCCTCCGGCGAGCGGGCCCAAGCCCTGCACGCGGAGCTGCTGCGCCGCCGCGCGGAGGGCTCGCTGCACGCCCGGGAGATCGTCCCGGCGGCCCGCACGGTCCTGCTCGACGGCGTCCCCGACCCGGCGCGGCTGGCGGCCGAGCTCACCGCCTCCGAAGTCCCCGACGCGCCGCCGCACGCGCGTGAGCTGGTCGAACTCCCGGTGCGCTACGACGGCCCGGACCTGGCGGACGTCGCCGCGCACTGGGGGGTGACCGCCGAGGAGGTGGCCCGCGTCCACGCGGGCACCGAGTTCACCGTCGCGTTCTGCGGCTTCGCCCCCGGCTTCGGGTACCTCACCGGACTGCCGCCGCGCTACGACGTGCCGCGCCGGGGCACGCCGCGCACGGCCGTGCCCGCCGGGGCGGTCGCGCTCGCCGGGCCGTACACGGGCGTCTACCCGCGCTCGTCCCCGGGCGGCTGGCAGCTCATCGGCAGCACGGACGCCGTGCTGTGGGACCACGCGCGCGTGCCGGCCGCGCTGCTGGCGCCGGGCACACGCGTGCGCTTCGTCCCCACGGCGCCGGTGAGGCCCGTATGACCGACCGCGCGCTGGTCGTCGTACGCGCGGGGGCGCTCACGACCGTTCAGGACACCGGCCGGCCCGGCCACGCCCACCTCGGTGTGCCGCGGTCCGGCGCGCTCGACGGGCCGGCGGCGGCCCTGGCCAACCGGCTGGTCGGCAACCCGGCCGGGGCGGCGGTGCTGGAGACCACGCTCACGGGCGTGTCGGTACGGCCGCGTTCCCCGCTCACCGCGGCCGTCACCGGTGCGCACTGCGCGGTGGCCGTGGACGGCCGCCCGGCCGCCTGGGGCGCGCCGGTACGGGTCCCCGCCGGGGCCCTGCTGGAGGTCGGCCCCGCCGTCGCGGGCGTGCGCGGCTACCTGGCCGTCTCCGGCGGTATCGCGGTGGACCCGGTCCTCGGCAGCCGCTCGACGGACCTGCTGTCCGGCCTGGGTCCGGCCCCACTGGCGGACGGCGCCGTGCTGCCCCTGGGCCGTCCCGGGGCCCTCCCCGCGCGCGTGGACGTCGCCCCGCAGCCGGCCCCGCCCGGCGAGCTGCTCCTCGGGGTGAGCCCCGGCCCCCGGGACGACTGGTTCACCCCGGCGGCCCTGCGCACCCTCCTCATCGGCACGTACCGGGTCTCCCCGGCGAGCAACCGCATCGGGCTGCGGACGGAGGGCCCGGCCCTGGAGCGGGCGCTGGCCGGTGAGCTGCCCAGCGAGGGCATGGTCCTGGGCGCGGTGCAGGTCCCCCCGGACGGCAGGCCGGTGGTGTTCCTCGCGGACCATCCGACGACCGGGGGCTACCCGGTGATCGCGGTGGTCCGCCCCCAGGACCTCCCGGCGGCCGCCCAGGCCCCACCGGGAACACCGATCCGTTTCACGGCGGTACGCCGAGGCTGAGCCCTGTCCGGGCGACACCGGGGCCCTGGAGCGGAGCCGGAGCGACAGTGTTTCCTCGGCCGCACAGGACACCTGACGGCACCGGGCCAGAGACCCCTGTGGGCCACGCACCGCCAGAAGCCCGTACGAGACCCCACCAGAATCCGTACGGGCAACACCCCACCAGGGCCCCCGTAAAACAGGAGCCCCGCACCTCCGAAGACCCCGCAGTACCCCGCACCCCCGGCCAAACCCAGTCAGCCGCCCTCCCGCCAGGCGCCCCACCCCCAACCCTCAGCCCCCACCCCGCTCAAACAGCATCCGGACGCCGTTCCCCTACCGCCAGCGCGGCCAGCGCCGCCGACACCGCCGCGGCCGTCCGCAGGTCGAGCCGGGCGCTCGTCCCCCGCACACGGTGCCGCGTCTCGTCGAGGGCGAGGGTGAGCAGCTGCGGCAGCAGGTCGGTGCACCGCCGGGCCATCCACCCCGTCCCCGCGGTGGCCAGCCACCACAGGCTCGCCGACCTGGTGGGCGCGGGGAACTCCGGCTCGGCGGCGGGCGCGACCCCCGTGGCCAGTCCGCCCTCGGCCAGCAGCGCGTGGAACCGGAGCGCCAACTGCCGGTGCCCGCGCTCCCCCGGGTGGAGCCGGTCCGCGCTCCACATCGCCCGGTCGCCGATCCAGTCCTCCTCCGCCGTGTGCAGATGCACCGCGTCGTACCGCTCGGACAGCGCGTGCACCACCGTGTTGACCGCCCGCTGCCGCCGGGCCAGCGGGCGGGCCAGCGCTCCGGGGAGCCCCAGCATGGCCCCCGGATCCGGCAGACAGGCCGTCAGCACGACCGCTCCCCGCCCGGCGAGCGCCCCGTACACCCCGTCCAGCCGGGCCGCCACGGCCTGGATGTCGAAGGTGCAGCGCAGGGTGTCGTTCACGCCGACGAGGACGGACACCACGTCCGGCCGCAGCGCCAGCGCGGCGGGCAGCTGGCGCTCCAGGACGTCCCGGGTCTGCGCCCCGCTGACGGCGAGGTTGGTGAAGGCCACGGGCCCGTCGGCGAGCCCGCCGGCGAGCAGCGCGGCCCAGCCCCGCCATGCATCCCCGACGGGATCGCCCACGCCCTCGCTCAGCGAGTCGCCGAGGGCGACGAAGCGCAGGGGTCTCATCGGACGCCCTCCGGCAGCCGGTCCCGCCCGGGGGCGGGCGCGTCGTGCGCGGCGAGGAAGGCCGCGACGGCGGTGTCCCAGCCGAAGCACTCCGCACGCGCGCGTGCGGCCTCGCGGCGCCCGGCCTCGGAACGCGCGAGGAGGTCCTCCACGGCGTCCGCGAAGCCCTCCCCGTGGTCCGCGGCGGCCGCCCCGGCGGAGCCGACGACCTCGGGCAGCGCGGACGAGGTGCTCACCGCCACGGGCGTGCCGCACGCCATCGCCTCCAGGGCGGCGAGCCCGAAGGTCTCCGCGGGCCCCGGCGCCAGGCACACGTCGGCGGACGCCTGGAGCGCGCCGAGCAGGGCGCGGTCGGAGACGTGCCCGAGGAAGGTCACCGGGAGTCCGCGCTCGCGCGCCCGCTGTTCCATGCGGGCGCGCAGCGGACCGTCCCCGGCCACCACGAGCACCGCCCCGCGTCCGCGGGCGAGCAGTGCCTCCAGCGCGTCGAGGGCGGTACCGGGCCGCTTCTCCACGGAGAGGCGGGTGCAGGTGACGAGCAGCGCCTCGTCCGCGCGCGCGTGCCGCGCCCGCAGGCCGGCGTCGTACAGCGCGGGGTGCCGCTGCACCAGGTCGACGCCGAGGGGCGCCCGTACGACGTTGCGGGCGCCGATCCGCACGAACTCCCGTTCGGCGAACTCCGTGGTGCACACCACGCGCGCGTACGTGTGGGCGGTGCGGACGTTGAGCGCGTCGGCCGCGCGCCGGGCCGCCCCCTCGGGCACGCCCCAGGTACGCAGCACGCCGTCGGCGGTCTCGTGGGAGACCATCACGGCGGGCACCCGTGCGCGTCGCGCCCATGTGCCGGTCCATCTCAGCGTCGTACGGTCGGACACCTCCAGGCGGTCCGGGCCGAGCTCCTCCAGGAGGGCCGCCACACGCCGCCGGCCGGCCAGGACGCGGTAGCCGCCGGTGCCGGGGAGCACCGGGCCGGGCAGGGTGATGACGCGGCCCTGCTCGGTCTCGCTGTCGGTGTGGCGCTCACCGGGGACGACGAGCACGGGTTCGTGCCCGGCCTGCTTGAAGCCCTTGCCCAGTTCGCGCAGGGCGGTGCGCAGTCCGCCGGAGGCGGGGGCGACGAAGTTCGCGAGCCGGACGATGCGCAGGGAGTCGCTCACGCCGCCACCGCCGTTCTGCGGTCCGCGAGCACCGTGGCGTAGTGCGCGATCAACTGGTCGCCGACGGCGGCCCAGGTGCGTCCCTCGACCATCGCGCGCGCGGCTGTGCCGTAGGCGGTGCGCAGCGCGGGGTCGGCGTGCAGGGCGCTCACCGCCGCGCGTACCGCGGTGGCGTCGTCGGCCGGGAAGAGCAGGCCGGTGTGGCCGTGTGCGACGAGGTCGAGGGGGCCGCCGACGGCGGGCGCGACCACGGGCACCCCGCTGGCCATGGCCTCCTGGACGGTCTGGCAGAAGGTCTCGAACGGGCCGGTGTGCGCGAAGACGTCCAGGGAGGCGAAGATCCGGGCGAGGTCGTCGCCGGTGCGGCGGCCTAGGAAGACGGCGCCGGGCAGGGCCTGTTCCAGGTTCGGGCGGCTCGGTCCGTCGCCCACGATCACCACCCGGACCCCGTCGAGGCCACAGACGCCGGCCAGCAGTTCGATGTGCTTCTCGGGGGCGAGCCGGCCGACGTAGCCGACGATCAGCTCACCGTTCGGAGCGAGTTCCCGGCGCAGGGCCTCGTCGCGCAGGTCGGGGCGGAAGCGGGCGGTGTCCACTCCGCGCGGCCAGAGCTTGACCCGGGGCACCGCGTGGGCCCGGAGGTCGTTCAGGGAGGCGCTGGAGGGGGCGAGGGTGAGGTCGGCGGCGGAGTGGACGGAGCGGATCCGCCGCCAGGCCGCCGCCTCGCCGGCGCCCATGTAGGTGCGGGCGTATCCGGCCAGGTCGGTCTGGTAGACGGCGACGGCGGGGATGCCGAGCCGGGCCGCGGCGGCCATGCCGCGGACACCGAGGACGAAGGGGCTGGCCAGGTGGACCATGTCGGCGTTGTGTTCGATGAGCGTCGCGGCCAGGCGCCGGCTGGGGAGCGCGACGCGCACCTGGGGGTAGCCGGGGAGCGGGAGGGAGGGGACATGGACGACGGGGCACGGCGCGAGGGCGCCGAGCCTGCTCCCGGGGGCGGGGGCCGGGGCGACGACGACGGGGGCGTGACCGCGGTCGACGAGGTGTCGGGCGGTCTGGAGCGCGCAGTGGGCCACGCCGTTCACATCGGGGGGAAAGGATTCGGTCACGATGACGACACGCATACCGGTGTTGTCGCCGTGCTGGACGTGGCCGCGTCAACGTGGATCTTTCCGGACAGGGAACGTCCCATGAGCGTTCCGCTGCACACCCGCGCAGGTCAGGCCGTGTCCATGCCCGCCTGACCCGCGGGTCACCCCTCGTTCACCCGGTGGGCGCGTCGGGCCCGAAACGGCTGCGTACGGCTGTCTGGACCTCGTCCTCCTCGGCCGGGTCGGCGGCGAGCCGGCGCAGGCGTTCCACGACGCGGTTGTCCCCGGTCTCGGCGTGCCGGGCGGCGATCTCGCGGGTGGTCTCCTCGCAGTCCCACAGGCATTCGACGGCGAATCCGGAGGGGAAGGAGGGGTCGGTGGCGGCCAGCGCGCGGGCGGTCCGCCCGCGCAGGTGGGACGAGGCGGTCTCGCGGTAGACATGGCGCAGGACGGGGGCCGCGCAGGCGATGCCGAGCCGTCCGGCGCCGTCCACCAGGGTCCACAGGGTGGGCGCGTCGGGGCCCTCGCCCCGGACGGCCTCCCGGAGTGCCGCGAGGACGGGTTCGCTGTCCTGGGCCCCGCCGCGGCAGGCGAGGACCCGTCCGGCGGCCGCGCCGAGCGCGTCGGGGCGCCGGGCCCAGCCGCGGGCCCGGTCCACGACGGTGTCACCGCGCATGCGTTCGAAGGCGTCGGCGGCCGCCTCCACGACCGGGGCCGGTCCTGACGACACGGCCGCCTCGATGAGGTCGAGGGCGTCCGGGTCGTCGCTGTCGGCGAGGTAGCGCAGGGCGGTGCAGCGGGCGCCCTCGGTGCCGTCCTTGGCGGCCTGGACGATCTCGGGCCGGTCCTCGGGTCCGGCGACCGCCGACAGGCAGCGGGCGGCCGGCACATGGAGGGCGGCGCCGCGGTCGACGCCCTGCTGGGCCCAGTCGAAGACGGCCCGCACGCTCCAGCCCGGCCGGGGCCCGGTGGGGCGCATCTGGCGCTGCCAGCGGTCGAAGCAGCCGGCTTCCTGGGCGGCCCGCACGCGGGTGGCGACCGAGGGGCGAGGGTCCTCCGCCCACAGCCGCCAGGGCCGTGGCTCGAAGGCGTCGCGGACGGCGGCGGCCAGCTCGGCCTCGCCGGCGGTGTCGGTGGCGAAGCGCGCGAGCACCGGCGCGGCCAGGGCGCGCAGTCCGGCGTCGTCGTCGCGCAGGGCCAGTTCGTCGAGGGCCCAGGCCCAGTTGGTGCCGGTGGCGGCGTACCTGCGCAGCAGCGCGAGCGCGTCGCGCCTGCCGTAGGAGGCGAGGTGGCCGAGGACGGCCAGGGCCAGTCCGGTGCGGGACTCCTCGGTGTCGAAGACGTCCTCGACGGCGAAGAGGTGGGTCTCGATCTCGTCCAGCTCGCCGCTGAGGTCGAGGTAGAGCCGGGCGTAGTAGAGGGAGCGGTTCTCCACCTGCCAGTCGTGGCGGGGGTCGCTCAGCACACAGTGGTTCAGGGCGGCGAGCGCTTCGGCCCGCGGTGCGGTGAGCGCGTGCAGCGTGCCGTCGCCGCGGCCCCTCTGGAGCAGGCCGAGCAGCGTACCGCTGGGCGCTATGACCGGATCGAACATGGGAAACAGCCTCACATCAAGCGTCGACGCAACCGGGGACGTGCTCTACCTGGATGCGTGACAACACGTCGGGGCGCCCGCCGTTTCCTGCTTGCTGCCAGCCATCTTCCTCTGCCTCTCGTCGGTGGCCCATGCGGACCGCATCACGGCCCGCGCGGTGCGGCAACACCTGCCCAGCCATCGCGTCCGTGAATCACGTCGCCATGATGACCCGGCGGTTCCACCTGCCGCGACCGAAATTTCGGCGGCCCTTCACCGCCTCCCCCGTTTTCTGTGTCTCAGCTGTTCACAGCGCTGTGATCAGTGCGCGCCGAACAGTTCCAACAGGTCCGTCTTGCCGAACATGCGTGCGGTGTCGAGCGCCGACGGAGTGCCCGCCAGCGGGTCGGCGCCGCCGTCGACGAGCGCCTTGATGACGTCCGCCTCCCCCTTGAACACGGCCCCGGCGAGCGGGGTCTGGCCCCGGTCGTTGATCCGGTCGGCCTCGGCGCCGCGGGCGAGCAGCGCCCGTACCGCCTCGGCGTGGCCGTGATAAGCGGCGAGCATCACCAGGGAGTCGCCCCGGTCATTGGTCAGGTTGGCCGGGACGCCCGCGTCGAGATACGCCACGAGCGCCTCGGTCCGCCCCTGCCGGGCCAGATCGAAGATCTTGGTCGCCAGCTCCACGACCTCGGGGTCGGGGGCTTCACTCATCGCCGGACCGCCTCTCCTTACAACCGTTCAGGTGAATCGCCAGGGTACTGGCTCGCGCGGCACATGACCCGATGTGCCCGAGGTAAAGATCACGGCGTACCCGCTCGGCCGCAGGAGCGCAGCTCAACCGGTGTCCGACGACTCTGCCAAGTGGGGGAAATCAGCCGTAATTCACCCAGTTGCACCTTTTATCGTATGGATACATCCTGTGATCCTGGAAGTACTCATGGTGACTGTCCCCACGAACCAGGAGATCCAAATGATCCTCTCCATCTCAGGTGTGGTCCTGCTCGGCATCATCGTCTTCCTGTTCTTCAAGAAGGACGGGCTGAAGGCCTCGCACGCGCTGGTCGCGGCCCTGTTCGGCTTCTACATGGCCAGTACGGCCATCGCCCCGAGCATCAAGGCCGGCGGCGAGAGCCTGGCGAGCCTCCTCGGCGGCATCAAGTTCTGATCCCGCCCGTCCCGTCCGTACGCACCTTCTGGAGACCGCAGTGGCCCGGCGCCCCCTTCCCCGCATCCTGAGCACCGGCAGCGCGCAGATCGCCCGGAGCCGGGAGCTGGCCCGAACGGCGGCCGACAGCGCCACCGACGTCCTCCATCCGCTGATCAGGATCACCCGCGGGCTGCGCCGACTGGCATCGGCCGGGCGCCGCAAGTGGGCCGAGACCCCCAAGGACAAGCGCGGGCCGCTGCTGTTCCTGGTGGCCTCGGTGATCCTGGTCGTGGCTCTCGTCCCGTACGGCCCGCTGCTCGCCGTCATCAGCCTGATGGCGGCGGCAGCCTGGCACGGCCGGGACCGGACCGAGCCGGTCCCCGAGGGGCCGGACGAGTCGCAGACGGAGCGCCTCAAGTCGCTGTACGAGGCGCTGGTGCCGTACTTCTCCACCGCCGACGACCCCGCTCCGCTGTACGCGCACGGCGGCGAGTGGGAGAACGCCCTTCCCGGCTACGAGTTCGACGCCGCGGGGCGCATCACGAGCCTGTCGGTCCGCTACCCGGCCTACTTCACCGACGGCGAGCCCGAGGCCCGGGCGCGGATCGAGCATCTACTCACCGCCAAGTCGGGGCGCGGCCGCGAGTACCGCTTCGCCTGGGACGAGGAGGGCAACCAGCTCTCCCTGACGGCCCTGCCGCCGCTGCCCACCGACATCGCCGCCCAGCGCTTCGTCACGGCGCCGGGCGAGACCGTGCTCGGGTTCACCGACCCGGGCGAGGTCCAGCGCACGCTCCCGCTCACCCACGGCGAGGAGCAGCGCGACATGCCCCCGGTGGTGTGGCGCACCGGGATCCGCTCCACCGAGCCCCATCTGCTCGTGATGGGCCAGCCCGGCAGCGGCACCTCCACCCTCCTGCGCTCGATCGCCCTCCAGGCGCTCCAGTACGGCGATGTGGTCGTCGTCGAGGGTGGCGGCACCGGCGAGTACGCCTGCCTCACCGGCCGGGACGGCGTCCTGGCCGTGGAGTGCGCACCCGCCGGGGCGCTGGCCAGCCTGGAGTGGGCCGCGCACGAGACCGAGCGCCGGCTGATCGCGGCCAACCGGGCACGGCAGGCGGGCCACCCCCCGCCGGAGGACACCCGACGACCGCTGTGGCTCCTCCTGGACCGCCCGACCGCCTTCGCCCACCTCGCCGCGGCGGAAGGGCACAAGGACCTCCAGTCCCTGCTCCAGGTCCCGCTGCGGCACGGCAGGGCGGCGAACGTCACGGTGGTCGTGGCCGACCAGTTCGACAACGCGGAGCTGCTGAGCGAGTCCGTGCGCCAGCACACCCGCGCGCGTGCCGTGCTCGGCCCGGCGACGGCCGCGCAGCTCACCGCGTTCCTGGGCGCGCCGCCGCCCACCACCCCCATCGCCCAGGTCCCGCCGGGCCGCGGCTACGCCCGGCTGGGCGCCGGGCCGGTCCTGCGGCTCCAGGTACCGGCCACCCCGGACCCCTACGACGACGCGACCGGCGGAGCCCACCGCCAGGCCGTCCTCGACCTGCTCCCGCCCCGCACCACCCCGGCGGACGCGGAAGAACAGCCGGCCCCCGCACCTGAGCCGGTAGCGGCCGAGGCGGTGCCGGCGGAGACACCCTGACGGCCCGCCGCACGCGAAACGGGACCCCGCGCCTCCCGAGGCACGGGGTCCCGTCATGTTCCGGGCGGACCGCCGTCACCCGCGCCGGGTTCCGCCAACAGTCCGGCCCAAGTGGTCCAGGAAGGGCTGTGCACGCCCTCCGCCTCCGCGACGAAGGCCCGTGCGGCGGCTCGCGAGGCGTCCGCGGGAAGCCCCGCCCCGGCGCGGCGATCACGCCACGAACGTGCGCGGCGCCTCCCCGCCCCCGGTCGCCCCGCTCTCCACCAGGCGGGCCGCGGCGGCGAGCCGGGCCGCGGCCTCCTCCGCCACCGCGCCGCCCACGGTGAACGGCAGCCGCACGTACCCCTCGAAGGCGCCGTCGACGCCGAACCGGGGCCCGGACGGCACTCGGACCCCGACCCGCTCCCCCGCCTCGGCGAGCCGCGAGCCGGACAGGCCGCCGGTGCGCACCCACAGGGTCAGCCCGCCCCGGGGCACCTCGAACTCCCACTCGGGCAGCTCCCGGCGCACCGCGGCGACCAGGGCCTCGCGGTTCTCCCGGGCCTGGGCCCGGCGCAGTTCCACGGCCTGCTCCCAGCCACCGGTGCTGAACAGCCAGTTCACCGCGAGCTGCTCCAGCACGGGCGTGCCGAGGTCGGCGTAGGCGCGGGCCGCGACGAGGCTGCGGATCACGTCGGGGGCCGCCCGCACCCAGCCGATCCGCATGCCGGCCCAGAACGCCTTGCTCGCCGATCCGACGGTGATCACCGTGGACCCGGCCGGGTCGAAGGCGCACACCGGACGCGGCATCGAGACCTCCGGATCCAGCCAGAGTTCGCTCATCGTCTCGTCGGCGATCAGCACCGTCCCGGCCGAGCGGGCCGCGTCGACCATCAGGCGCCGCTGGCCGTCGTCGGCGAGGGCGCCGGTCGGGTTGTGGAAGTCGGCGACGACGTAGGCGATCCGGGGTGCCGCGTCCCGCAGCACCTGGCGCCAGCGGTCCATGTCCCAGCCGGTGAGTCCCTCGGCCATCGCGACGGGCACCAGCCGGGCGCCCGCCTCCCGCATCAGCTGGAGGATGTTGGCGTAGGACGGCGACTCCACGGCGATCCGCTCGCCCCGCCCCGCGAAGAGGTGACAGATGGCGTCGATCGCGCCCATCGCCCCGGTCGTCACCATGATCTGCTCGGGCATGGTCGGGATCCCGCGCGCGGTGTACCGCTCCGCGATCATCGCGCGCAGCGCGGGCAGCCCGGCCGGATAGTCGCCGTGCGTGTGCGCGTACGGCGGCAGTTCCTCCAGGGCGCCCTGGACGGCCCGGGTGAGCCAGGGCTCGGGCGCGGGGAGCGCCGCGCAGCCGAGGTCGATGACCGAGCCCAGGGCCTCGGGCGGCAGGGGTTCGAGCCCGCGCGCGGGCAGCGGGTTCCCGGCCGGTACGGCCGTCCAACTGCCGGCGCCGCGCCGGGACTCCAGGAAGCCCTCGGCCCGCAGCGCCTCGTAGGCGGCGGCCACGGTGGTGCGGCTGACCGACAGGGCGAGGGCCAGCTCGCGCTCGGCGGGCAGCCGGGCGGCCACCGGTACCCGGCCCTCAAGCACCAGCAGCCGGATGCCGTCGGCGAGCGCGCGGTAGGCGGGCGGGCGGCGCGTGCCGGGGCCGGCGGGTCGGTCCTGCTGGGAGTCGAGCAGCCGGGCGAGCTGCGCCGGCCCCACCGCCGAGGTCCACTGCGCCATGGAATCAGTCCACCTTCCCCGAATTGGCCATGGATGGCCGTTCCCCTCAGGCCAC
Source organism: Streptomyces sp. NPDC000983 (assembly GCF_040299205.1). NCBI lineage: Bacteria > Bacillati > Actinomycetota > Actinomycetes > Kitasatosporales > Streptomycetaceae > Streptomyces > Streptomyces sp. NPDC000983. The sequence continues at coordinate 98,242 of NZ_JBEPBM010000021.1, read as the reverse complement.
AGGGTGGCATGAGGCAGGCCACTACCAGCATAGGGGGCACCCTCTTGTCCACCAGAAACCGTCTCGGGCGACGGTTGATCCAGCTGTACGCCGGTCTCGCGCTCTACGGGGCGAGTTCGGCACTGCTCGTCGAGTCGGGTCTCGGCCTCGAACCCTGGAACGTGCTGCACCAGGGCCTGGCCGAGCTGACCGGTCTGACCATCGGCGTCGTGTCGATCATCGTGGGCGCCGGGGTGCTGCTCCTGTGGATCCCGCTGCGCCAGCGGCCGGGCCTCGGCACGGTCTCCAATGTCTTCGTCGTCGGCGTCGCCATGGACGGCACCCTGGCCGCGCTCCCCGCCGCGCACAGCCTCGTGGTCCGGATCCCCCTCCTCGTGGCCGGCATCGTCCTCAACGGTGTGGCCACCGGCCTGTACATCTCCGCCCGCTTCGGCCCGGGTCCGCGCGACGGGCTGATGACGGGGCTGCACCGGCGCACCGGGCGCTCGATCCGGCTGATGCGCACGGCCGTCGAGGTGGCGGTGGTGGTCTCGGGCTTCCTGCTCGGCGGCACCATCGGCATCGGCACGGTGCTGTACGCGGTGTCGATCGGCCCGCTCGCCCAGCTGTTCCTGCGTGTCTTCGCCGTACCCCCGGCACCCGGCGGCAGCGCGGTCGTTGCCGCCGGTCAACCCGAGCGGGCCATACTGCGACCGTGAGCACGCCGATACGCCACCCCTACCTCGACCGCCCCGGCCCGATCGCCTTCGCCCACCGGGGCGGATCCGCGGACGGCCTGGAGAACACGCTGCCGCAGTTCCGGCGCGCGGTGGACCTGGGCTACCGGTACCTGGAGACCGACGTCCACGCCACCCGCGACGGCAGGCTGGTCGCCTTCCACGACGCGACCCTGGACCGGGTCACCGATGGGGCCGGCCGGATCACCGACCTGCCGTGGACGGACGTACGGCAGGCGCGGGTGGCCGGCCGGGAGCCCGTGCCGCTGTTCGAGGAGTTGCTGGAGGCGTTCCCCGAGGCCCGGTGGAACGTCGACGTGAAGGCGGAACCGGCGCTGCGCCCCTTCCTCGACCTGGTCGAGCGCACCGGCACCTGGGACCGGGTCTGCCTGGGCTCCTTCTCCGAGGCCCGCATCGTCCGGGCACAGCGGCTGGCCGGACCGAGGCTCGCCACGTCGTTCGGCACCCGCGGGGTGGCCGGCCTGCGGCTGCGCTCCTGGGGAGTGCCGGTGCCGGTGCGCCGCTCGGCGGTCGCCGCGCAGGTTCCCGAGGAGCAGTCGGGCATCAGGGTGGTCGACCGGCGCTTCGTGCGCACCGCCCACGCGCTCGGTCTCCAGGTGCACGTGTGGACGGTCAACGAGGAGGACCGTATGCACCGGCTCCTGGACCTGGGAGTCGATGGCATCATGACCGATCACATCGAGACATTGCGCAAGGTCATGGAGGACCGGGGCGTCTGGGTCTGAGACCCCGCGGCCCGCGTGCCCGGACGGAAAAGCGAGGGCGCGGGTGGACACCGGCACCATGGGCACGACGGCGGCCGAGGAGGCCGCCGGACGAAAGCGCGAGCAGCGCGGCTGGTACTTCTACGACTGGGCGTGCTCGGTCTATTCGACCAGCGTGCTCACCGTGTTCCTCGGCCCGTATCTGACCTCGGTCGCCGAGGCGGCGGCCGACGCGGACGGCTTCGTGCATCCGCTCGGCATCCCGGTGCGGGCCGGGTCCTTCTTCGCCTACTCGGTCTCCCTCTCGGTGATCGCGGCCGTGCTGGTGATGCCCCTGGTGGGTGCCGCAGCCGACCGGCGTGGCCGAAAGAAGCCGCTGCTGGCGGCGGCCGCGTACACCGGGGCCGCGGCGACCACGGCGATGTTCCTCCTCGACGGCGACCGCTATCTGCTCGGCGGCGCCCTGCTGATCGTCGCCAACGCGGCCCAGTCCGTGGCGATGATGCTGTACAACTCCTACCTCCCGCAGATCGCCCTGCCCGAGGAACGCGACGCGGTGTCCTCGCGGGGCTGGGCCTTCGGGTACGCGGCCGGCGCCCTGGTCCTGGTGCTGAACCTGGTGCTCTATCTGGCCCACGACTCCTTCGGCGTCTCGCAGACCACGGCCGTCCGGATCTGCCTGGCGTCGGCCGGACTGTGGTGGGGTGCCTTCACCCTGGTGCCGCTGAGCCGGCTGCGCGACCGCCGCACCACCACCGACGGGGCGACGGCCCCGACGGCGACCGGCTTCCGGCAACTGGCGGCGACCATCCGCGACATGCGCCGCCACCCGCTCACCCTCGGCTTCCTGCTGGCCTACCTGGTCTACAACGACGGCATCCAGACGGTGATCTCCCAGGCGTCGGTCTACGGCGCGAAGGAACTCGGGCTCGGACAGTCCACCCTGATCGTCGCGGTGCTGCTGGTCCAGGTGCTCGCGGTGGCGGGAGCGCTGCTGCTGGGCCGGCTGGCCCGGACGTACGGGACCAAGCGCACGATCCTCGGTTCGCTGGTGGCGTGGACGGTGACACTGGCGGCCGGGTACTTCCTGCCGGCCGGCGCGCCGGTGTGGTTCTTCGTCCTGGCGGCCGGGATCGGCCTGGTGCTGGGCGGCAGCCAGGCCCTGTCCCGCTCCCTGTTCTCCCACCTGGTCCCGCCGGGCAAGGAGGCCGAGTACTTCTCCGCGTACGAGGTGAGCGACCGCGGGACGAGCTGGCTCGGTCCGCTGCTGTTCGGGCTCACCTACCAGCTCACCGGCAGCTACCGGGACGCGATCATCTCCCTGGTCGCCTTCTTCGTGATCGGGTTCGCGCTGCTGGCACGGGTTCCGGTAAGGCGTGCGATCAGCGACGCGGGGAACCCGGTTCCGGCGAGGATTTAGCGTTCAGCGCGAAAGGGCTGTAGTGTACGCGTTTGGCCTGCCAGGCGTACCGTTACTGCGCGTCAAAGATGCCGAAACGCTGGGTGACATCTGTTTGCAGATGTGACAAACCGGGCGCTGGTGGGTACAACAAGGGGCGGCTACGACGGCGACGCATGACCCGGAACGGGAATCTTTACCGCCGACCGGACGTTGACCGGATGACGACGACAGCGACACCTGTCCTGTGGGCGACAAGCCCGGGAGGCACGATTCATGAGTGAGCGAGCTCTTCGCGGCACGCGCCTCGTGGTGACCAGCTACGAGACGGACCGCGGCATCGACCTGGCCCCGCGCCAGGCCGTGGAGTACGCATGCGAGAAGGGGCACCGGTTCGAGATGCCCTTCTCGGTCGAGGCGGAGATCCCGCCGGAGTGGGAGTGCAAGGTCTGCGGGGCCCAGGCACTCCTCGTTGACGGCGACGGCCCTGAAGAGAAGAAGGCCAAGCCCGCGCGTACGCATTGGGACATGCTGATGGAGCGGCGCACCCGTGAGGAACTCGAAGAGGTCCTCGAGGAGCGTCTGGCCGTTCTGCGTTCCGGCGCGATGAACATCGCGGTCCATCCCAGGGACAGCCGCAAGTCGGCTTAAGTCCCGCCGGGTCCGGAACCCGATACAGCACAAGGCCGCGGGCGCCGTACGTTCGAAAGGACGTACGGCGCCCGCGGCTTTCGTGTTGCCCGGAAGGGGCCCCGGCACCGCCTCCGGAGAGGGGTGGGCAGGGGCCGCGCTCAGTGGGTCAGCGGCGGGCGCGGACCCTCGGGGGTGTCCCTCGGCTCGTCCCGGATGACCTCGCCCTGTACGACCTTCCCGTCGGGCCGGTGGATGCGGGCCTGCTGGAAGGCGTCGCCCAGGGTGCCGGGACCGGCCTGGCGCAGGCGGCGCTCCAGGGTGCGCTCGGTGTAGCGCCCGAGGGCCTTCTGGACCGGGGGGATCAGCAGCAGCAGACCGATCGCGTCCGAGATCAGACCCGGGAGCATCAGCAGCAGTCCGCCGAGCATCGTCAGACCGTTGCCGCCGGAGGAGGGGGCCGGGGTGCCGCCGCGCTGGAGGGCCTCGTTGAGGTTCTGGAAGGCGCGCCGCCCCGCCCGCTTGATGACCACCGCGCCGAGCACCAGTCCGGTCAGGAGCAGCAGGAAGACGGTGTAGCCGCCGGTCGCGTCCGCAACCAGGAGCAGGAGCCAGATCTCCAGCACCAGCCAGGCGGCGATCCCCAGCGGCAGGAAGGTGCGCAGCCGTGAGCGTCGCGGCCGGGCGGGAGGCGTGGGAGTCGGTGCGCCAGTCGTCATGCGTCCAGTGTGCCTGGGCCCGGCTCAGTGCGGCGTAAGGGGATGATCAACCGATCCCGTGCGGCCGCACCGGCTACTCGCGGGGCGGCTGCTGCGGGGGCTTCGCGCGGCCGAGGATCTTGCCGGCCCGCTCCTGGGCGCCCCAGGTCGTGACCCGCCACAGGGCCTCCACCAGGATGTCGCGGCTCATCTTGGAGTCGCCGAGCTCGCGTTCGACGAAGGTGATGGGCACCTCGACGACGTGGTAGCCGGCCCTGACGGCGCGGCGGGCGAGGTCGACCTGGAAGCAGTAGCCCTGGGAGGCCACGTCGTCCAGGCCCAGGCCCTGCAGGGTCTCGGCGCGGAACGCGCGGTAGCCGCCGGTGATGTCGCGCAGCGGCAGGTCCAGCGCCACCCGGGAGTACAGGCTGCCGCCGCGGGAGATGAGCTCACGGCTCTTGGGCCAGTTGACCACGCGGCCGCCGGGCACCCAGCGGGAGCCCAGCACCAGGTCGGCGCCCTTGAGGGCGGTGAGCAGCCGGGGCAGTTCCTCCGGGCGGTGCGAGCCGTCGGCGTCCATCTCCACCAGGACGCCGTAGCCGTGCTCCAGACCCCACTGGAAGCCCGCGAGGTAGGCGGCGCCGAGGCCCTCCTTGCCCTTGCGGTGCAGCACCCGGACCTGGTCGTCCTCGGCGGCCAGCTCGTCGGCGAGCTTGCCGGTGCCGTCGGGGCTGTTGTCGTCGGCCACGAGGACATGGGCCTCGGGTACGGCCGAGCGCACCCGGCCGACGATCGCCTTGATGTTCTCCGCCTCGTTGTAGGTCGGGATGATCACCAACGCCGTGCCGAGCGGGCCGAACCGCCTCCCCGAGGACTTCTCCTCACGGGTCCCGTCGCCGTCGTTCACTGCTGCCCCTTCGTGTGCGTCCGCAGAAGGTCCACCTTAGTGGGCGCGGCCTGCGATTAAGTGACATCACGTTCGTATGGTGGTGTCGATTCCACAAGAGCGGGGTAGCCATCAGCTTTTAGGATCATGGGCGGGCTCTGCGGATGGGGGCCCGGCGCCCTTCGGGCCGACCTGGGGCCCGCTGGCTGCGGGTCGACCGAAAGCCGTTGTCTACTGAGCGCCCGGGCCCCACCCGGGTCACACCTCCCCGACCGGCCGGAACGTTCCCTCGCCGTGACGCGGACGCTGAGCCTGGCTCCCAGTGGCGGTGCGCCGGTGCGGCACACCGTCCCTGACCCAGCGGCGTTCGCGACGAGTCCCGGAAGTTCGCGCATTCCTGGTCGGGCGTCCGGTGGTGGACTCCGCCGAACCTACCGGCCCCCCGCCGTCGGCTGTCAACAGCCGTTCGACCTGCGCTTTTTTCGCCAACTCCCAGGTCAGCGCCGAGGACGCGCAGGTCCTGCGACGGCGTGGCGGCGCCTGATCGGCGGTACGCCGGCCCGGGAGATCACTCGCCCGGGCGTACGAACACGGTCCGTCCGCCCACCACCGTGCGCAGACAGACGGGCAGGTCACGGCCGGGGGTGAGGTCGGGCAGGCCGGGGGTCCCGGAGCGGGGGTCGGTCGACCAGCGGGCCACCCGGTCGTCCGGCGCCTGGACCACCAGTTCGTCCGTGCGCCACACGGCGTAGTCCGCGGGCGCGCCCGGGACCAGGACGCCCGCGTCGTCGCGCCCCACCGCGCGCCAGCCGCCGCGTGTGTGGGCGGTGAACGCGGCCCGCACGGAGATCGCGTGCCCGGGCGTCCGGTGGAAGGCGGCGGCCCGGACCGTGCCCCAGGGGTCCAGCGGGGTGACCGGGCTGTCGGAGCCGAAGGCGAGCGGGACCCCGGCCCTCAGCAGGGCCGCGAAGGGGTTCAGGGTCCTGGCCCGCTCGGCGCCCAGGCGGGCGGCGTACATGCCGTCCTCGCCGCCCCACAGCGCGTCGAAGGCGGGCTGCACGGAGGCGGTCAGGCCCAGTTCGGCGAAGGCGGCGATCGTCTCGGGGGTGAGCATCTCGGCGTGCTCGACCCGGTGGCGGGCGGCGCGGACGCGGGCGAGGCCGACCTTCTCCGCCGCGGCCCGCACGCCCTCCACGACGGCCGTCACGGCGGCGTCGCCGATGGCGTGGAAGCCCGCCTGGAGCCCCGCCTCGGTGCAGGCGGCGACATGGGCGGCCACGGCGGCGGAGTCGAGGTAGGCGAGGCCCGCGTGCCCGGCGTCGGCGTACGGCCGGTGCAGACATGCGGTGTGCGAGCCGAGGGCGCCGTCGACGAAGAGGTCGCCCGCCGCGCCCGCCGCGCCGAGCCGGCGCGCCTTGTCGACGTCCTGTTCGGCCCAGTAGCCGACGACCCGGGGCCCGGGCTCCTCGGCGGCGAGCCGGAGCAGCCCGGTGAAGTCGTCCTCGGAGGAGATCTCCGGGCCCGCGCACTCGTGGACGGTGCCGATGCCGAGCGAGGCCGCGTGGACGAGCGCGGCACGCTGCGCCTCGGCGCGCTGGGCGGGTGTCACCGCGGCGAGCGCTGCGGCCCGTACGGCGTGGTGCGCGTCCGCGGTGAGCGGGCCGTCGGCGCGTGCCGCGCCCGGCACCAGGTCGAGCAGGGCCGTGGTCACGACCGCCGAGTGGACGTCGATGCGGGAGAGGTACAGGGGCCTGCCGCCGGTGGCCGCGTCCAGCTCGGCCCGGGTCGGGGGCCGGCCGCCGGGCCAGCGGGCCGCGTCCCAGCCGTGTCCGAGCAGGACCCGGTCGTGGGGGCGGGCGGCCGCGAAGTCCCGTACGAGGGCCAGGGCCGCCTCCAGGGAGGGGGCGTCGGACAGGTCGAGGCCGGTCAGGGCGAAGCCGGTGGCGGTGGTGTGCACATGGGCGTCGGTGAAGGCCGGGGTGACGAGCCCGCCGTCCAGGTCCACGACCTCGTCCACGCCGTCGGCGAAGGCGTCCGCCGCGCCCTCCGAACCGACCCAGGCGACCTGGCCGCGCTCGACGACCATCGCGGTGGCGAAGGGATCGGCCGGACTGTGGACCTCTCCGCGGCGGAGCAGGACGGTCCGGGGCCGGGCATCTGGTGCGGTGGTGCGCTCACTCATGCAGGACAGTCTCCCGCCTCGCGCGCGCCGCCCGGCGGGCAGGTCGGTCAGACGCGCGGCGGGCGGGCCTCGTAGGGCGTGGAGAGCACCACAGTGGTGCGGGTGGAGACGCCCGCCAGGGAGCGCAGCCGGGCCAGCAGCTCCTCCAGTTCGTGCGGGGTGGCGACCCGCACCTTGAGGATGTAGTTCTCGTCGCCGGCCACGCTGTGGCACGCCTCGATCTCGGGCACGCCGGCGAGGCGGTCCGCGATGTCGTCCGGGGCGCTGGGGTCGAAGGGTTTCACCGAGATGAAGGCGGTCATGGGCAGCCCGACGGCCTCGGGGTCCACGACCGCGGCGTACCCGCGGATGACACCACGCTGTTCGAGCCGTCGCACCCGCTGGTGCACGGCTGACGTGGACAGGCCCGTGGCCTTGCCCAGGTCGGTGTAGCTCATCCGCCCGTCCTTGACGAGCAGCTGCACGATCTGTCGGTCCAGCTCCTCCATGGCGCAGAACCTACAGTGCCCCTGACCTCATGGGACAGCGGAGCGGTCCGGGTCATACCCGTTCCGTGATGCGGCGGGCCGGGCGGGTGCGTCGGGCGGGGGACAAATTCGGCCGCCTCGGGCACCTGCGGGCGGCATGTGACGAACGCCACAGCGCCCAGGACGGCTCCGTGATGGAGTCGTGATTACCGCAGAGACGGGACGGGAAGTGCTTGCTGTGGTCGAGGCCGCAGTGCCGTTCACGGCCCAGCCCGAGGGGGAGAATCCCATGCAGAGTCTTAAGCGCCCTGGTCGTACCGCGCCCAAGCGCCCGCAGCTCGTCGTCGAGCCCGAGCCGGAGGGTGTCGAACCCGACTTCGGGGACGACGAGTTGGACACGTACGACACCTTCGAGATGTACCGGGTGATCTGCCCGGACTGCGCGCAGCCCATCGCGCTGCTGGCGGACGAGGAGATCCTTCCGGAGCACGCCCTGTGCGCCTCTCCGTGGAACCCGTTCGGTCTGACGGTGTGTGCCGGTACCGGGCGCAGCGCCTCCGAGGCCCGCTCGGCGGACGAGTCGGACGAGCCCCAGGAGCAGGACACCGCCCTGCTGTTGACGCTCCCTCAGGGACTGGACTGGCGGACCCAGCCCTTCTCGCACGTCGGCGGCCCGGGCTCGCGCCCGATGCGGGTGCCGATGATGCGCGGCCAGGCCGCGGCCTGAGCCTTCCCGCACGCCCTTCCCGGCTCTGACGGCCGACCTCCCGCACCACGTTCCGAGAGCCGTGGTGCGGGTTCGGCGTGCCCGGGTGAGGGTGACGAACGCACGCCCGATTCGACGGATCGGTGACCTGGACGGCCGCGCGGCGTTGCCCTGGTATGGCCACCACACATTCGACGGCGGAGCGTCCGCGGATCGTCTTCGTGCCGAAGCCCGCAGAATCGGTTCCGCTTGCACCGCCGCAACTCCCGGACCCGCCCATCTACCGCGATCTGATGCGCACCTGGGCGGACCGGGGCCGCACGCTGCCGGGCCGCCACGACCCCGAGTGGGTCAGGCTGGCGGCGCCGACGGTGCGGCCCGGGGAGTTCAGCGCCCCTCGGGACCCGCGAGATGACGAGCGATGACCATCCGCTGGATCTGGTTGGTGCCCTCGACGATCTGGAGCACCTTGGCCTCGCGCATGTAGCGCTCGGCGGGAAAGTCGGCGGTGTAGCCGTACCCGCCGAGGATCTGCACGGCGTCGGTGGTCACCCTCATCGCGGTGTCCGTGCAGTGCAGCTTGGCCATGGCCGCCTGCTTGGCGAACGGGCGCCCCGCGTCCCGCAGCCGCGCCGCCGCCAGGTAGAGCGCACGGCCGGCCTCGATCTGGGTGGCCATGTCGGCGAGCATGAAGCGCAGCCCCTGGAAGTCCGCGATCGGCCGTCCGAACTGCTTGCGCGAGGCCGCGTACGACACGGCCTCGTCCAGCGCCGCCTGGGCCACGCCGATCGCGCAGGCCGCGATGCCGAGCCGCCCGGAGTCCAGCGCGGACAGGGCGATGGCGAAGCCCTGCCCCTCCTCGCCGAGGCGTCGGGCGTCACCGACCCGTACGCCGTCGAAGTTGACCTGCGCGGTCGGTGAGCCCTTCATGCCCATCTTCTTCTCGGGCACGGCCGCGCTCAGCCCCTCGGCGTCGCCGGGCACCAGGAAGGCGGTGATCCCGCGCGGGCCCTCCTGGCCGGTGCGGGCCATGACCGTGTAGAAGTCGGCGATGCCGCCGTGGGTGATCCATGCCTTCGTCCCGGTGATCACCCAGTCGTCGCCGTCCCGGACCGCCTTGGTGCGCAGGGAGGCCGCGTCGGAGCCGGAGGAGGGCTCGGAGAGGCAGTAGGCGCCCAGCAGGCCCCCGCCCAGCATCGCCGGCAGATGCTCGACCTGCTGCTCCTTGGTGCCGTAGGCGGCGAGCGCGTAGGAGGCCAGGGTGTGCACGCTGACGCCGAGGCCGACGGTGAGCCGGGCCGACGCGAGCTCTTCGAGGACCTGGAGGTAGACCTCGTAGGGCTGCTCGCCGCCGCCGTGGTCGGCGTCGTAGGGCAGTCCGAGGAGGCCCGACTCCGACAGCAGGGAGAAGACCTCGCGGGGGAAGCGTCCGGCGTCCTCCTCCTCGGCCGCCTTCGGGGCGATCTCACGCTGGGCGATGTCCCGGACGAGCGAGATCAGGTCCCTGGCCTCGTCCGTGGGCAGTTGACGGTCCACCGGTTGCGGGGCGCGGTCGGGCATGTCGACGCTCTCCTCCCTTTTCGGGCGCATCGGCGGCCGTGCGCCTTGGGTGGGGCGACTCCGCCGGGTCTTTCCTGGGTGCGGGCCGCTGCTCGTGCTCCCGGGTCACGGAAGCTGCTGACCAGCGGCTGCGCGCTGTGAGTATGCCCGATCGGAGGCACCGAGTCACCAGTTAACGACCGCTTACTCCAGGAAACCTCAAACCCGGCGGATTGGTCCGAACCATTGACCCAACTGGTCTAGTCCTCCTAGGGTGCGGATGCGACGCATTACCGCGTTCATGCCAATCGGCGCACGTTTCCCTCACCCCCACGAGGAGACACCCGATGCACACACCCCACCGCACCCGATTCCGGGCGCTCGTCTCCGCCGCCTGCGCGGCCGTCCTCGGCGCCGGACTGCTCGCCGGGGCGGGCACGGCCACCGCGGGAGCGAGCACTCCCGCGGCCGAGCGGGCCGCCGGCTCCAAGGTGATCGGCTACTTCACCGAATGGGGCACCTACGACCGCAAGTACTACGTCAGGAACATCGACACCTCCGGTTCCGCGGCCCGGCTCACCCACATCAACTACGCCTTCGGCAACGTCACCGACGGCAAGTGCGCCATCGGCGACAACTACGCGGCCACCGAACGGACCTACACCGCCGCCGAGTCGGTCGACGGCGTCGCCGACACCTGGGACCAGCCGCTGCGCGGCACCTTCAACCAGCTGCGCGAGCTGAAGCGGAAGCACCCGCACATCAAGGTCCTGTGGTCCTTCGGCGGCTGGACCTGGTCCGGCGGTTTCGGCCAGGCGGCGCGGAACCCCGCCGCGTTCGCCAAGTCCTGCTACGACCTGGTCGAGAACTCCAAGTGGGCGGACGTCTTCGACGGCATCGACCTCGACTGGGAGTACCCCAACGCCTGCGGCCTGACCTGCGACACCAGCGGCCGGGCGGCCTTCGGGAAGCTGATGCAGGCGGTGCGCGCGAAGTTCGGCAACGGCAACCTCGTCACCGCCGCGATCACCGCCGACGCCACCGCCGGAGGCAGGATCGACGCCGCCGACTACGCGGGCGCCGCGCGGTACGTCAACTGGTACAACCCCATGACCTACGACTACTTCGGCGCCTGGGACGCGACCGGTCCGACGGCTCCGCACTCACCGCTGAAGACCTACGCGGGCATCCCCAAGGCCGACCTGCACAGCGCGGCGACCATCGCCAAGCTCAAGGGCCTCGGCATCCCGGCCTCCAAGCTCCTGCTCGGCATCGGCTTCTACGGCCGCGGCTGGACCGGAGTGACCCAGTCGGCGCCCGGCGGCACCGCGACCGGCCCGGCGGCGGGCACGTACGAACCGGGCATCGAGGACTACAAGGTGCTCAGGTCCACGTGCCCGGCGACCGGCACCGTCGGCGGCACGGCCTACGCCAAGTGCGGCTCGAACTGGTGGAGTTACGACACCCCGGCGACCATCGCCGGGAAGATGACGTACAAGAACCAGCAGGGGCTGGCCGGGACCTTCTTCTGGGAGCTCAGCGGGGACACCGCGGGCGGTGAGCTGATCAAGGCCATCAAGTGACCCCCTGACGCGGGGGACCTGGGGGCGGAGACCACGAGACTCCGCCCCTTCGTCACGCCCCGGCGCGGCGGGCGGAGCCGGGGGCCGGGCAGGCGGGGTCCAGTTCCTCGACGGCGCGCAGGGTGCCGCCCAGCGTCCTGACCAGCAGCTCGCACATGGTCTCGCGGGTGAGCTGGGGGCGGGCCGTCCACTCCAGGGTCGCGCCCTCGACGCTGCACACCCAGGACAGCAGTGCCGTCCGGGCCGTCGGGCCGATGTCGGTGCGGCCGTACGCGCCCTCGGCGATGGTCGCGACGATCGCCGTGCGCACGCCGTCCCGGATGGCCTGCACCTCGGTGTCGAAGCCGACGCCGCCGCTGACGATCGTGCGGTAGGCGGCCTGGTGGTGCTCGGCGTAGCGCAGATAGCTGTCGATCGTGCGGTGGACCCGCTCCGCGGGCGGCAGTTCGAGGCCGCCCGCCGCGTAGGTGACCAGGTCGGCGACGGAGTCCTCGATGATGGCCAGGTAGTAGCCGCGCTTGGAGCGGAAGTAGTAGTAGATCAGCCCCTTGGCCACATGGGCCTGGCGCGCGATGTCGTCCATCGACAGCGCGTCGTAGGAGGTGTCGGCGAACAACCTCCGCCCGATGGCGATGAGTTCGGCGCGGCGGGCGGCCGACCGCTCGGTGCCGCGCGTCCGGGGACGGGGGACCGCGACACGCTGCTGCTGGTTCAAGTTTCGACCCTGGTCTACGAGCGGGCGGCGAGATCTCCGCAGTATCGCAGGTTCGGAAAGGCTCAGGTCACATCAGGCCGAGCTGGGTCACGAGCATCGCGACGACCACGACGAGGGTCCAGCCCATGACGTGTTCGAGGACCTTCGGACCGTCCTGGCGGGGGCCGCCGGTGCGGACGCGGGCGGCGGTGGCTGCATTCGTACTCATCCGTCCACCTTGCCACCGAACGGGCCTTTCGCGGCCGAGAGCTTGCTCACAGGTGACGGCCCCGGCCTCGACGGGCGCCGAGGGCCGTCACCGACGGGCTCAGCGCACGCCCACCGCGGCGAGCGCCAGCCGCTGGCGCGCGGTCGGGCGGGCGGGGAAGTAGAGGTAGCAGACGCCGCCGGTGCCCGAGACGACACGGCCACTGGCGTTGTACCGCTTGGTCCGCAGCCAGATGTTCTCGAACTCCCGCCGCGGATAGACCCGTCGCACCGCCTCGTTGGTCGGCGAGGCCGGGTCGTTGGCGATCACGTCGCCCTCGGCGGTGAAGCCGATCACGGTCATCAGATGGCCGGACGTGCCGTAACCCGCCCCCGTCAGCTCCTCCTTCAGGAAGGACTGGGACGTTATGGCCGGGATGCCGGCCGCGATCAGCGTCTCCAGCTCGGTCAGCGAACCGATCCGGGTGACCACGCCCTGGAGGCCGCCGAAGGTGGCCGCGTACGCCGCGTTGAACGGCCAGTTGCCGCAGCCGGCGTACTGGTGGTCGTAGGTGTACCGGGCCGCGTGGCAGACCTGGGGGTCGGCGTAGGCCGGGTCGACCCAGGCCAGTTGGTCCTCGGTGAGGCGGCCGCCCCAGTACTCGATGATCATCTGCGAGGAGGTGGGGCTGCACCAGGCCTCGCCGCCGTTGTCGTACTCGGGGTACTGGCCGGCGTGGATCTCCTGCGAGTAGCGCGGGACCACGAGTTCCTTCGCGAGGCCGGGCGTGGAGGCCGGGACGGTGAAGCGGTCCGGGACGTCGGAGCCCATGGCGCCGATCCGCCACACCTTGGGGGTCCGCTTCGTGCCCGGCTCGCGGTAGAGGGTCAGCCGCAGCCGGTACGAGCGCAGTCTGAGGCCCGTCGACGGGTCGTCGATGGCGAAGGTGTCGGTCCAGACCGTGCTCCTGTCGTCGGTCTGGTCGTCGACCGAGGTCCGCAGGATGTCCTCGTCGCCCGCGGCCCAGCGGCCCATCACGTACCAGGGGGTGTCGGTGCCGTCGGAGTAGGTGCCGCGCAGCTCGATCCCGATCCAGGTGCCGGCCGGGGTGTGCGCGTTCCAGGAGGCGATGACCTCGGTGGCGGGCACGCCGAGCCGGTGGACCGGCGAGGTCCAGGTGGCGTACTCCCAGGCGGCGGTGGTGCCGGTGTGCGGGTCGGTGTAGTCGGCCACGCCGGCCGGGGAGGCGATCACCAGGCCGGGGCGGGCGCCCGCGACGGCGCGGGTGCCCCGGGCGGTGCCCGAGCGCCAGTCGGTGTACGTCGTCCAGTGACGGTTGTCGACCTGGCGGGCCGGGGCCTGCCCGGGCCGGCCGGCCGCGCCCGCGGGAGCGGCGGCGCCCTGGACGGCGCCGGTGGCCACGGCCGCGGCGACCGCGGCGGTCAGGACGGTTCTGCGGGACGGCTGTTCGGCTGTGCTCATGGGCGGAAGACCCCCAGGTGTCCGAGTCGGGGCAGGTCCGGTGCGCGGTGCGTGGGCCAACTATGGACGCCCGGAACGCCTCCTGCCAGCACTTCGGGGGTATGCCACGCCAGGAATATTGGACTGGACCACTGGCGCCACCTGGGGCGTCGCGTCACTAGACTGCCGGTGCGCCCACCACTCACCCCGGGAACCGTCATCCACGACCTCGCCTCGCACCTCACCCGCCTCCCCGCGTCCTGCGGCCCGGTCCGGCTGATCGGGGTCGACGGACACGCGGGGTCGGGGAAGTCAACGTTCGCGGCCCGGCTGGCGACGGCGCTGGGCGGGGCGCCCGTGCTGCGGCTGGACGACATCGCCAGCCACGACGAGCTGTTCGACTGGACCGGCCGGCTGCTGACGCAGGTGATCGGCCCGCTCTCCCGCGGCACCACCGCGCACTACTCCCCCTACGACTGGCGGGCCCGCGGCTTCGGCCCGCCGGTGGCCCTGGAGCCCGCCCCCGTCGTGCTGCTCGAAGGTGTCGGCGCAGGGCGGCGGGCGCTGCGCCCGTCGCTGGCCCTGCTGCTCTGGATGGACCTGCCGCGAACCGAGTCCTGGGCGCGCGGACGGTCCAGGGACGGGGAGGAGCAGCGGGAGTTCTGGGACGGCTGGGTCGGGGCGGAGGAGCGGCACTTCGCCGCGGACCCCTCGCGCCCCTTCTCGGAGGTCCTGGTACGGCAGTGCGCCGAGGGGTACGAGTTGCGTCCCGGGCCTGCGGGGACGCGGGAGACGAACCGCCTCATCACGTTGAGTGACTGACCGTCCGCGGTGTGGTGAACTCGTGAAGATCCCCTCCCGGGAACTTCCCGGACTGCCCCAACTCCGCTTGACCCAGGGGCCGTACAGGTCTTACGTTCTCAATGTGCGGCCCGTTCGGGACCGCCCCCAGAACGCGAAGCCCCCGGTTGTTCCCCCGTGATCGGGGGCTTCGTTCTGCCCTCCCCCGGTTTTCGGCGGCGCCGGGACGCGATTCGCTCACCCTCGGTCACCGTCGCGCGCGCCCCCTGTCTGCTCCCACCTCGCCAAACGGCCCGTGCGGCACCCTGGGGCGGGCGACACCACCGCAGGTACGATGCCTTCGGTGCGACCTGGGATCCGGGCTCCGCGCACCGTCGCAACTCCGGTCCGCGGTACGGCGGTTCGACTCCGGCGGCCCGCGGACGACGGCCCGGTGACCGACCGACGGGGGCAACGGTTCGTGGGGGACGTGATGGACTTCGGCACGCGGGGCCCCGAGGCCCCGGCCGACCTCGCCTGGCTGCGAGGTGTGGACGCCTACACGATGGGCGCTTATCCGCAGGCCGAGGAGGAGTTCCGCACCGCGGTGCGGATGGATCCCGGCATGGCCGACGGCTGGCTCGGCCTGCACGCGCTGCGGGTCGACACGACGACCGCGCTGCTGCGGATGTTCCGGCACCGGGACCGCTTCGGGGAACAGCGCACCCGGCACCGGCGGACCCTCAACTCCTGGTACTGGCTGGGCTGGTGGGTGCAGCCGGTGCTGGAGAGCCCGCGCGACCTGCTGCTCGCGCACGCCTCGCACTGGCTGGACGGCCGGCACGTGCCCGAACTGGACCGGGCCCTCGCCGGTCTGCCGCCGGTGGACACCGACGCCCAGGTCCGCTTCCTGCACGCCTGCCGGGCCTACCTGGTCAAGGACTGGGAGCAGCTCGTCCGGCACACCGACCCGCTGGTCGACGACCCCATGCTGGGGATCGAGGCGGGTCTGTTCGGCGGCATGGCCCGGGTCCGCCTGGAGATGTACGGCCAGGCCGAGCCGCTGCTCTCGGCGGCCCTGATGCGCTGCCGCAGCGAGCAGCCGCAGCGCAAGGAGCTGCGGTACTGGCTGGCGCGGGCCCACGAGGGAACCGGCCGTTCGGCGGCCGCGCTGCCCCTGTACCGGGCCGTGCACCGGGTGGACGCCGCCTTCATGGACACCTCGGCGCGGCTCGCCGCGATCGCCGAGGGCGACGGCTTCGACGAGGTCGGCGATCTGGCGCCGATCACCCTCGCCGGGTTCGGGCAGGACTCCGTCGACGGCCCCGACACCCTCGACCCGCTCTTCGAGAGCCGCGAGCTGAAGCTCTCCGGGCCCGATCCGGCGCCCGCGGGGCCCCTGCCGCCGGTGCGCGAGCCGGGTGTGCGGGAGCGGGCCGGGCTGCCCGGGCAGCCGCCGCCGGCCGGACCCACCGATCCCGCGTTACTGGAGGAGGCGCTCGCCGAGCTGGAGCGCATGGTCGGTCTGGAGCCGGTCAAACGGCAGGTCAAGGCGTTGTCCGCGCAGCTGAACATGGCCCGGCTGCGAGCCGGGCAGGGCCTTCCCGTCCAGCCGCCCAAACGGCACTTCGTCTTCTCCGGCCCCTCGGGCACCGGCAAGACCACGGTGGCGCGCATCCTCGGCCGGGTGTTCTACGCGCTCGGACTGCTGGGCGGTGACCATCTGGTCGAGGCTCAGCGGGCGGACCTGGTCGGCGAGTACCTCGGGCAGACGGCCGTGAAGGCCAACGAACTGATCGACTCGGCGCTCGGCGGGGTGCTCTTCGTCGACGAGGCGTACGCGCTGTCCAACTCCGGTTACGGCAAGGGCGACGCGTACGGGGACGAGGCGCTGCAGGTCCTGCTGAAGCGGGCGGAGGACAACCGGGACCACCTGGTGGTGATCCTGGCCGGCTACCCGGAGGGCATGGACCGGCTGCTGGCCGCCAACCCCGGGCTGTCCTCCCGCTTCACGACCCGGGTGGACTTCCCCTCCTACCGGCCCCTGGAACTCACCTCCATCGGGGAGGTGCTCGCCGGGGAGAACGGGGACGTGTGGGACGAGGAGGCGCTGGACGAGCTGCGCTCCATCGCGGGGCATGTCGTGGATCAGGGGTGGATCGACGAGTTGGGCAACGGGCGGTTTCTTCGCACGCTGTACGAGAAGAGCTGCGCGTATCGGGATCTGCGGTTGTCCACGTACCCGGGTGTGCTGAGCCGGGACGACTTGTCGACTCTGCGGTTGCCGGATCTGATGCAGGCGTATGGAGAGGTGTTGTCGGGGCGGGGGCCCCGGGATTCTCCTGGGGTGTGAGGGGCGTCCATCGGGGCGGTCACCGGTGTTGTTCGGCGGCAGCGGGTGGGTTGTGGCTGGTCGCGCAGCTCCCCGCGCCCCTGGGGGGTGGTCGCTGCCCGTGTTGCGTGGCTGCGGGTGGGTGGTGGGTTTTCGCGCAGTTCCCCGCGCCCCTGGGGGGTGTGGTCGCTTGCGTTGTGGGGCGGCTGCGAGTGCGTCGTGGGATTTCGCGCAGTTCCCCGCGCCCCTGGGGAGGGGCGCGGGGTCGATTTCGGTTAGCTGGCCAGGGCTTGTTGGGGGAGGGTTCTGTGGGCGGGGTCCGTTACCTCGCCCACCAGGAGTTCCAGTACGTCCTCCAGGGCCACCAGGCCCAGGACCTTGCCGGTGGCGTCGGTGACCTGGGCGAGGTGGGTCGCCGCCCTGCGCATGACCGTCAGGGCGTCGTCCAGGGGGAGTTCCGGTCTCAGCGTGGTCATCGGGCGCCACACCTGCTGGGGCACCGCGCGCTCCGAGTCCTCCAGGTCCAGTACGTCCTTGACGTGCAGGTAGCCCATGAAGGCGCCCGTCTCGGCGACCACCGGGAAGCGGGAGTAGCCGGTGCGGGCGGTCAGTTCGACGATCCGGCCCGGGGTCACCGACGGCGGGACCGTCACCAGTGACTCCCGGCTCAGCAGGACGTCCGTCACCGTGCGGGAGCCCAGCTCCAGGGCGTCCTCCAGGCGCTCCTGCTCCTCCGGGTCGAGCAGCCCCGCCTGTCCCGCGTCCTCCACCAGGCGGTTGAGCTGCTCGCTGGTGAAGACGGCCTCCACCTCGTCCTTGGGCTCGACCCGGAACAGCCGCAGCACTCCCTGGGCGCAGGCGCCGAGGGCCACGGTGACCGGCCGGCACAGCCGGGCGAAGGCGACGAGACCGGGGCTGAGCCACAGGGCCGCCTTCTCGGGCGCGGCCATCGCGAGGTTCTTCGGGACCATCTCGCCGATGACCAGATGGAAGAAGACGACGGTCGCGAGGGCGATGACGTATCCCAGGGGATGGATCATCGCGTGCGGCAGGTGGAACCACCCGAAGACGGGTTCCAGCAGGTGCGCCACGGTCGGTTCGGCCACCGCGCCCAGGGTCAGCGAGCAGACGGTGATGCCGAACTGGGCCGCGGCCATCATCTGCGGCAGGTGTTCGAGGCCGTACAGGACCTGCCGGGCGCGGGCCGTGCCGAGCGGTTCGATCTGGCTGCGGCGCACCGAGACCAGCGCGAACTCGGCGCCGACGAAGAAGCCGTTGGCGAGCACCAGCAGGGCGGCGAAGAGCAGTTGGAGCAGGCTCATCGGACGGCCTCCGGCACGGGTGCGGTCCGCACCAGGCGGACCCGTTCGGCGCGGTAGTGGCCGACCTGGCGCACCGAGAGCCGCCAGCCGGGCAGTTCGGCCCGGTCACCGGGGACCGGGATCCGGCCGAGCAGGTCGGCGACCAGCCCGGCGACGGTCTCGTACGGGCCCTCGGGCACGTCGAGGCCTATGCGCCTGAGAACGTCGACACGGCAGCTGCCGTCGGCGTCCCAGGCGGGCCTGCCCTCCTCGTTCGGGGCGGTGGCGAGTTCGGGGAGGTCCTGGTCGTCGTGCTCGTCGCGGACCTCGCCGACGATCTCCTCGACGATGTCCTCCAGGGTGACCACACCGGCGGTGCCGCCGTACTCGTCGACGACGACCGCGATGGGCTGTTCGCTGCGCAGCCGGGCCAGCAGCGGCCGGACCGGCAGGGTCTCGGGGACCAGCAGGGCCGGCCGGGCGATCCGGCCGGCCGGGGTGCGCAGCCGGTCGGCGGCGGGGACGGCGAGCGCGTCCTTGAGGTGGACCATGCCGACGACCTCGTCGATCCGGTCCCGGTAGACGGGGAAGCGGGACAGACCGGTGGCGCGGGTCAGGTTGACCACGTCCTCGGCGGTCGCCGAGGACTGCAGCGCGCTGACCCGCACCCGCGGGGTCATGACGTGCTGCGCGGTCAGCTCGCCGAGCGACAGGGTCCGCACGAAGAGGTCGGCGGTGTCCTGCTCCAGGGTGCCGGCCCGCGCGGAGTGGCGGGCCAGGGAGACCAGTTCACCGGGGGTGCGGGCGGAGGCCAGCTCCTCGGTGGGTTCGATGCCCAGGGCGCGCACCAGCCGGTTCGCGACGGCGTTGAGGGCCGCGATGACGGGCCGGAAGACCCGGGCGAAGAGGTGCTGGGGGCCGGCGACGAACCGTGCCACCTGGAGCGGCCGGGAGACCGCCCAGTTCTTGGGCACGAGTTCGCCGATCACCATCTGCACGGCCGAGGCCAGCAGCATGCCGACGACGACGGCGACCCCGGGGACGGCTCCCGCGGGGATGCCGAGCGCGGTGATCGGGCCGTTCAGCAGGGCCGCGAGGGCGGGCTGGGCGAGCATGCCGACGACGAGGGAGGTGAGGGTGATGCCGAGCTGGGTGCCGGAGAGCTGGAAGGAGAGTTCCTTCAGCGACTCCACGACCGTACGGGCGCGGCGGTCGCCCTCGGCGGCGGCCTTCTCGGCCTCGGGGCGTTCGACCGTCACCAGGCCGAACTCGGCGGCGACGAAGAAGCCGTTGGCGAGGATCAGCAGGAACGCGGCTGCGAGCAGCAGCAGGGGGGTGGTCATGCCGCCGCCTCGGTATGTCGGGAGGGGGCGGCGCAGGTACTACAGGACGATCCGTCCATCGCTGGAGGGAGTCACTCCTCGGGTAGCAGGGGGCCTCTGAGGACCGGGCGGAACATCAGCGGCGGAGGCGTCATGAGAACGCCTCCGCCAACAGATTAGTCAAGACCCCGGCCCGTGCGGCAGGGTGAGCGCCGTCGGTCAGCCCTGATGTTCGCCGGAGTTGCGGATGGAGTGGGCCTCGGCGAGGGCGCGCAGGGTGCGCGCGTCGTCGATGGCCCGCTGCTTGGCGATGCCCGGCTGGATGCCGAGCGCGGGCAGGCTGGTGCCGTCGCTGAGGTCGAGGAAGACCCAGGGGTCGCCGGGGCGCAGGTTGACCCGGAGGATTTCGGCCCACTCCAGTCGGCGCCGGCCGGCGATGTTGACGACGGTGACCCCGGATTCGTCGGCGTCGACCCTGACCCGGGCCAGCATCGCCAGGACGCCGAACATCAGGGCGCCGGTGAGGACGAAGCTCAGGCGCTCCCCCGGGCCGAGCTTCTCCAGCAGGAGGGCGACGGCGGTGATGACCACGAAGATCGTGGCACCGGCGGTGAGCAGGACGGCGCGGGTGCGGCCGGGCCGGAAGGTGACGGGAAGTGCGGGCAGTTCGGACATGACGGGGCTCTCAGAGGCGGCAGGCGTGGATGGCCGTCGTCAGGATGGCCCGGGCGCCGATGTCGTACAGGTCGTCCATGATCCGCTGGGCCTCCTTGGACGGGACCATCGCGCGGACGGCGACCCAGCCCTCGTTGTGCAGCGGGGACACGGTCGGGGACTCCAGGCCGGGCGTGAGGGCGACGGCCTTCTCCAACTGCTCGACCCGGCAGTCGTAGTCCATCATCACGTACGTCCGGGCGACGAGGACGCCCTGGAGGCGGCGCAGGAACTGCTGCACCTTGGGGTCCTCGGCGTCGGCGCCGGTGCGGCGGATGACGACGGCCTCGGACTTCATGATCGGCTCGCCGAAGACCTCCAGGCCGGCGTTGCGCAGCGAGGTGCCGGTCTCGACGACGTCGGCGATGACCTCGGCGACCCCGAGCTCGATGGCCGTCTCCACGGCGCCGTCGAGGTGGACGACGGAGGCGTCGATGCCGTTCTCGGCGAGGTGGCCCTCGACGATGCCCTCGTAGGAGGTGGCGACCGTCTTGCCCTTGAGGTCCTCGATGCCGCTCGCGGTGCCGGGCTTGGCGGCGAAGCGGAAGGTGGAGCGGGCGAAGCCGAGCGGGAGGATGACCTCGGAGCTGGCGCCGGAGTCGATCAGCAGGTCGCGGCCGGTGATGCCGATGTCGAGGCGACCGGAGGAGACGTAGATCGCGATGTCGCGGGGGCGGAGGTAGAAGAACTCGACCTCGTTCTCCGGGTCGACGATCCGCAGCTCCTTGGACTCCCGGCGCTGCTGGTAGCCGGCCTCATGCAGCATGTCCGCCGCAGGGCCTGAGAGGGAACCCTTGTTGGGGACGGCGATGCGCAGCATGAGGTCGGCTTCCTTTGCGTGAGTGGTGTGCGGGTGTGCGGCGGTGGCTCAGAGGTGGGCGTAGACGTCGTCCAGGGAGATTCCCCGGGCGACCATCATCACCTGGACGTGGTAGAGCAGCTGGGAGATCTCCTCGGCTGCCGCGTCCTTGCCCTCGTACTCGGCGGCCATCCAGACCTCGGCGGCCTCTTCCACGACCTTCTTGCCGATGGCGTGGACACCCTTCTCGACCAGCTCGGCGGTGCGGGAGGTGGCGGGGTCGCCGGTGGCGGCCTTCTGCTGGAGCTCGGCGAAGAGCCCCTCGAACGTCTTCTTGGACATGGTGACGCTCAGCCTATGCCACATACCCGGTTCGTCAGCGCCAGGGTTCGGATACTGAACGCAGGGTGGCCGCGGTCGCCACCGCCGCCGTCACCGCCTCGTGTCCCTTGTCCTCGTGGGAGCCGGGCAGCCCGGCCCGGTCCAGGGCCTGCTCCTCGGTGTCGCAGGTGAGGACGCCGAAGCCGATGGGGACGCCGGTGTCCACCGAGACCTGGGTGAGGCCCTGGGTGACGCCCTGGCACACGTACTCGAAGTGCGGGGTGCCGCCGCGGACGACGACGCCGAGGGCGACCACCGCGTCGTAGCCGCGCTCCGCGAGGACCTTGGCGACGACCGGGAGCTCCCAGCTGCCCGGGACCCTGAGCAGGGTCGGCTCGTCGATCCCGAGGTCGTGCAGGGCGCGCAGGGCGCCGTCCACCAGGCCGTCCATCACCTTCTCGTGCCACTGCGCCGCGATGACGGCGACCCGCAGATCGCCCACGCCCTGTACGGACAGTTCCGGTGCACCCTTGCCGCTCACGTCTCTCCTTGTGTGCTGTTCGCTACTGGTTGCCGCAGGTGGAGACGGGGGCCGCCTCCAGCCAGGGCAGGTCGTGTCCCATGCGGTCCCGCTTGGTGCGCAGGTACCGCAGGTTGTGCTCGCCCGCGGTGACGGGCATCGGCTCGCGTTCGGTGACCTCGACGCCGTGCCGGACGAGCGCCTCGGACTTGTCGGGGTTGTTGGTCAGCAGGCGGACGCTGGTGACGCCGAGGTCCTTGAGGATCTGCGCGCCGGCCGCGTAGTCCCGGGCGTCGGCGGGCAGGCCCAGTTCCAGGTTGGCGTCCAGGGTGTCGCGGCCGCGCTCCTGGAGCTCGTAGGCGCGCAGCTTGGAGACGAGTCCGATGCCGCGGCCCTCGTGTCCGCGCAGGTAGACCACGATGCCGCGGCCCTCGTCCTGGATGCGGTCCAGGGCGGTGTCCAGCTGGGGGCCGCAGTCGCAGCGCTGGGAGCCGAAGACGTCGCCGGTCAGGCACTCGGAGTGGACGCGGACCACGACGTCCCGGCCGTCGCCGATGTCGCCGTGGACCAGGGCGACGTGCTCGACGCCGTCGACGGTGGAGCGGTAGCCGTACGCGGTGAAGGTGCCGTGGGAGGTCGGCAGGTGGACCTCGGCCTCGCGGCGGACGGTGGGCTCGGCGGAGCGGCGGTAGGCGATCAGGTCCTCGATGGAGATGATCGTCAGGCCGTGCTTGCGGGCGAAGGGGATCAGTTCGGGCAGCCGGAGCATCCTGCCGTCCTCGCCGGCGATCTCGACGATGGCGCCGGCCGGGCGCAGGCCCGCGAGGCGGGCGAGGTCGACGGCGGCCTCGGTGTGGCCGTCGCGGGCGAGCACCCCGCCGGGCCGGGCGCGCAGCGGGAAGATGTGGCCGGGGCGGACGAAGTCGTCGGGCCGGGCGTCGCCGCTCGCGAGCAGCTGGAGCGTGGTCGCGCGGTCCGAGGCGGAGATGCCGGTGGTCACGCCGTGGGCGGCGGAGGCGTCGACGGTGACGGTGAACGCGGTCCGCATGGACTCGGTGTTGTTCTCGACCATCAGCGGGAGGTTCAGCCGGTCCAGCTCCTCGCCCTCCATGGGGGCGCAGATCATGCCGCGGCACTCGCTCATCATGAAGGCGACGATCTCGGGGGTCGCCTTCTCGGCGGCGATGACGAGGTCGCCCTCGTTCTCCCGGTTCTCGTCGTCCACGACGACGACCGGGCGGCCGGCCGCGATGTCGGCGACGGCCCGCTCGACCGGGTCGAGCGACCAGTCCTCGATGTTGTCGGTGCTGTACAGGACGGGAACCCTGCTCATGCGGGTGCTCCTTCCGGAACGGGCCGCGTGCCCGTGCGGGACCGCAGCCACCAGTCGCGCATGCCCCACAGGACGAGCGCGCCGTAGATGACGTAGACGAAGCCGGAGAAGGCGTAGCCGTTCGCGAAGTTCAGCGGGACGCCGACGAGGTCGACGAGGAGCCAGGCGAACCAGAACTCGACCATGCCGCGGGCCTGGGCGTACATGGCGACGATCGTGCCGACGAAGATGTAGGCGTCCGGCCAAGGGTCCCAGGACAGGCTCGGGTACGCCTTGAACAGCAGGGCCACGCCGACGGTGCCGGCGGCGGCCAGGGCGGCCATCGCGGCGCGCTCGGTCCAGGTGGCGAAGCGGACCGAGATCCGGCCGTCGCGGTCGCGGTCGGTGCCGCGGTTCCACTGCCACCAGCCGTACAGTGCGACGGCCATGACCACGACCTGCTTGCCGGCGCTGCCGGCCAGATGGCCGTAGAAGGCGCCGAAGAGGACGAGGCCGGAGAGGAACTGCACCGGCCAGGTCCACAGCGAGCGCCGGAAGCCCAGCGCGAGGGTGATCAGGCCGAGGGTGTTGCCGACCATGTCCGACCAGATGATGTGCTGGCCGAACAGGACGAAGGCCTCGGAGTTGAGCCCGTTCACGCCTGCCGCCCCCGGTCCGCGAGGAGCCTCTCGACGTACTTGGCGACGATGTCCACTTCCAGGTTGACCGGGTCGCCGGGCTGCTTGAGGCCGAGCGTGGTCAGGGCGAGGGTGGTGGGGATGAGGCTGACGGTGAAGTAGTCGGGGCCGGCGTCGACGACGGTGAGGCTGATGCCGTCGACGGTGATGGAGCCCTTCTCCACGACGTAGCGGGCGAGGTCGGCGGGGAGGGAGACCTTGACGATCTCCCAGTGCTCGGAGGGCTTGCGCTCCAGCACCGCGCCGGTACCGTCGACGTGGCCCTGCACGATGTGGCCGCCGAGGCGCGCGCCGACCGCGGTGGGCCGCTCCAGGTTGACCCGGGAGCCGACGCCGAGCGCGCCGAGGCTGGAGCGGTCGAGGGTCTCGGCCATGACGTCGGCGGTGAACTCGTCGCCCTCGTGTTCGACGACCGTGAGGCAGACGCCGTTGACCGCGATGGAGTCACCGTGCTTGGCGCCTTCGGTGACGACGGGGCCGCGCAGTCGGAAGCGACAGGCGTCGCCGAGGTTCTCGACCGCGGTGATCTCGCCCAGCTCTTCGACGATTCCGGTGAACACGTCCCGGGTCCTCCTGCCTCATGGGGGCACGGACTCCGGGGCACTGTCGCGAACGACAGAACGTACGGACGACGACACCGGGGGCGACGCCGTGGAAACCCGTCCGGTGACGGACGAGCTCAGATCGGCGGCGCGCACGAATGCCCGCCCGCCGCGCACTGCCTCCCATCCGGACTTTAACCGTCGGTCCAGGAATTTCACCTGGTCAACCGGCCGCTGGAGGCGACCGGGTCGCGGACTGTAACCGCCGGTTCGGACTTTCACCGACCCCGGAGTGCGCTGCTTCTGGTACAGGGCCAGTGTGCCACGCCCGGCGCTCGTCCATGCGGGTGACGGCTGTGGGGTGGCTCACAGGGGCCGGCGCTGGACTTCTTCGACCCCGAATTGGTCCATACCTATTGACGCATTGGTCTAGTCCTCCCTACTGTCTGGCCAACTTCCGTGGAGAGGAACCGACTTGCTGTCACGCAACCGAGCGAGACCCGCCCTGCTCGCGAGCGCCGCGGCCCTCGCCGGCCTCGTGCTGGCCGGCCTCCCGGCCACCGTCTCGCACGCCGCAGACCAGGAGTCCTGTCGCCCCGACGGGCTGTACAGCACGCCCGGCGTGGACGTCCCGTACTGCTCGGTGTACGACACCGAGGGCCGGGAGAAGATGGGCGCCGACCACCAGCGCCGGGTGATCGGCTACTTCACCGGCTGGCGCACCGGCAAGGACGGCACGCCCGCCTACCTCGCCTCCGACATCCCGTGGGAGAAGGTCACCCACCTCAACTACGCCTTCGCCCATGTCGACGGAGCCAACAAGATCTCCGTCGGCTCGGACGTCGCCACCAACCCGGCGACCGGAATGACCTGGCCCGGCGTGGCGGGCGCCGAGATGGACCCGGGCTTCGTCTACAAGGGCCACTTCAACCTGCTGAACAAGTTCAAGAAGCAGCACCCGGACGTCAAGACGCTGATCTCCGTGGGCGGTTGGGCCGAGACCGGCGGCTACTTCGCGGACGACGGCAGCCGGGTGGACTCCGGCGGCTTCTACTCGATGGCCACCAACGCCGACGGCTCGGTGAACCAGGCCGGCATCGACACCTTCGCCGACTCCTCGGTCGCGTTCATCCGCAAGTACGGCTTCAACGGCGTCGACATCGACTACGAGTACCCGACGACCATGAAGGACGCGGGCAACCCGCTGGACTGGTCGGTCTCCAACGGCCGCCGGGCGGGGCTGGTCAAGGGCTACGCGGCCCTGATGAAGACGCTGCGCGAGAAGCTCGACCGGGCGGGCGCGGCGGACGGCAGGCACTACCTCCTGACCGTGGCGGCGCCCTCCTCCGGGTACCTGCTGCGCGGCATGGAGACCTTCCAGGTCCAGAAGTACCTGGACTACGTCAACATCATGTCCTACGACCTGCACGGCGCCTGGAACGAGTACGTCGGCCCGAACGCCTCGCTCTTCGACGACGGCAAGGACGCCGAACTCGCGGCCGCGGGCGTGTACTCGGCCTCCCAGTACGGCGGCATCGGCTATCTGAACACCGACTGGGCCTACCACTACTTCCGCGGGTCGATGCCGGCCGGCCGGATCAACATCGGACTCCCCTACTACACAAGGGGGTTCAAGAACGTCACCGGCGGGACCGACGGGCTGTGGGGCAAGGCCGCCTCGACGGACTGCCCCGCCGGGTCCGGGCTGACCAAGTGCGGTGACGGCGCCGTCGGCATCGACAACCTCTGGCACGACAAGGACACGGCGGGCAAGGAGTCGCCCGCGGGCTCCAACCCGATGTGGCACGCCAAGAACCTGGAGAAGGGTGTCGTCGGCGACTACGTCACCAAGTACGGCTTCCCGGCCGGCACCACGCTGACCGGCACCTACGCCCGCAAGTACGACTCCACCCTGGTCGCGCCGTGGCTGTGGAACGCCGAGAAGAAGGTGTTCCTGTCCACCGAGGACGAGCAGTCGGTGAAGGCCAAGGCCGACTACGTGGTGGCGAACGGCATCGGCGGCACCATGGTCTGGGAGCTGGCCGGCGACTACGGCTGGAACGCCGCGAAGGGCCAGTACGAGCCGGGCTCGACGCTGACCACCGCGATGTACGACAAGTTCAAGTCGGCCGCCCCCTACGGAGCGAAGGTCTCCAACAGGGCGATGCCGACGCAGGCCGTCGACATCGGCGTGGAGTTCGGCGAGTTCAAGCTCGGCGACTCCAACTACCCGATCACGCCCAAGGTGAAGATCACCAACAACACGAGGACCTCCCTGCCGGGCGGTACGGAGTTCCAGTTCGACTACTCCACCGCGGCCCCGGCCAACGCCTCCGACCAGTCGGGCTTCGGCACGAAGGTGATCAGCAGCGACCACACCGGCTCCAACGTGGGCGGGCTGAAGGGCGACTTCCACCGCGTCTCGCTGAAGCTGCCGGCCTGGCAGTCGCTGGCGCCGGGCGCGTCGGTGGAGCTCTCCTTCAACTACTACCTGCCGGTGTCCACCCCGTGGAACTGGACGGTGACGGTCAACGGCACCACGTACGCCCTCGCCGGGAACCTGGCGCGCGGCACCACGCCGGTGGAACCGGGCACGGGCGGCACGCCCACCCCGGACCCGACCGACCCGACGCCTACGCCGACCCCGACGCCCGGTGCCTGCACGGCGCCGGCCTGGAACTCCGGCACGGAGTACGGCGGCGGCACCCAGGTCTCCCACAAGGGGCACACCTGGAAGTCGAAGTGGTGGACGAAGGGCGAGGAGCCCGGGACCACCGGTGAATGGGGGGTGTGGCAGGACCTCGGCGCCTGCTGAGCCCTCGTGCCAGGACCGGCCCGGCGGCGGTGACGACGGCCCTTGCCCGCCGCCGGGCCACCAACTCCCCGCGTCCGCGCCGGTGCCGGCCCTGACCACGGCACCGCGGGCGAGGGGACCGCGCGGCGAAGCGGCCCGCTCTTCCGGAGCGGGCCGCTTCGTCGTGTGCGGGGTCGGGCGGGTGGGGCAGGCCCAGGGCTCGTCCGGGGCCAGGCGGGTGGGGCAGGCCCAGGGCTAGTCCGGAGCTCGTCCGGGGCCGGGCATGCCTGGCAGGCCGAGGGGCCCGGGGCTCAGCGCGCCGGTGGTGCGAAGAGTTCGTCCTGGGCCCGGTCCCGGGCGGTCAGCAGGGCTCCACGCAGGACCGCCTCCCCGCCCAGCGCCCCCGCCCGTACCTCCGTGGGCAGCGGCGACATCCGCACCAGGCGTTCCTGGACGCGGGCGGCCAGCTCCGGTCCGCCCGCGCGGCCGATCTCGCCGCCGAGCACCACGCAGCCCGGGTCCAGCACCGCGATGACGGCGGCGGAGCCGAGGGCCACCCGGTCGGCGAGGGTGTCGAGGAATCGGGCGTGGTGCGGGGCGGCCGGGGTCTCGGCCGCCGCGCGGACCAGGGTCGCCCCCCGCGGTTCGCCGGCCACCGCCGGTGCCGTCACACCGTGCTGCGCGGCCAGTGCGGCGACAGCCGCCTCGCCGGCCAGGGTGTGGAAGCCGCCGGAGCAGTCCGTCGCCGAGGGCAGCCCCGTCGTCCCCGGCACCGGCAGGAAGCCGATCTCGCCGGTGCCGCCCGAGGCGCCCCGGCGCAGGGTGCCGTCCAGGACGACGGCCGCGCCCACGCCTATGCCGAGCCAGAGCAGCACGAAGGTGTCCCGGTCCCGGGCGGCGCCCACGCGCTGTTCCGCCAGCGCCGCCAGGTTGGTCTCGTTCTCCACGTTGACCCGGGCCGGCGCGAACCGCTCCTGGAGCGCGGCGACCAGACGCCGGTGCCACTCCGGCAGGCCCGAGGTGCGGCGCAGTTCGCCGGTCGCCGGGTCGATCAGGCCGGGCGCGCCGATGCCGACGGTGTGCGGGCGGTCCACGCCCGCCTCCTTGACGGCCCGCTCCACCAGCGCCACCGCCTGTTCCACCGCGGGGCCCGTCCCCACGCCGCCGTCGATCGGCGCCGACGCCTCCGTCAGCACCCGGCCGAGCAGGTCGGACACGGCCACGGAGACGCCCTCGGTGCGCACGTCGAGGGCGGCCAGATGGGCGCGGTCGGCGACGATGCCGTACACCTTGGCGTTGGGGCCGCGGCGCTGTTCGCCGGACTCCCCCACCACCTCGACCAGGCCGGCGACGGTGAGCCGTTCGACGAGGTCGGCGACGCTCGGCCGGGACAGGCCGGTCAGTTCCTTCAGGCGGCCGGCCGTCAGCGGACCCTCCTGCTGGAGCAGGCGCAGGGCGAGCCGGTCGTTGATGGCCCGGGCGGTGCTGGGGGATGCGGGCATACCGGGATCCTTCCAGATCGCCGGCGCCGTGCGGTGCGCGGCCATCACTGGTCACTATCTATCAGGCAGGCTTCCTGATAGTTTACCGCGGCGGGCATCGAGGGAGGGGCTTGAGCATGAGTGACCTGGTGTACGACATGCGCGAGGTGAAACGGGCGCGCTACGCCGTCGCCGCCGTCTTCACCGTGCACGGCGCGGTGACCGGCTCGTTCGCGACCCGGGTGCCGTGGATCCAGGACCACGCCTCGGTCAGCGCGGGCCAGTTGGGGCTGGCCCTGGCCTTCCCCGCACTCGGCGCCTCGCTGGCGATGCCGCTGGCCGGGAGCATCACGCACCGCTTCGGCGCCCGCAGTGCCCAGCGCGGGCTCCTCGCGCTGTGGACGCTCGCCCTGCTCCTGCCGTCCCTGGCGCCGAACCTGCTCACCCTGTGCCTGGCGCTGTTCGTCTTCGGCGCCACCGCGGGCATGGCGGACGTCGCGATGAACGCGCTCGGGGTGGACGTGGAGAACCGGCTGGACCGGTCGATCATGTCCGGGCTGCACGGCATGTGGAGCGCGGGGGCCGTGCTCGGCTCGCTGGGCGGCACGCTCGCCGCACATCTGGGCACGGACGCCCGGCTGCACCACGCGCTGGCCTCGGCCGTCCTGACCGTGGTCGGTCTGGTCGCCTGTGCCTGGGTGCTCGACCTCCAGCCGGCCGACGACGAGGAGGCGCCGCCCCGGTTCGCGCTGCCGCCCCGCTCGGCGCTGCTCATCGGCGCGGTCGGTTTCTGCGCGGTGTTCGCGGAGGGCGCGAGCCTGGACTGGTCCGCGGTCTATCTCCAGGACGAACTGGGCAGTTCGGCCGGTCTGGCCGCCGCCTGCACCACGGGCTTCACGCTCACCATGGCCGTCGCCCGGATCGCGGGCGACAAGGTGGTGGACCGGTACGGCGCCGTGCGCACGGTCCGTTGGGGCGGGGTCCTCGCGGCTCTCGGCGGTCTGCTGATCGTGACGGCCGGGCATCCCGCGGTGGCGATGACCGGGTTCGGGCTGATGGGGCTCGGCATCGCGGTCGTGGTGCCGCTGTGCTTCGCCGCGGCGGGCCGCAGCGGCCCCAACCCCAGTCTGGCCATCGCGGGCGTCGCGACCATCACGTACACCTCGGGCCTGGTCGCGCCCGGTGCGATCGGCGGGCTGGCGCAACTGACCAGTCTGGTGGTGTCGTTCGCGCTGGTGACCGTGCTGGCCACCGGGCTCGCGGCCTTCGCGGGCGTGCTGCGCACCGCCGAGCGCAAGCCCGCCGCGGTCAGCCGGCCGGACGCAGCAGTTCCCGGCCCACGGTCCTGAACTCCTCGCTCCACGGCGCCGGCCTGAGCGTCGTGGAGTCCAGCCGGACCAGGACCCGGGCGCCCCGGGCGTAGGTCACCGCGCCGTCCACCGAGCAGAAGCGGAAGCCGTAGGTGAGGCCGGTGGTGCCGAGCCGCTCCAGCCACAGGTGGACGGCGTACGCGCCGGGCTTGGTCACCGGCGCCTCGTAGCCGATCCGCAGTTCCCTGACCGCGTTGCAGGCGTCGCCGGCGGCGGCCCAGTCGCCCTCGAAGCGGAAGCCGTGGCCGTGCCACAGCTCGGTCCAGGCCCGCTCGACCAGCACCGGGTAGCGGGCGTTGTGCAGCAGGCCGAGCGCGTCCAGGTCGTCGAAGTGGACGGTGACGGGTATCAGCCTGCCGTGGGTCAGGGCGGGGGCTGCGGGCGCTTCGGCGGTCACGGGTGGTGCTCCTGGGGCAGGTGGAACGAGGACACTCCATCCTAAGCGGACGCTCAGCATCCCATTTCACCCCCGACAATGGTCCGGACCCACCCGCACGACCGAAAGCGAACCGCACCATGGATCTTGGCGTCCGCTGGAAACTGCACGGCGACGGACGCACTCCGGCGCCCGGAGCGGTGGTCCGGCCCGACGAACGGCTCTCCTGGCCGCGCACGGCCGGGCTCGGCGCCCAGCATGTGGTGGCGATGTTCGGGGCGAGTTTCGTGGCCCCGGTCCTCATGGGTCTGGACCCCAACCTGGCGATCATGATGTCCGGTGTCGCCACCATGGTGTTCCTGCTGGCCACGCGCGGCCGGGTGCCCAGCTACCTGGGCTGCTCCCTGTCGTTCGTGGGCGTGGCGGCGGTCATCCGCGCCGAGGGCGGCACCAGCGCGACCGTCACCGGCGCGGTCCTGGTCGTCGCCGCGGTCCTCTTCCTGGTGGGGCTCGCCGTCCAGCGGTTCGGGGCGCGGATCATCCACGCGGCGATGCCGCCGATCGTCACCGGCGCGGTCGTGATGCTGATCGGCTTCAACCTCGCCCCGGTCACCGCGACGACCTACTGGCCGCAGGACCAGTGGACGGCCCTGCTGGTGATGTTCTTCACCGGTCTGGCCGTCGTCTGCCTGCGCGGTTTCTGGTCCCGGATCGCGATCTTCCTCGGCCTGGTCTTCGGCTACGGCATCTCCTGGGCCTTCGACCGGATCTTCGGGCGGATCCACTCGGCCGACGCGAGCGGCAAGGTCACCGACCACTGGCGTCTGGACCTCTCCGGCGTCGGCCAGGCCGACTGGATCGGCCTGCCCGCCTTCCACGGCCCGTCCTTCGAGTGGTCGGCGATCCTGGTGGCCCTGCCCGTGGTGATCGCGCTGGTCGCCGAGAACGCCGGACACGTCAAGGCGGTCGGCGAGATGACCGGCGACGACCTCGACGACAAGCTGGGCACCGCGATCTCCGCCGACGGCGTCGGCTCCATGCTCTCCACCGCGGTCGGCGGCCCGCCCACCACCACCTACTCCGAGAACATCGGCGTGATGGCGGCGACCCGCGTCTACTCCACGGCCGCCTACTGGGCCGCCGCCTGCTTCGCGCTGCTGTTCGGCCTGTGCCCGAAGTTCGGCGCGGTCGTCGCCGCGATCCCCGGCGGCGTCCTCGGCGGCATCACCGTCATCCTGTACGGCATGATCGGCCTGCTCGGCGCGCAGATCTGGATCAACGCCGGGGTGGACCTGCGCAATCCGCTGAACCTGGTGCCGGCCGCCGCGGGCATCATCATCGGCGTCGGCAACGTGACCATGGAGTTCACCGACACCTTCCAGCTGAGCGGCATCGCGCTGGGCACGCTGGTCGTGATCACCGGCTACCACGCCCTGCGCCTCATGGCCCCCGCCCACCTCAAGACGCAGGAACCCCTGCTGGACGAGGGCACCTCGCGCTACGACGACGCCAGTTCGTAGGCGTAGGAGGCGGAGAACGTCCCCGGGGTGCCCTTGCACCCGTCGGACTCGCCCGGCAGCTTCACCCACAGGTAGGCATGGATGCGGGCCTCGCCGGTGCTCAGGCTCGGGGCCCGGCCCAGCGCCCGGCCGGCGGGATCGCACCACTCGCCGTCGGCCGGGGCGCCGTTGCCGTTGCGGCTGGTGTCGATGACGGCGCCGAGCGAGGCGGGGCCGCCGAGGGCGTCGAGGACCTGTCGGTCGTAGGCGATCTCGTCGGCGGTGGTGTGGAAGTTGGAGACGTTGCTGAAGATGCCGTCGGAGGAGGCGGGCGAGGCGGCGCCGGCCTGCCGCAGCCAGCCCGCCTGCGTCGCGGCGGGGTGCCAGCCGGAGTGGCCGGCGTCGTAGTAGACGCGGGCGTTGGGGTTGGCGTCCTTCAGGACGCGGCCGGCCCGGGCCAACGAGGCGAAGCGGGCGGCCCGTTCGTCTCCGGACAGGCACTCGGCCTGGGCGACGGAGTCGGGTTCGAGGACGACGATGACCTGGCCGGAGCCGAGCCCGGCCGCGAACCGGTCGATCCAGTCGTCGTAGGCGCCGAGGTCGGGCGCGCCGCCCTGGCTGGCCCCGCCGCAGTCGCGGTCCGGGATCGCGTACGCCACGACCAGCGGCACCCGGCCCTGGGCGGCACCACCGGAGGTCACGGCGCGGACCCGGGAGGTGATGGTGTCCGGGGTGAAGTCGGCGAACCACACCGCGGCGGGCTGCGC
This sequence comes from Streptomyces sp. NPDC000983, assembly GCF_040299205.1. Lineage (NCBI taxonomy): Bacteria > Bacillati > Actinomycetota > Actinomycetes > Kitasatosporales > Streptomycetaceae > Streptomyces > Streptomyces sp. NPDC000983. The sequence goes on along the minus strand of NZ_JBEPBM010000021.1, from coordinate 65,420 downwards.
GGCGATCCGGGACCGGATCACGTCGTGCCGGGGGTCACCGGCGTTGTCCCGGACCCAGTCCTGCACCTGGGAGGCGGGGTGGCTGTAGAGCCGGGTGGAGGCGGCGGCCGTCCGCCGCTCGGTCCTGCTCGGCGCGGGCGTGGGGCTCGCCGCCTTCCTCTTCTTGGCCTTGGGCGTCGGTGAGGGCGACTCGCTCGCCGACGCGGACGGCGACGGGGACGGCGGCGGCACCACGGGCAGCGTCTCCAGGCGGGGCGAGTGGGTGGTGTCGGGCCGGGCCTCGTCGGAGCCCGTGCCGTCGTCCAGCGCCGAGATCATCCCGGTCGCGGTGCCCAGGGCGACCACGACGGAGGCGGCCACGACCATGGCGCCCCGCCCGGTCGACCGCCGCCGCGCGGACCTGCGTGCGGCGAGCCGCTGGGCGCGTGAGACAGCCACGAGCCGGTTCCCCCTCCCCCAACGGCGGGCGCGTTCCCCCGTTCTGGGGAAGTGTCGGGCCCGCCGTCACTGCCGTCAGCCTAAAGCTGCGACTCTGCCCCCATGGTGCACTGTGAGCAACTCACCACCCCCGTCGACGTGGTCGTCTCGCGCATGCGGGCGCTGGACGCGGCCCTTCCGCCGCGGGACGGCGTCGCCGTGTTCAACCGCGTCTACCTGATGGTGACGGAGGCGGTGGACCGGTGCGTCGACGCGGGCCGGTTCGCGGACCCGCACGCAGCGATCACGCTGGACGTGCGGTTCGCGGAACGCTATCTCGCGGCCGTCGAGGCGGCCGAGGAGGGGCGCCCGCCCGCCTGTTGGCGTCCCCTGTTCCAGTTCCGCCGCCATCCCGGTGTACGCCCGCTTCAGTTCGCGCTGGCGGGCATCAACGCCCATATCGGCCACGATCTCGCGCTCGCCGTCGTGGACGCCTGTCGTACGCTCGGCTGCGAACCCGTCGAGCTGGAGGACGAGTTCGACCGCGTGGGCGAACTCCTCGTCTCGCTGGAGGAAACGATCCGCGAGGAGCTGATGCCGGGCCCCGATCTGTTGCAGATCGCCGACCCGCTGACCCATCTGCTCGGCTCGTGGAGCCTGGAGCGGGCCCGGGACGCGACCTGGTCGGCGGCCCGGGCCCTGTGGGCGCTGCGGCGACTGCCCGATCTGGCCGAGGAGTTCACCGAGCGGCTGGACACGGCGGTCGGGTTCGCGGGGCGCATGCTGCTCACCCCGCTGCCCCGCTGACCGGGCCGGGTCAGTCCTCCGGCAGCTCCACCGGCGCGATCTCGTCGTAGCGGTCGCCCGGGCCGGGGTTGGTCGCGTCGGTCGATCCGCCGAGGTGGTGCATGACGCCCCACACGGCGTTCAGCGCGGTCTGGATCGCGCCCTCGGCCCAGCCGGCCGTCCAGGAGATGTCGTCGCCGGCGAGGAAGATGCCCCGCTTGTCCTCGGGCAGCCGGTCCTGCATGAAGTGGGTGAACAGGCGCCGCTGGTAGCGGTAGTGGCCGGGCAGGTTGGCCTTGAACGCGCCCATGAAGTAGGGCTCGTTCTCCCAGGAGACGGTCACCGGGTTGCCGATGATGTGCTTGCGGATGTCGACCTTGGGATAGATCTCGCCGAGCGACTTCAGCATGACCTCCATCCGCTCGTTCGCGGACAGCGGCAGCCACTTCAGGCTGTCGTCGCACCAGGTGTACGACAGGCAGATCACGGCGGGCTTGTCCGGGCCGTCGTCCAGGAGGTAGGTCCCGCGCGTCATACGGTCGGTGAGCGTCATCGACATGACGTCACGCCCCGTCTCCTCGTCCTTGTCCAGCCAGAACGGCCGGTCCACGGGGACGAAGAGCTTCGAGGACTCCATGTAGTGGGTGCGCTCGATCGCCGTCCAGTGGTCGATCGGGAAGAGCGAGTCGTCGCAGGCGATCTTCGACAGCAGCATCCAGGACTGCGCGGTGAAGACGGCGGCCCGGTAGGTGCGGATGTCGCCGTCGGCGTCCGTCACGGTGATCCGGTTGCCGGCGGTGCGGGTCAGCCGGGTCACGGCCGGGCGGGGGGCGCCGTTCTCGTGCAGCGTGGCCAGCGAGGTGCCGTACGCCCAGTGGACGATCTTCTCCGGCTCGCGCTCCCACATGCGCAGGGGCAGCTGCTGGGAGCCGCCGACGATGCCGCGGTGGTGGTCGTCGGCCTCGGTGTAGACGACGCGGAGGATCTCCAGGATGGAGTTGGGGAAGTCGGTGTCCCAGCCGCCGGTGCCGAAGCCGACCTGGCCGAAGATCTCGCGGTGCCGGAAGGACTTGAACGCCTCGGAGTCGCAGAGGAATCCGTAGAAGGTCTGGTTGTCGAGCTTCTCGACGAGCTTCGCCCAGATCTCACGGATGCGCGGCACGTCCCGCTCGCGCATCGCGCGGTTCATGTCGGAGAAGTCGGCGCCCTCCTCCAGGCACTTGTTCCACGCCGTGGCGACGTCCCGGTACACCTGCGGGAGGTCGTCGACGGTCTCGGCGTAGTGGGACTCGCCCTTGAGGTCGACGACCGTCGAAGGGGTGGCCTCGGCCAGGGGGTTGGGGAAGGGTCGCGTCTCCAGGCCCACCAGGTCGAGGTAGTGCTGGAGGGCGGTGGAGGAGGGCGGGAAGCGCATGGCGCCCATCTCGGCGCTCAGACCGTCGGTGCCGGGGCCGTCGAAGCCGACGGTGCGCAGCCGGCCGCCGATCCGGTCGGCCTCGTAGACGACGGGCTTGAGGCCCATCTTCATCAGTTCGTAGGCGGCGACGATGCCGGAGAGACCGCCGCCGATCACCGCGACCTCGGTGCCGTGCTCGGTGGCGGGTATCTGGCCGAGTCCCGCCGGGTGGGCGAGGAAGTCGTCGTACGCGTAGGGGAAGTCCGGCCCGAACATGGTGATCGGGGGCTGCTGCTCGTCGGCGTGCTCGACGGCGTTGGGCACGGTGGACGTCATGGGGTACGGACTCCTTGCGAAAGCTGCGTGCGGGGGGTGCGGGGAGAGGGGGAGGTTCAGACGAGGGACCCGTAGAGGCCGGGGCGGCGGTCCTTCAGATACGGGTTGGCCGCACGGGAGGCGGCGAGGAACTCGGGGTCGGTGTCGGCGAACACCAGGTCCTCACCGCGTCCGGCGCGGGTGCGGGCGACGCCGTCGGGGCCGGCGAGGGTGGAGAGGCCGACGAACTCGAACTCCCCTTCCTGGCCGGTGCGGTTGACGTAGGCGACGTACATCTGGTTCTCGAAGGCGCGCACCGGGATCATCGACTCGGCGACGAACTGGAACGGGTGCATCTGCGCGGTCGGCACCAGCAGCAGGTCGGTGCCGGCCAGGGCGTGGGCGCGGACGTTCTCCGGGAACTCGACGTCGTAGCAGATCAGGATGCCGACGCGGAGGCCGTTCAGCTCCGCCTGGACGACCTGCCGCTCGCCCGGGGTGAAGTGGTCGCGCTCGAAGCAGCCGAAGAGGTGGGTCTTGCGGTAGTTCGCGAGGCGGGTGCCGTCGGCGGAGACCAGCTGGGCGGAGTTGTACACGGCCGCGCCGTCCCGCTCCGGGTAGGCGTACACGATCGCGAGGCCGTGCCGGGAGGCGATCTCCGCGACCGCGTCCGCGCCGTCGCCGTCGGCGGGCTCGGCGAGCCGGCCGATGTCGTCGCCGATCGCGTACCCGGTCAGGAACATCTCCGGTGTGACCAGCAGCCCGGCGCCCGCGTCGGCGGCACGGCCGGCGGCCTCGTCGAGCACCTTGAGGTTCTCGACGACGGAACCGGGCCGGCCGGAGCTCTGGAGCAGGGCGGTGCGCATGCGTGTTCCTCACCGGGCTGAAGGGGTTTTGGGGGCTTTGTAGACGGTACGGTCGCCGCCCGCACCCGGACAAGGAGAAGCCGTTGCGCGCCGGTGCACTGTTCATTGCGTGAACCGCCGCCAACCCGGCGATTCATTGCGCCCCCGCCACCTCACGTCCCGGCACAGGGTCCGCCCACCACGGAACCGACCGCGACGCCGCCCCCTTCCAGCCCCGCGGCGGCCCCTCCTGCTCGGTCGCCCCAGCCCTTCCCGGGCTGGGACCAGGGACCCAAGCGCACGCCCGGCGGCGACGCCGGACCACACCCGGTCCGGGCCCCCAAGGCCACCTCGACCCCCTTCGCCCCGCGTCCGGGCACCCCGCGGCAGCCCTTCCCGGGCCGGGACCAGCAGCCCCGGCCCGTGCTGTCGAACCTCGCGGGACCACCCTCGGTTCGGGCCCCGAAGGCCGCCCCGAAGCGCCTTCGGCCCGCAGTCAGCCCCGTGTGCGCCTTCGCCGCCGGGGACGACGGCTTCAGGCGCGCTTTGCGGACCTCGTCGCCGCGCGGACCAGTACCGCGACCAGGTAGGGCACCGCGAAGGCGGCGAACACGGTCGCGTGGGAGGCGTGGTCGCCGGCCGCCGCGTAGGCGCCGTAGACCAGGACCGTCAGCAGTTCCGTGCCCAGGCCCGCGACCGAGGTCAGGGTGGCCCGGCCGCCCTCCTCGATACGGTGCTGCAGACGCACCTCGGCGAGCAGCGTCGCCAGCTGGAAACCGGCGAAGGCCACGGCGATCAGGACGAGCCCGGCCGGGGTACGGGCGAGCGCGCCCAGCGCCAGGGCGAGCGCGGAGACGGCGACCAGCCAGGCGTATCCGGTCCGGCCCAGCCGTTCGGCGGGACCGGCCAGCAGGCTGACGGCGGTGACGGCGGCCCAGATCAGCAGGAGCGCGTACGGCACCAGCCCGTCCGCCACACCGGTCTCGCGGACCAGCAGCGGCGAGTACTCGTCGAGCGCGCTCCACACGCAGGCGACGGCCGGCACCAGCAGCAGGGCCCCGCGCAGCGAACGGTCCCGGCGTACGGTGGCGAGCCCGCCGCGCAGCGTGGCCGCCCAGCCCTCGGCGTCGGCCGCCCGGTCCCGGTCGTCGGGGAACCGGCTCGCCGTCGCCGAGGCGAGCAGACAGGCGGCGACGCTGGCCGCGCCCACGGCCGGGTAGCCGCCGATCGCGTACACCGGGCCGGCCGCGGCCATCGCCGCCATGACACCCAGCAGTCCCGCCGCCCGGGCCCGGCCCAGGACCCGGGCGTAGCGGTCGGCGGCGCCGAGCCGGTCCAGCTCTTCGTAGACCAGCGCCTCCAGGGCTCCGGAGGTCAGGGCTCCGCTCGTTCCCCACAGGACGAAACCGGCCGCGAAGGCCCCGTACGAGGGAACGGTGACCCACAGGGCGAAGCCGGCCGCGCCGAGCAGCGGGCCGAGCCACAGCAGGGTCCGGCGGGAGACGGCGTCGGCCCAGGCACCGGAGGGCACCTCGAGGAGCACACCGGTGACGGACCAGAGCGCGAAGAGCGAGGAGATCTGCCACAGCGACAGCCCGCTGTCGGCGAAGAGCAGCGCGTACAGCGGATAGAGCAGGACGAGGTCGTCGAGGAACGCGTAGCCGTACAGCGTGGCCGTGAGGCGTCGGACGCCTGCGGTGGCGGGCACGCGTGCGGGTGAGAGTGTCATGAGGCCTTCCCGAGGGGAGCGATGCGGACGCGTGAGGTACGGCGTCCGCGGCGGCCCTCGAGAGGCACGACGGCTTATGGATCAATGTCGCCAGGTCATAACACCGATACTAGGCCGCCCCAGCACCCCGCCGCAGAGAATAAGCAGCACCCCCCAGGGGCGCGGGGAACTGCGCGACAAGCCCCCACCCACCCGCAGCCGAAAACGGGCTACGTGGGCGACCCGGAAGAAAACCTCCGCAACAACGGCGAGAGCACCAGCACGGACTTCGTCCGTTCGACGAACGGCTCCCCCGCGATCCGCTCCAGCACCCTCTCGAAGTGCCGCATGTCGGAGGCGAACACCTGCACCACCGCATCCGCCTCACCGGTGACCGTGGACGCGGCCACGACCTCCTGATACCGCTCCAGCCCCCGCTGAATCGTCTCCGGTGAGGTGTTGCGCCGACAGTAGATCTCGACGAACCCCTCGGTCTCCCACCCGAGGGCCGCGGGATCGACCCGCACCGTGAATCCGGTGATCGCCCCGGTCGCCCGCAACCGGTCCACGCGGCGCTTGACCGCGGGCGCGGACAGGCCGACGAGCTGGCCGATGTCCGCGTAGGAGCGGCGGGCGTCCTCGGCGAGGGCATGCACGATACGTTCGTCGAGATCGTTCAGCACTGCGGGTGGTTCACTTCGCTTCTGGCACGGCGAGACGGGAACGGCGATGGCCGTAGAGGAAGTAGAACACGAGACCCGCCGCCATCCAGCACCCGAAGACCACCCAGGTCACGGTGTCGAGGCTGAACATGTTGTACGCGCAGAAGGCGAAGCCCAGCACCGGCAGCACCGGCCCGAACGGCACCCGGAAGGTCCGCTCCAGCTCCGGCCGCCGGTAACGCAGCACGATCACCGCGATGTTGACCAGGGCGAACGCGAACAGCGTGCCGATGCTGGTGGCGTCGACCAGCTTGCCCAGCGGGATCATCGCGGCGAGGACACCGCAGAACAGGGAGACGATCACGGTGTTGAGGCGGGGCGCCCCGGTCCGCGCGTCGACCTTGCCGAGCGCCCTGGGCACCAGGCCGTCGCGGGACATCGCGAAGAGGATGCGGGTCTGGCCGTAGAGCACGGTCAGGACGACGGAGGCGATGGAGATGACCGCGCCGAGGGCGAGCAGGGTGCCCCAGAAGGTCTGGCCGCTGACGTCGTTCATGATCGCGGCGAGGGAGGCCTCGGAGCCCTCGAACTCGGTCCAGTTCCAGGCGCCGACGGCGACCGCGGCGACCAGGACGTAGAGCGCCGTGACGATGATCAGCGAGAGCATGATCGCGCGCGGGAGGTCCTTCTTGGGGTTCTTGGCCTCCTCACCGGCGGTGGAGGCGGCGTCGAAGCCGATGTAGGAGAAGAACAGGGTGGCGCCGGCCGCGCTGACGCCGGCCATGCCCAGCGGCATGAAGTCCTCGTAGTTGCCGGACCTGAAGCCGGTGAAGCCGACCGCGCAGAACAGCACCAGCGCGGCTATCTTCACCGCGACCATGATCGTGTTGGCGCGGGCGGACTCCCGGACCCCGCCGAGCAGGAACACCATGGCCAGCAGGACGACGATCAGCGCCGGCAGGTTGACGATGCCGCCCTCGCCGGGCGCCGAGGAGAGCGCGGTGGGGATGGTGACGCCGATGGTGCCGTCGAGGAGTTCGTTGAGGTACTCGCCCCAGCCGACGGCGACCGCGGCGACGGAGACCCCGTACTCCAGGACCAGGCACCAGCCGCAGACCCAGGCGACGAGTTCGCCCATCGTTGCGTACGCGTACGAGTAGGAGGAGCCGGCGACGGGGATGGAGCCGGCCAGCTCGGCGTAGGAGAGGGCCGAGAACAGGGCGGTCAGACCGGCGATGACGAACGCCAGGGTGACGGCCGGACCGGCCTCGGGGACGGCGTCGCCGAGGACGACGAAGATGCCGGTGCCGAGGGTGGCACCGATGCTGATCATGGTCAGCTGCCACAGTCCGAGGGAGCGCCGCAGCGAGCCTCCCTCGCCCTGGCCGCCCTCGGCGACCAGGAGTTCCACGGGCTTGCGTCGCAGCAGGCGTGCGCCGAGCCCCGGGGACGAGGGGACGGTCCGGCCTGGGTCGTGCGGGGGTGCGCCTTGGTCGAGCACGCGCTGGCTCCTTCATCGCTGCCGGTCAGGGGGACGGGGACCGGCAGCACCCCTTGCAGCAGGGACCCACCGAGCGGGGTCCCCGCCACGCCACGTACGAGGCGACAGCCTATGAGCTGTGGCATTGCCGTTGTAATGCAGCAACCTTGCGCATCACCGCAAGATCATTGCGTTCCTCGGCACGGCGTGGGTGTTCGTTGCGCGGCGGCGGAGGACCGTTGCGCGGCGATGACTCACAGGGGTTCTTTGACCAGGAACGTGCAGGGATCGACGCACTCGCGCAGCGCGCCGTCCTGGTCGTCGTAGGAGTACCGGTCGAGGTAGTCGGTCAGCGGCCGGTAGCCGAGCCGTTCGTACAGCGCGGCGGCCCGCGGGTTGTCCCGGCCGACGCCGATGCCGACGGCGCTCAGTCCGCGCCGCCGGGCCAGTTCCTCGGCGGCGCCCACGAGCGCGCTGCCGATGCCCCGCGAGCGCAGGTGGTCGGGCCACACGGCGAGGCCGCCGATCTCCGGGCAGCCCGGGCGGGCGGCCCGCACCTCGGGGGCCGAGCAGCCGATCCAGCGCATCTCGGTGTGCCCGACGGGCCAGCCGTCGAGGTGGGCGACGAGGTACGTGCACTGACCCGCCCGCTGCCTGGCGAACCGGCGCGCGTGGAAGGAGGTGCGGCCCGGCGAGCCCATGTACCGGTCGAGCAGCGCCACGTCCGAGGCCGTGCAGACGGTGATGTCCATGCCCCGACGGTAGGGCCCCGGACCTGCGGACGGCCCCCGGTTTTCCCGCGCGAGGGGAATAACGGGGGCCGTCCGCAAGGGAGTTCGGTCAGCTCCAGCTGGCGTGCAGGGGCTTGCCCTCGGCGTATCCGGCGGCGCTCTGGATGCCGACGACGGCCTTCTCGGTGAACTCCTCCAGGGAGCCGGCACCGGCGTAGGTGCAGGACGAGCGGACGCCCGCGATGATCGAGTCGATCAGGTCCTCCACACCCGGGCGGACCGGGTCGAGGAACATCCGGGAGGTGGAGATGCCCTCCTCGAACAGGGCCTTGCGGGCGCGGTCGTAGGACGACTCCTCGGAGGTGCGGTTGCGGACCGCGCGCGCCGAGGCCATGCCGAACGACTCCTTGTACAGGCGGCCGCCTGCGTCCTGCTGGAGGTCGCCCGGGGACTCGTAGGTGCCCGCGAACCAGGAGCCGATCATCACGTTGGAGGCGCCGGCGGCCAGGGCCATCGCCACGTCACGCGGGTGCCGGACGCCGCCGTCGGCCCAGACGTGCTTGCCGTACTTGCGGGCCTCGGCGGCGCACTCCAGCACCGCGGAGAACTGCGGGCGGCCGACGCCGGTCATCATCCGGGTGGTGCACATGGCGCCCGGTCCGACGCCGACCTTGATGATGTCGGCGCCCGCCTCGATCAGATCCCGCACGCCCTCGGCGGCGACGATGTTGCCGGCCACGATGGGGACCTGCGGGTCGAGCGCGCGGACCACCCTGATCGCGCTGATCATCGACTCCTGGTGGCCGTGCGCGGTGTCGATGACGAGGGTGTCCACGCCCGCGTCGAGCAGCTGCTTGGCCTTGCCCGCCACGTCGCCGTTGATGCCGACGGCGGCGGCGACGCGCAGCCTGCCCTGCGCGTCGACGGCCGGCGTGTACAGCGTGGCGCGCAGGGCGCCCTTGCGGGTGAGGATGCCCGCGAGGCGGCCGTCGGCGTCCACGGCCGGGGCGTAGCGGCGGTTGTGGTGGTCGAGGGTGTTGAACGCCTCGCGCGGGTCGATGCCGGCGTCGAGGAGCAGCAGGTCGCGGGACATGACCTCGGCGAGCTGGGTGAAGCGGTCCACGCCGGTGAGGTCGGCGTCGGTGACCACGCCGACCGGCTTGTGGTCCTCGTCCACGACGACACCGGCGTTGTGGGCCCGCTTGGGCAGCAGGGCGAGGGCGTCGGCGACGGTCTGGTGCGGGGCCAGCACGATGGGGGTGTCCAGGACGTGGTGCCGGCTCTTGACCCAGGAGACGACGTCGGTGACGACCTCGATGGGGATGTCCTGCGGGATGACCACCAGACCGCCGCGCCGGGCCATCGTCTCCGCCATCCGCCGACCGGCGATGGCGGTCATGTTGGCGACGACGAGCGGGATCGTCGTGCCCGTGCCGTCCGGGGCGCTGAGGTCCACGCCCTGCCGGGAACCGACCGCGGAGCGGCTCGGGACCATGAAGACGTCGTCGTACGTCAGGTCGTACGGGGGCTGGATGTCATTCAGGAAACGCACGTGCTGCACATCCCAGTCGTTCAGAGGTGGCCCCCGGACAGGTCAGCCAGGGGGAAAGAGCACGTACTTCATTCTCCCATGACGACCCCCGCGCCATACACGGTCGGTTCGTCCAGGGCCGCCGGAACCCGCTAGGAGGATCCTCCAAGGGCGAGGGCCACGGTGACGGCCGAGGCGTCCGTGAACACCTCGCGGGCGGTGTCCCACTCCTGCGGGCGCGCCTCGGCGTAGGCCCGCCAGTTGCGTACGACGACCACGGCGGCCTCCCCGGGCCACAGCTGCGGGTCGGACAGGACGTCGGCCAGCGCGTCCCAGTTGCGGCCGAACCAGTCCGGCAGCGCCAGGTCCCGCAGGCACCGGTCCATCAGGCCCGCCTTGTCGGTGACCCCGTCGAGGTCCAGCGTGAGCAGGACTTGCGTCATCTCGGTACCGCCCTGAACGAGTCGTGGTGATCGTCGGTGGAGTGGACCTCGGCGCCGGAAGGGCCGATGGCACCGTGCGGGGCGCACGCGGCAAACGGGCCGCGGCGGCATCCAGGCGATGCCACCGCGGCCCGTCAATGCCGACCCTCTGTCAGATACCGTCCGGATCGGCCCTGTTGAGCGCGGGCTTCGGGGTCGGTCCGGTGGTCATCAGCACGTCCGCGGCGGAGGTGTCGGTCACCAGGCTCGTCACGAGTCCCGACCGCAGGACCGCGTCGATCGCGGACGCCTTGCGCGCCCCGCCCGCTATGGCGACCACCTCGGGGATACGGCGCAACTGGTCGGCCTTGACGGTGATGCACCGCTCGCCCAGGTCCCGGCCGACCCGGCGGCCGTCGGAGTCGAAGAGGTGCGCCGACATCTCGGCGGCCACCCCGAGCGAGGCGTAGTGCGCCCGCTCCTGGTCGCTGAGCATGTCGTGCACCGTGGAGATGCCGGGCTCCCAGGATCCGATGGAGACACAGGCGACCGTGACCTTGTCGAAGTACTCGAAGGCCCGGGCGATCCCGGTCTGGTTGCGCAGCGCCGCCGCGGTGGCCGCGTCCGGCAGCAGCATCGGCGCGTAGATGGGGTGCGCGTCGCCGCCGGAGACCTGGGCGGCCCGGCGCACCGCCTCCACCGAGCCGCGCTCGGCGGTCCCGGCGTCGTAGACGCCCGTCAACTGCACGACCGTGCAGGGCGGCAGCCGGTCCAGCGCGGCCGCCATGTGGATGGTGGACCGGCCCCAGGCCAGGCCCAGCACATCGCCCTCGTTCACCAGTTCGCCGAGCAGGTCGGCGGCCACTTCTCCCAGGTTCTCCGGGTCGGGAGTGTCCTCGGCCTCCGCGGGCGACTCGACCACGACGGCATGCCGCAGACCGTAGCGGGCGCGCAGCGCGTCCGAGCGCTCGGCGTCCAGCTCCGCGGGGACTCGGATCTCGATACGCACGAGATCCCGCTCGAGGGCGGTCTCCAGGACCCGGGCCACCTTGAAGCGGCTGACGCCGAACTCCTCCGCGATCTGGATCTTGGACTTGCCCTCGAGGTAGAAGCGGCGGGCCATGGCCGCCGCCTGCACCAGCTCAGCGGGTCCCATCCGCATGGCTGACCGGCCCGCCGACATACCCGACACGGCGATCTCCTCACTACTGTTCAACTGTTCACACTCTGGGTTCGCCGTTCATCCTTGCAGATCCGGCGCGATGGATCCGCCCTGAAGGGCGCCGTTCACGTTCCCTTGGCTCAGTGGCCGCATGCCCAGGCGGCGGTCTTCGTCGTCGCCTCGGCCCGCTCGCGCAGCGCCCGGACCGCCTCGGCGGGGTCCTCGGCGCCGTACACCGCGGAACCGGCGACGAAGACGTCCGCGCCGGCCTCCGCGCACCGCTCGATCGTCGCCTCCGAGACCCCGCCGTCGACCTGGAGCCACAGCTCGAGGCCGTGCTTGCTGATCAACTCGCGGGTGCGGCGAATCTTGGGGAGCATGATGTCGAGAAACGCCTGCCCCCCGAATCCCGGCTCGACCGTCATGATCAGCAGCATGTCGAGCTCGGGGAGCAGATCCTCGTACGGCTCGATCGGCGTCGCGGGCCTGAGCGCCATGGAGGCCCGCGCGCCCTTGGCCCGGATCTCCCGGGCCAGACGCACAGGAGCGGCGGCGGCCTCGACATGGAAGGTGACGGAACCGGCCCCCGCCTCCACGTACTGGGGCGCCCACCGATCGGGGGCCTCGATCATCAGATGGCAGTCCAGCGGAGTGTCCGTCGCACGGGCCAGCGACTCTACGACCGGCACACCGAGCGTGAGGTTCGGGACGAAATGGTTGTCCATGACGTCGACATGGAGCCAGTCGGCTCCCTGGACCGCCTTCGCCTCGTCCGCGAGGCGGGCGAAGTCGGCGGACAGGATGCTGGGATTGATCTGCGCGGCCATGCCCCAAGCGTATGCGGTCCGCACGACTTGAGCCGTGGGGGCCCAAGGGGTGGCGGTTTCCGGCCCGGTGCGGATTGGATGGGGCCGATCGCGCCCGCGCGGCGGTCGCCGCGGATCGAACACAGCCGTGCGCCCCACGGGTGCCGGCACGGAGGTCTCCATGCCGGATAACCGGGGCATTGCGCATCTCGTCTGCGGGCGCCGGGCCAAGTGGGTCGTGCTGGTGCTCTGGCTCATCCTGCTGTTCCTGACGGCTCCGTTCGCCCAGAAACTCGCCGACGCGCAGGACAACGACGCCGCCTCCTGGCTGCCCGGCTCGGCGGAATCCACCCAAGTCCTCCACATCTCCGAGGACTTCAGGCCCGAGCAGATCCCCGCCGTGGTGGTCTACGCCCGCGACGACGGCCTCACCGCCCAGGACCGGGCCGCCATCGAGGAGGACGTGCGGGAGCTGAAGCAGCTCACCGTCTACGGAATCCGCGGCGACGAGACCCGCGGGCCCACCTACGACCGGGACGTCGATCCGCGCGCGGCCCAGGTGTACGTGCCGATCACCATGGACGAGCAGGGCTGGGAGCGCATCGCGCCGGCCGTCGACGAGATCCGGGACGTCGTCGGGGAGGGCGGCGGCGGCCTCGCCGTGCACATCACCGGGCCGGGCGGGACCTCGGCGGACTTCTCCGAGGCGTTCGAGGGCATCGACTCCACGCTGCTGCTGTCGGCGATGGCCGTCGTCATCGTGATGCTGCTGATCACCTACCGCAGTCCGACGCTGCTGCTGGTGCCGCTGCTCGCGGTGGTCGCCGCGCTCTTCACCGCGCAGGCGGTGATCTACTTCCTCGCCGAGCACGCCGGGCTGACCGTCAACGGCCAGAGCGCGGGCATCCTCACCGTGCTGGTCTTCGGTGCGGGGACGGACTACGCCCTGCTGCTCGTCGCGCGCTACAGGGAGGAGTTGCGCCGTCACGAGGACCGGCACGAGGCGATGGCGCTGGCCCTGCACCGGGCGGGCCCTGCGGTGATCGCCTCCGGCGCGACCGTGGTGCTCAGCATGCTGGTGCTGATGTTCGCCGAGATGAACTCCACCAGCGGTCTGGGACCGGTCGCGGCGATCGGCGTCGCGGTCGCCGTGCTCGCGATGATGACGCTGTTCCCGGCGCTGCTGGTGATCTGCGGACGGTGGATCTTCTGGCCGGTGAAGCCGCACCTGGGCGCCCCGAACCCGCACGACAGCGGCATCTGGGCGCGCATGGGCAGCCGTATCTCCGCGCGGCCGCGGATGATCTGGGCGGTCACCGCGGTGGCCCTCGCGATCTGCTCGCTGGGCCTGATCCAGCTGCGCGCGGAGGGCATCAGCAACGCGGACGCGTTCACCGGCACCCCGGACTCGATCACCGGCCAGGAGATCTCCGAACAGTACTTCCCGGCGGGCAGCGGCGATCCGCTGGTCATCATCAGCAATCAGGCGCAGGCCCGGGAGGTCGGCCTGGCGGTCGCCGAGACCCCGGGCGTGGTCCCGGAGTCCCTCGGGCTGCCACCGGGGACCGCTCCGTCCGTCGACGGGAAGGTCCTGTTCGAGGCCACGATGTCCGACCCGGCCGACAGCGAGGCCGCCAAGCAGACCGTGGAGCGGGTGCGGGACGCCGTGCACGCGGTGCCGGACGCCGACGCCCAGGTGGGCGGCGGTACGGCCGCCCTGCTCGACATGGACCGGGCGACCACGCACGACAACATCCTGATCATCCCGCTGGTGCTGGTCGTGGTGCTGCTGATCCTGTGCGTCCTGCTGCGGGCCGTGATCGCCCCGCTGCTGCTGATCGGGACGGTGATCCTGTCCTTCGCGGCGGCGCTGGGCATCAGCGCGCTCGCCTTCCGGTACATCTTCGACTACGCGGGCGAGTCGACGGACTTCCCGCTGTTCGTCTTCGTGTTCCTGGTCGCCCTGGGCATCGACTACAACATCTTCCTGACCACCCGGATCCGCGAGGAGGCGGCCCACCAGGGCACCCGTGCGGGTGTGGTGACCGGCCTCGCCGCGACCGGCGCGGTGATCACCTCGGCGGGGCTGGTGCTGGCCGGCACCTTCGCCGCCCTCGGCACGCTCCCGATGGTGGCCTTCGCGGAGATCGGCTTCGCGGTCGCCCTGGGCGTGCTGCTGGACACCTTCGTGGTCCGGTCGGTGCTGGTCACGTCGCTCTTCCTGGACGTGGGCCCGAAGGTGTGGTGGCCGCACCGGCTGGCCAAGGAGGACGGCCGCGCGGCGGCTCCCGAACCGACCCAGGAGTCCCGCACCGGCTGACGTCGGCGCGGGACCCGCTCTCAGGCCGTGCGGCGGATCAGGGCCAGGTACATGGCGTCGGTGCCGTGCAGGTGGGGCCAGAGCTGGACGTCGGGCCCCTCGCCGAGGTCGGGCACACCGGGCAGCAGCGGGCGCGCGTCGATCAGTTCCGCCTCCGGGTGCTGCTTGAGGAGGTCGTCGACGACGGCACGGGTCTCGGCGAGGTGCGGGGAGCAGGTGGCGTAGCCGACGACGCCGCCGACCCGCACGGATTCGAGGGCCGTCCCCAGCAGGGCCCGCTGGAGCGGCGCGAAGGCGTCGAGGTCCTCGGGCCTGCGCCGCCACCGCGCCTCGGGCCGCCGCCGGAGCGCGCCGAGACCGGTGCACGGCACATCCATCAGCACGCGGTCGAAGGAGCCGGGGCGCCACGGCGGACGGGTCCCGTCGGCGGCGATGACCTGCCAGGGCCCGGGGTTGCCGTCGAGGGCCCGGGCGACGAGGCCGGCCCGGTGCGGCTGCTTCTCGGAGGCGAGCAGCACGGCTCCGCGCCGGGCGGCGAGCGCGCCGAGCAGCGCGGCCTTGCCGCCGGGTCCGGCGCATCCGTCGAGCCACCTGCGGTCGGGTCCGTCGACCGGCGCGTTGGCGAGCGCCAGGGCGACCAGCTGACTGCCCTCGTCCTGCACCCCCGCGCGCCCGTCGCGCACGGCGCCGATGGCGCCGGGCTCCCCGCCCTCGGCGAGCCGCACGGCGTACGGCGACCAGCGTCCCGGTACGGCGGCCTCCTCGCCGAGCAGTTCCTCGGTGGTGGCCCGCCCGGGCCGGGCGACCAGCGTCACCTCGGGCCGCTCGTTGTCGGCCGCGAGCAGCTCCTCGATCCCCGCGCGGCCGCCGCCGAGGGAGTCCCACAGGGCGGAGACGACCCAGCGCGGATGGGAGTGGACGACGGCGAGATGGTCCTCGGGGTCGTCGTCGTAGGGCGGCGCGACCCGCTCGATCCACTCGTCGAGACCGTGCTGGGCGATCTTGCGCAGCACGGCGTTGACGAACTTGGCCCGGCCGTCGCCGAGGACGACCCGGGCGAGCTCGACGGAGGCGGAGACCGCGGCGTGCGTGGGGATCCGGGTGCCGAGCAACTGGTGCGCCCCGAGGCTCAGCACGTCGAGCACCGGCGGGTCGACCTCGCGCAGCGGCCGGTCGACGCAGGCCGCGATGACCGCGTCGTAGGTGCCCTGGCGGCGCAGCGTCCCGTACACCAGCTCGGTGGCGAGGGCGGCGTCCCGGTTGTCGAAGTCGCCCTTCTCCCGCGCCTTGCGCAGCAGGGGCGGGAGGACCAGGTTGGCGTAGGCGTCCCGCTCGTCCACGGCCCGCAGGGCCTCGAAGGCGAGGATGCGGACGGGGTCCTTCTTGGGCCGCCGGTAGGGCTTGCCGGGCTTGTGGGGCCGAGGGGAGGTGTCGCTCACGAAAAAGGTGCTCCGGATTGCTGGATGACGAACCGGCCGCTGCCGGCCGCCGTGTCCGTCCAGCGTACGACGCACCGGGCGCCCGGTGCGCGGCCGGTCAGGGCCCCCGGGGCCGGTCAGGCGCCGAGCAGCTCGCCGTCGGTGATGCGCACGCCGCGCGCCCAGTCGGCCGCCCGCATCGGCTTCTTGCCCTGCGCCTGCACCCACAGCAGCTCCACGGCGTACGAACCGGTGCCGGTGTGCACGCTGTTCTTGCCGACGGCGAGCGCGCCGGGGGCCAGTTCGGTGCGCTCCGGCACCGGACGCACCTGGATCAGCTTGAGCCGCTCGCCGCGGAAGACCGTCCACGCCCCGGGCGCGGGGGTGCAGCCGCGCACCAGCCGGTCGACGCGCAGGGCGGGGGCGCGCCAGTCGACGTGGGCGTCCTCGACGTTGACCTTGGGGGCCAGGCTGACGCCGTCGCCGGGCTGCGGCACGGCCTTGAGGGAGCCGTCCTCGATCCCGTCCATGGTGGCGGCGAGCAGTCCGGCGCCGGCGAAGGCGAGCCGGGTCAGCAGGTCGCCGCTGGTGTCGGTGGGCCGGACCTCCTCGGTGACCGTCCCGTACACCGGTCCGGAGTCGAGGCCCTCCTCGATCAGGAAGGTGCTGGCGCCGGTGATCTCGTCGCCCGCCATGATGGCGTGCTGCACGGGAGCGGCACCGCGCCAGGCGGGCAGCAACGAGAAGTGCAGGTTGACCCAGCCGTGGGCGGGCACGTCGAGGGCGATGCGCGGGAGGATCGCGCCGTAGGCCACGACGGGACAGCAGTCCGGCGCGATCTGCCGCAGCCGCTCCAGGAACTCCGGGTCGCGCGGCTTGGCGGGCTTGAGGACCTCGATCCCGGCCTCCTCGGCGCGCTGGGCGACGGGCGAGGCGACCAGGCGGCGCCCGCGCCCGGCGGGGGCGTCGGGCCGGGTGACGACGGCGGCCACCTCGTGCCGCCCGGAGGCGAGGAGGGCGTCCAGGGCGGGAACGGCGACCTCGGGGGTACCGGCGAAGACGAGCTTCATGAGTGCGTACGGGCCTCTCGGGGTCGGGTTCGGTCGGGCAGCACACCAGTCTATTGGGGTACGGCGCCCGGGGGTTGCCGAGGCCACCGGGAACGGACGCGGCCGTACGCGCCCCGGGACCGACGCGCGACGCCGCGCCCTCCCCGGCGCACGCATATGCCGGTACGCCCCCTCTGCGTGACCAGCGGAGCGCAGACGCGTTGGTCAAGAAAGAGTTGACCACAGCGGGCCGCACATCGCTCGGCCCGATCCTTTTCAACGCCGGTTTCGAGAGGCTTGTTCATGGCCGACCACGCAACCCACGACGCCCAGGCTCGGGCCAGCCTGCACTTGCTGGTGCGGGACATCGAGCGGGTCCGCCGGCAGGTGGACGCACTGCGCACGCTCACCGCCCAGTTGGGCAACGTCTACCGCCCGCGCCGCTCCGGCCCGTCCACGGGCTTCGTCGTCTACGGACGCGCCCCCGCCCCGACGGTCCGTCTCGCCCAGGAGCTGCGGGACAGTGTGGAGACGCTGGTGACGGCCGCGGTGGACTTCGACCGCTCGCTCGGCTTCTCGTGGGACGCGGTGGGCTCCGCCCTCGGCGTGACCAAGCAGGCGGTGCACCGCCGTTACGGCTCGCGGCGCGCGGCGACCCAGGCGGCGGCCGAGGCCGAGCGCACGACCGAGCAGGCGAGCCGGACGGTGAGCGTCACCACGGGTATCCCTGCGGTGCCGACCGTGCCCGCGGCCCACTCGATGCCCACGCAGCCCACCGCGTCCCCCGCCCTGCGGGACGACCCCCGCCCCCCGGCCTTCCCCTCCCCCCGCAACGGCTGACCCGTCCCGCACCCCGACGAACCCCCGTCCTCCCGACGCCGACACCGGGAGGACGGGGGTTCGTCACGCACAGGGCGCCCCCGGCACTGCAACCGCTCGGCCCGAACCCGCCCCGCCCCGCCCCGACTCGTGCCGCCCGCCTCACCTCACCTCGCGCCGCGTCGCCCCGTCCCGCCCCGCGCCGCCTCGCCCCACCCAGCCCAGCCCAGCCCAGCCCAGCCCTCAGCCGATGTCCGGTGGATCGATCCGTACCCGTACCGCCGTCTCCCCGCCCGAGCCGCCCCGTGCCATCCGCGCGGCCTGCGCGGTCTTCAGCGCGGTCGCCAGGGCCGCGCCCCTCCCCGGCGGCACCCGGATCAACGCCCGCTCCCACCGCTCCCCCGGCGGCGGCGCCCCGACCCGCCTGGGGCCGCCCGGCGTGGTGACGGGCACCGGGACGGGCCCCAACACCTCGGCCTCCGCGGGCAGTTCCACCGCACGCAGGAACTCCGTGACGGCCTCGGCGCCGCCGGAGACCGCCGCCATCCGGGAGACCGGCGGGAACCCCAGCTCGGCCCGGTCCGCCAGCTCCCGCACGGCGTGCCCCACCGGATCCCACCGGACCAGGGCCTGCACCGGCCGCAGGGTCGGTTCGGCGACCGCCACCACGGTGCCGCCCGCCCCCTGCGGCCGCACCAGCGCCGCCGCGCCGATCCACCGCCGCAACGCGTCCTCCCCCGCCCGCAGATCGGGCCGCCCGAGCATGGCCCAGCCGTCCAGCAGCAGCGCCGCCGCGTAGCCCCCCTCCGCGACCGGCTCCGCCCCCGGCGTGCTCACCACCAGGGCCGGCGTCCCCGGCACGGTGTCCAGCACATGCTCCCGACCGGAGGTCCGCACCGGCACGGCCGGAAACGCCCGGCCCAGTTCCTCCGCGGTCCGCCGGGCACCGACGACCTGCGCGCGCAGCCGGAACCCACCGCACTCCGGACAGTGCCAGGAGCCGTCCTCGCGTCCGCACCAGCCGCAGCGCAGCGCCCCGGCGTCCTGCGCCTCCAGGGGGCCCGCGCAGTGCCGACACCGCGCGGGCGCCCGGCAGTTCGCGCACGCCAGCCGCGGCACGTACCCGCGCCGGGGCACCTGCACCAGCACCGGCCCCTGCTTCAGGGCGTCCCTGACGACCTGCCAGGCGATGGAGGGCAGCCGGGCGGCGCGCGCCGCCTCGTCCCGGGCCAGGTCCCCGTCGCCCACGGTCCGCACCAGCGGCGCCGCGGCCCGCACCTGTTCCCGGGCGGCGGCCAGCGGCCGGGCCCAGCCGCTCTCCACCAGTTGCGCGGCCTCCACCGTGCAGCTCCAAGCCCCCAGCAGGAAACCGCACTTGTCCTGCGCGGCCCGGGACAGCAGCACATCGCGGGCGTGCGGCTGCGGAGCGTGCGGCTCGCTGTGACTGTCGTCCCCGTCCTCCCAGATGACCACCAGACCCAGGTCCCGCACCGGCGCGAACATGGCGGCCCGCGTCCCCACCACGGCCCGTACGGACCCGCGCCGCACGGCGAGCCACTCCCGGTACCGCTTCTCGGGCCCCGCGTCGGCGGTGAGCACGGCGTGCCGGCCCTCCCCGAGCAGCTCGGTCAGCGCGGCGTCGACCCGGGCGACGGCGCGCCCGTCCGGCACCACCACCAGCGCCCCCCGCCCGGAGGCGAGCGTCGCGGCGACGGCCCGGGCGATCTCCTCGCTCCACCGCGGCCCCGGCAGCGCGTTCCACACCGCCCGGGGCGCGCCGCCCGCCGCCAGCGCGTGGAGAAACGCGGGACCGTGCTCGTACCGCTCCCAGGAGCCCGCGGCGGGCCGAGCGGGCGCCGGCAGCGGCTCGGGCGAGGGCCGTTGCTCGGCGCGGGCGCTGCGCGGGGGGACGGCGAGCTGCAGCACGTCCGCCAGGCTTCCCGCGTACCGGTCGGCGACGGCCCGGGCCAGCCCCAGCAGCTCCTCGTCGAGGACCCGCTCGGGCGAGACGACCTGGGCCAGCGCGGCCAGCGGCCCGGCGTAGTCGGACTCGGCGAGCCGCTCGACGAGGAACCCGTCGATCAGCCCGCCGCCCTCGCGGCGCCCCTCGCGCACCCGGCCCCGGCCGGCCCCGAACCGCACCCGCACCCGCACCCCGGGCTGCGCGTCGGCGTCCAGCTCCTCGGGCACCGCGTAGTCGAAGTACCGGTCGAGGTGGAGGACGCCCTTGTCGACCAGCACCCGGGCGACCGGCAGCCGCGGGGCCAGGGCAGCTCCCCGCCAGGTGCGCGGCTTGGCCCGCGGTGTCCCGGCCTTGCGCACACTCTCCCGAATGAACGCGAGCTGCTCCGGCGGCGCCCCCTCGGCGCCGCCGCCCGCCTGCCCGTCCTCGCTGCTCACGCCTGCATTCTTACCAAACGGCACTGACAGCCGGAGCGCCGCGGACATGCGACGAGGCCCGGCGCCCCGCTCGGGGGCACCGGGCCTCGTCGGCCGTACGGAGGGCGGACCCTACAGACCCGCCGCCTTGCGCAGCGCGTCCACGCGGTCCGTGCGCTCCCAGGTGAACTCGGGCAGCTCGCGGCCGAAGTGGCCGTAGGCGGCCGTCTGGGCGTAGATCGGGCGGAGCAGGTCCAGGTCGCGGATGATCGCGGCCGGGCGGAGGTCGAAGACCTCGTCGATCGCCTTCTCGATCCTCTCGGCGTCGACCTTGGCGGTGCCGAAGGTCTCGACGAACAGACCGACCGGCTCGGCCTTGCCGATGGCGTACGCCACCTGGACCTCGCAGCGGGAGGCCAGGCCCGCGGCGACGACGTTCTTGGCGACCCAGCGCATCGCGTAGGCGGCCGAGCGGTCCACCTTGGACGGGTCCTTGCCGGAGAAGGCACCGCCGCCGTGGCGGGCCATGCCGCCGTAGGTGTCGATGATGATCTTGCGGCCGGTGAGGCCGGCGTCGCCCATCGGGCCGCCGATCTCGAAGCGTCCGGTCGGGTTGACCAGCAGGCGGTAGCCCTCGGTCTCCAGCTTGATGCCGTCGTCCAGGAGCGCCTTCAGCTCCGGCTCCACGACGAACTCGCGGATGTCGGGGGCGAGCAGCGACTCCAGGTCGATGTCGGAGGCGTGCTGCGAGGAGACGACGACGGTGTCGAGGCGGACGGCCTTGTCGCCGTCGTACTCGATGGTGACCTGGGTCTTGCCGTCGGGGCGCAGGTAGGGGATGGTGCCGTTCTTGCGGACCTCGGAGAGGCGCTTGGACAGCCGGTGCGCCAGGAAGATCGGCAGCGGCATCAGCGTGGGCGTCTCGTCGGTGGCGTAGCCGAACATCAGGCCCTGGTCACCGGCGCCCTGACGGTCCAGCTCGTCCTCGTCGCCCTCGACCCGGTTCTCGTACGCCGTGTCGACGCCCTGCGCGATGTCCGGCGACTGCGCGCCGATGGACACCGACACGCCGCAGGAGGCGCCGTCGAAGCCCTTCTTGGAGGAGTCGTAGCCGATTTCGAGGATCTTGTTGCGGACCAGCGTCGCGATGTCCGCGTACGTCTTGGTCGTGACCTCGCCGGCCACATGCACCAGGCCGGTGGTGATCAGCGTCTCGACGGCGACCCGGGACGTCGGGTCCTCACGCAGAAGCGCGTCGAGAATGGTGTCGCTGATCTGGTCAGCGATCTTGTCGGGGTGACCCTCGGTCACGGACTCCGAGGTGAAAAGGCGACGGGACACAACGCTCCCTGGGGTTGCAGCGGCTGCTGGCTGATCATTGGCGGACGGGACGGAGGCTGCGCCCGGCGTCGTCCGAGAACAGTTTATCGGTCGCGCTCGGCCACGGGCCCACCTGTCTCGCCTCTCGGGAGCCCTGTGACCTGCGGCACGGGCATTCTGCCCAATCCCCCGCGGCCTTGGCCAGGGGCGCCACGCCCCAATGCGCGGGGTTTTGGAACCCGTGAAAGGAATGCAACATTCAGCTCAGCCGAACGGCGACCAGATCCCACACGGTTTCGGCCAGGGCCTCCTTGGGTCCGTAGGGGACGGGCGTCTCGGTGCCGTCGGCACCCAGCACCACGGCCTCGTTCTCCTCGGCGCCGAAGGTCTTGCGCTCCCCCACCTCGTTCACCACCAGCAGGTCGCATCCCTTGCGGGCGAGCTTGGCGCGGCCGTTGGCCAGCACGTCGTCCGTCTCGGCGGCGAAGCCGACGACCACCTGGCCGGGCCGGGCCCGGTCGCCGGAGATCTCCGCAAGGATGTCCGGATTCCGCACCAGCACGATGGGGGCAGGTTCCTGCCCGTCCTTCTTCTTGATCTTCCCGGAGGCGTACTCGGCGGGCCGGAAGTCCGCGACCGCCGCGGCCATGACGACCGCGTCCGCGTCGGCGGCCGCCTTCAGCACCGCCTCGCGCAGCTGCACGGCCGTGCCCACCGGGACGACGTCGACGCCCGCCGGGTCGGGCAGCCCGGTGTTCGCGGCGATCAGGGTGACCCGGGCGCCCCGCGCGGCGGCGGTGCGGGCGAGGGCGTAGCCCTGCTTGCCGGAGGAACGGTTGCCGAGGAAGCGGACCGGGTCCAGGGGCTCGCGGGTGCCGCCGGCGCTGACCACGACATGGCGCCCCGCGAGGTCGGGCTCGGTGACGCCTCTGGCCAGCACCCGGCGGCAGACCTCGAAGATCTCGGCGGGGTCGGGCAGGCGCCCCTTGCCGGTGTCCACGCCGGTGAGGCGGCCGACGGCGGGTTCGATGACGACGGCGCCGCGGCGGCGCAGCGTCGCCACGTTCTCCTGGGTGGCCGGGTGCTCCCACATCTCGGTGTGCATCGCGGGGGCGAAGACGACCGGGCAGCGGGCGGTGAGGAGGGTGTTGGTCAGCAGGTCGTCGGCGAGGCCGTGCGCCGCCTTGGCGAGCAGGTCCGCGGTGGCCGGGGCGACCACGACCAGGTCGGCGTGCTGGCCGATGCGGACGTGCGGCACCTCGTGGACGTCGTCCCAGACCTCGGTCGAGACGGGGTTGCCGGACAGCGCGGACCAGGTGGCGGCACCGACGAAGTGCAGGGCGGAGGCGGTCGGCACCACCCGGACGTCGTGTCCTGACTCCGACAGCCTGCGCAGCAGCTCACAGGCCTTGTAGGCGGCGATGCCGCCGCTCACCCCCAGAACGACCCTCGGCTTGTCCACGGTCTCTCCCCGGCTCGGAAAACGTACGACCCCATGCTGCATCACGACGGACGGTGAACCCGTGTGCCCCCTGAGCAGACCACAGGCCCGGCAGCTGGTGCTGCCGGGCCTGTGGAAAAGTCTGCTGCGAGCAGCAAATACTACTACGCCGGGCCCTCGATGGCCTCGGACGTGAGCAGTCCCGCGTTGATCTCGCGCAGGGAGATCGAGAGCGGCTTCTCGTGGACGTGGGTGTCCACGAGCGGACCGACGTACTCGAGGAGGCCCTCGCCGAGCTGCGAGTAGTACGCGTTGATCTGGCGGGCGCGCTTGGCCGCGTAGATCACGAGGCTGTACTTCGAGTCGGTGGCCTCGAGGAGCTCGTCGATCGGCGGGTTGATGATGCCCTCGGGCGCGGAGATGGAAGAGGACACGCTCTACCTTCCGATGGATGGGAAAGATTCAGTCAGGCGATCGGACACGATCACACAACGTCCATCAAGGCTAGCAGCTCGCGCGCCACGTCCTCGACAGAGGTGTTGACCAGGGTCTCGTCGAACTCCGGCTCGGCGGCCAGTTCGACCTTCGCCGCCTCCAGGCGGCGCTCGATCACCTCGGGCGGCTCGGTGCCACGACCGGTGAGCCTGCGCACCAGCTCGTCCCAGGAGGGAGGGGCCAGGAACACCAGGTGCGCCTCCGCCATGGACTCGCGGACCTGCCGAGCGCCCTGGAGGTCGATCTCCAGCAGCACCGGCTCACCCGCCTCCAGGCGCTCCAGCACGGCCGCGCGCGGCGTGCCGTAGCGGTTGCCGGCGAACTCGGCCCACTCCAGCAGCTCGCCGTTGGCGATCAGCTTGTCCATCTCCTCGTCGGTGACGAAGAAGTAGTGGACACCGTGCTTCTCGCCGGGGCGGGGCTTGCGGGTCGTCGCCGACACCGAGAGCCAGACCTCGGGGTGTTCCTTGCGCATATGGGCGACGACCGTGCTCTTGCCGACCCCTGAGGGGCCGGAGAGCACGGTCAGCCGCGGACGTACGTCCGGGGGCTCGGGGGTCGTCCCCCGGAATGTTGCAGCCATGCAGCGATTATTCCAGCAATCCCGGAGTGCCCGGGACTCCCTCCCCGGCAGTGCCGGGATCAGGAACCGGTGCTGCCGAACTCACGCTCCAGGGAAGCGATCTGGTTGGAGCCGAGGCCACGCACGCGGCGGCTCTCGGAGATGCCGAGTCGCTCCATGATCTGCTTGGCGCGGACCTTGCCCACGCCCGGCAGGGACTCCAGCAGCGCGGAGACCTTCATCTTGCCGATGACGTCGTTCTCCTGGCCCTGCTTGATGACCTCGTGGAGGGAGGCGCCGGAGTGCTTGAGTCGATTCTTGACCTCGGCCCGCTCCCGGCGAGCCGCGGCGGCCTTTTCGAGCGCGGCTGCGCGCTGTTCAGGGGTAAGGGGCGGAAGAGCCACGCCTACGTCACCTCGGATGTTGAACTGTCGGATACGGACCGGTGAGGAACCCATTCACCCCTCACCCGGGGGGCGACGGGCAACACGCTTGCCCGCTCTCCCCCCACTGCTCGGAGAGGGTGGGAGGCGCCCCCACGCCTCGGAGACTAGCGGGCAAGTTCGCCAGAGTCAGCGAGAACAGCGGAAAAGTCCTGGTCAGCCTCTGCCAGGGCAGACATTTCAGACATATCGCCCCGGATTTGAGAATGTATTCAGACGGAGGGCGTCCCTGAGCCACTCGCCGAAGCACTCGAACAAGCGTCTAAATATGCTCGGCCGGCCTCCCCCGGGACTCACCCGGCCGTCACGGCCGCCCGGATCTCCTCGGCGAAGCGCTCCGCCGCCGACCTGAGCGCCGCGGCGTCGGGTCCGTGCCGCAGCACCCCCCGGCTGACGTTGGGCACGACATTGCGCACCGCCGCCCCGAAGACCCGGGGAAGGTCGGCGGGCGTGGCCCCCTGGGCCCCGATGCCGGGCGCCAGGAGCGGCCCGTTGATCCGCAGCTCGTAGGAGGACAGATCGCCGAGCGTGGCGCCGACGACCGCGCCGAAGGAACCCATCGGCTCCTCCCCCGTGTTCTCGGCCGCCAGGTGGGCCAGCATGGTCGCGCCCACGGTGCGCCCGTCGGCCCGCACCGCGTGCTGGACCTCGCCGCCCTCCGGGTTGGAGGTCAGCGCCAGCACGAACAGCCCGGCACCGCTCTCCCGGGCCAGCGCCACGGCGGGCGAGAGCGAGCCGTAACCGAGATAGGGCGAGACGGTCAGCGCGTCCGAGAAGAGCGGGGAGTCCTTGCGCAGGAACGACTCGGCGTACGCGGCCATGGTCGAGCCGATGTCACCGCGCTTGGCGTCCATCACCACCAGCGCCCCGGCCGCCCGGGCCTCCTCGACCGACTTCTCCAGCACGGCCACCCCGCGCGAGCCGAAGCGCTCGAAGAACGCGCTCTGCGGCTTCAGCACGGCGACCCGGTCGGCCATCGCCTCGACGACCGTGCGGCTGAACCGCTCCAGGCCGGCGACGTCGTCGTTCAGGCCCCACTCGGCGAGCAGGGAGGCGTGCGGGTCGATCCCCACGCACAGCGGGCCCCGCTCGTCCATGGCACGGCGCAGCCGCGCGCCGAAGGGTTCGAGGGTCATGCGGCGTTCCTCACGTCGGCGCCGACCGCGTCGGCGAGGGTGGCGTACGGGCTGGTGCGCAGGCGGGCGGCGAGCCCCTTGTGGACGGCGCGGGCCCAGAAGGGGCCCTCGTAGATGAAGGCGCTGTAGCCCTGGACCAGGGTGGCGCCGGCCAGGATGCGCTGCCAGGCGTCCTCGGCGTTCTCCACGCCCCCGACGCCCACCAGGGTGATCCGGTCGCCCACGCGCGCGTAGAGGCGGCGCAGGACCTCCAGGGAGCGCTCCTTGAGGGGGGCGCCGGACAGACCGCCGGTCTCCTGGACCAGCTCCGGCGCGGAGGCCAGTCCGAGCCCCTCGCGCGCGATGGTGGTGTTGGTGGCGATGATGCCGTCCAGGCCGAGTTCGACGGCCAGGTCGGCGACGGCGTCGACGTCCTCGTCGGCGAGGTCCGGCGCGATCTTGACCAGGAGCGGGACCCGGCGGGAGCGGACGGTGCGGTCGGCGGCCTCGCGCACCGCGGTCAGCAGCGGGCGCAGCGACTCGGTCGCCTGGAGGTTGCGCAGCCCGGGCGTGTTCGGGGAGGAGACGTTCACGACCAGGTAGTCGGCGTACGGCGCGAGCCGCTCGGTGGACTGCACGTAGTCGGCGGCCGCGTCGGCCTCCGGGACCACCTTGGTCTTGCCGATGTTGACGCCCAGGACGGTCCGGAAGACCGGCGTACGGGTCGCGAGGCGGGCGGCGACGGCCAGCGAGCCCTCGTTGTTGAAGCCCATCCGGTTGATCAGCGCCCGGTCCGGCACCAGCCGGAACAGCCGCTGCTTGGGGTTGCCCGGCTGCGCCTCACCGGTGACGGTGCCGATCTCGACGTGGTCGAAGCCGAGCATCGCCATGCCGTCGACAGCGACGGCGTTCTTGTCGAAACCGGCGGCGAGCCCGAAGGGGCCGTGCATCCGCAGCCCGAACGCCTCGGTCCGCAGCTCCTTGTACCGGGGTGCGAGGACCGCGGCGACGAAGGTGCGCAGGACGGGGACGCGGGCGGCGAGCCGGATCCAGCGGAAGGCCAGGTGGTGCGCCCGCTCGGGGTCCATCCGCTTGAAGACGAGGTTGAAGAAGATCTTGTACATGTTCCTCACCGGGAAGTGGTGTGCTCGCCAAGAGGGGGACACCGTTTCCGGTGTCCCCCTCTTGGCTGCTAGTCGCGGGCCGCGGTCAGATGTTCGGCGTGTTCCTGGAGCGAACGGACGCCGACGTCACCGTGGTTGAGGGCGTCGATGCCCTGTACCGCGGCGGCGAGCGCCTGCACGGTCGTCAGACACGGCACGGACCGCGCCACGGCGGCGGTGCGGATCTCGTAGCCGTCGAGGCGGCCACCGGTGCCGTACGGGGTGTTGACGATGAGGTTGACCTCGCCGTCGTGGATGAGCTGGACGATGGTCTTCTCGCCGTTCGGGCCGGTGCCCTCGGACTGCTTGCGCACCACGGCGGCGTTGATGCCGTTGCGCTTGAGGACCTCGGCGGTGCCGGAGGTGGCCAGCAGCTCGAAGCCGTGCGCGACCAGCTCCCGCGCGGGGAAGATCACCGAGCGCTTGTCCCGGTTGGCCACCGAGATGAAGGCGCGGCCCTTGGTGGGCAGCGGGCCGTAGGCGCCGGCCTGGGACTTGGCGTACGCCGTGCCGAAGACGGAGTCGATGCCCATGACCTCGCCGGTGGAGCGCATCTCCGGGCCGAGGACGGTGTCGACGCCGCGGCCGTGGATGTCGCGGAAGCGCGACCACGGCATGACGGCCTCCTTGACGGAGATCGGGGCGTCCAGGGGCAGCTCGCCGCCGTCGCCGGTGCGCGGCAGGAGCCCCTCGGCCCGCAGTTCGGCGACGGTCGCGCCGAGCGAGATCCGGGCGGCGGCCTTGGCGAGCGGCACCGCGGTGGCCTTCGAGGTGAAGGGGACGGTGCGCGAGGCGCGCGGGTTGGCCTCCAGGACGTAGAGGATGTCACCCGCCATCGCGAACTGGATGTTGATCAGGCCGCGGACGCCGACGCCCTTGGCGATGGCCTCCGTCGAGGCGCGCAGGCGCTTGATGTCGAAGCCGCCGAGGGTGATCGGGGGCAGCGCGCACGCGGAGTCGCCGGAGTGGATGCCGGCCTCCTCGATGTGCTCCATCACGCCGCCGAGGTAGAGCTCCTCGCCGTCGTAGAGGGCGTCGACGTCGATCTCGATGGCGTCGTCCAGGAAGCGGTCGACGAGGACCGGCCGGGTGGGGCTGATCTCGGTCGACTCGGCGATGTAGGACTCCAGCCGGGTCTCGTCGTAGACGATCTCCATGCCGCGTCCGCCGAGGACGTAGGAGGGCCGGACGAGGACCGGGTAGCCGATCTCGTCGGCGATGGCCTTGGCCTCGGCGAAGGTGGTGGCGGTGCCGTGCTTGGGGGCCGGGAGGCCGGCCTCCTTCAGCACGCGGCCGAAGGCACCGCGGTCCTCGGCGGCGTGGATCGCCTCCGGGGAGGTGCCCACGACCGGCACGCCGTTGTCCTTGAGCGCCTGCGCCAGGCCCAGCGGGGTCTGCCCGCCGAGCTGCACGATCACGCCCGCGATCGGGCCGGCCTGGGCCTCGGCGTGGACGATCTCCAGCACGTCCTCCAGGGTGAGCGGCTCGAAGTAGAGCCGGTCGGAGGTGTCGTAGTCGGTGGAGACGGTCTCCGGGTTGCAGTTGACCATCACGGTCTCGAACCCGGCGTCGCTCAGCGCGAAGGAGGCGTGGACGCAGGAGTAGTCGAACTCGATGCCCTGGCCGATGCGGTTGGGGCCCGAGCCGAGGATGATCACCGCGGGCTTCTCGCGCGGGGCGACCTCGGTCTCCTCGTCGTAGGACGAGTAGAAGTACGGCGTCCGCGCGGCGAACTCGGCGGCGCAGGTGTCGACGGTCTTGTAGACCGGGCGGATGCCGAGCGCGTGCCGGACCTCGCGGACGACGTCCTCGCGCAGGCCGCGGATCTCACCGATCTGCTGGTCGGAGAAGCCGTGGTGCTTGGCCTCGGCGAGCAGTTCGGGGGTCAGCTCGGCGGCCTCGGCCAGCTCGTCGGCGGTCTCCTTGATGAGGAAGAGCTGGTCGACGAACCAGGGGTCGATCTTCGTGTACTCGAAGACCTCCTCGGGCGTGGCGCCCGCGCGGATGGCCTCCATGACGGTGTTGATCCGGCCGTCCGTGGGGCGTACGGCCTCGCGCAGCAGCTCCTCCTTGTCGCCGGTCTCGCCGACGAAGGTGAACTGGCTGCCCTTGCGCTCCAGCGAGCGCAGCGCCTTCTGGAAGGCCTCGGTGAAGTTGCGGCCGATGGCCATGGCCTCGCCGACCGACTTCATGGTGGTGGTGAGGGTGGAGTCGGCGGAGGGGAACTTCTCGAAGGCGAACCGCGGGGCCTTCACGACCACGTAGTCGAGCGTGGGCTCGAAGGAGGCCGGGGTCTCCCGCGTGATGTCGTTGGGGATCTCGTCGAGGGTGTAGCCGACGGCGAGCTTGGCGGCGATCTTGGCGATGGGGAAGCCGGTCGCCTTGGACGCGAGCGCCGAGGACCGCGACACGCGCGGGTTCATCTCGATGACGATCACGCGGCCGTCCTCGGGGTTCACCGCGAACTGGATGTTGCAGCCGCCCGTGTCGACGCCGACCTCGCGGATGATCGCGATGCCGACGTCGCGCAGCACCTGGTACTCGCGGTCGGTCAGCGTCATCGCCGGGGCGACGGTGATGGAGTCACCGGTGTGCACGCCCATGGGGTCGAAGTTCTCGATGGAGCAGACGACCACGACGTTGTCGTGCTTGTCGCGCATCAGCTCCAGCTCGTACTCCTTCCAGCCGAGGATGGACTCCTCCAGGAGCACCTCGGTGGTCGGCGAGAGGGTGAGGCCCTGTCCGGCGATGCGGCGCAGCTCCTCCTCGTCGTGCGCGAAGCCGGAGCCGGCGCCGCCCATGGTGAAGGAGGGGCGGACGACGACCGGGTAGCCGCCGAGCGTGTCGACTCCTTGGAGGACGTCGTCCATGGAGTGGCAGATCACCGAGCGGGCGGACTCGCCGTGCCCGATCTTGCCGCGGACGGCCTCGACGACGTCCTTGAAGAGGTCGCGGTCCTCGCCCTTGTTGATGGCCTCGACGTTGGCGCCGATGAGCTCGACGCCGTACTTGTCCAGGGTGCCGGCCGCGTGCAGCGAGATCGCGGTATTCAGCGCCGTCTGGCCGCCCAGGGTGGGCAGCAGGGCGTCGGGGCGCTCCTTGGCGATGATCTTCTCGACGAACTCCGGGGTGATCGGCTCGACGTAGGTGGCGTCGGCGATCTCCGGGTCGGTCATGATCGTCGCCGGGTTGGAGTTGACGAGGATGACGCGCAGGCCCTCGGACTTGAGCACTCGGCACGCCTGGGTGCCGGAGTAGTCGAACTCGGCGGCCTGGCCGATGACGATCGGGCCGGAGCCGATGACCAGGACGGACTGGATATCGGTGCGCTTAGGCACGCTGGCCCTCCATCAGGGAGACGAAACGGTCGAACAGGTAGGCCGCGTCGTGCGGGCCCGCCGCCGCTTCCGGGTGGTACTGGACGCTGAAGGCCGGCTGGTCGAGCAGCTGGAGGCCCTCCACCACGTTGTCGTTGAGGCAGACGTGGGAGACCTCGGCGCGGCCGTAGGGGGTGTCGGACACCTTGTCGAGCGGGGCGTCGACGGCGAAGCCGTGGTTGTGCGCGGTGACCTCGACCTTGCCGGTCGTACGGTCCTGCACGGGCTGGTTGATACCGCGGTGGCCGTACTTCAGCTTGTAGGTGCCGAAGCCGAGCGAGCGGCCCAGGATCTGGTTGCCGAAGCAGATGCCGAAGAGCGGGGTCTTCCGCTCGAGCACGCCCCGCATGACGGAGACGGCGTGGTCGGCGGTGGCCGGGTCGCCGGGACCGTTGGAGAAGAACACGCCGTCCGGGGAGACCGCGTAGACGTCCTCGACGGTCGCGGTGGCGGGCAGGACGTGCACCTCGATGCCGCGTTCGGCCATCCGGTGCGGGGTCATGCCCTTGATGCCGAGGTCGACGGCGGCGACGGTGAACTTCTTCTCGCCGACCGCGGGGACGACGTACGTCTCCTTGGTGGCGACCTCGGCGGAGAGGTCGGCGCCCTTCATCTCGGGGGCCTGGCGGACCTCGGCGAGCATGGTGCCCTCGTCGGGCAGGGCGTTGCCGGAGAAGATGCCGACGCGCATGGCGCCGAGCTCGCGCAGGTGGCGGGTGAGGGCGCGGGTGTCGATGCCGGAGATCCCGACGACGCCCTGGCCGCGCAGTTCCTCGTCCAGCGAGCGCTTCGAGCGCCAGTTGGAGGGCACGCGCGCGGGGTCGCGCACGACGTAGCCGGCGACCCAGATGCGCTTGGACTCGGGGTCCTCGTCGTTGACGCCGGTGTTGCCGACGTGCGGGGCGGTCATCACGACGACCTGGCGGTGGTACGACGGGTCGGTGAGGGTCTCCTGGTAGCCGGTCATGCCGGTGGAGAACACGGCCTCGCCGAAGGTCACCCCCACGGCCCCGTAGGCGCGGCCGCGGAAGATCCGGCCGTCCTCCAGGACGAGGACGGCGGGAACCTTCGTGGTTCCCCTTGTGGAGGTCGTCATCGTGCGCCTTCCGTGTTGTTGATCATCTGGTTCAGGGTGTCGACCCATTCGGTGTGCTCGGCGGCCGTGTCCGAGCGGAAGCCGGAGTCGATCAGCCGGTCGCCGTGCGCCCAGGTCACGACGAGCAGGCCGCCCTCGGTGAGGACCTTGCCGGCGATGCCCTTGTCGAGCCGGGCCTCGCGCAGCTGTCCGGCCGGGACGAAGAAGTCGTTCGCCCCGGGGCGTACGACGTCCAGGCCCGCGTCGGTCAGCGTGAGCTCGACCCGGCTGCGGGTGCCCAGGCCGTGCGCCACGATGCGGTCCAGCCACTGTCCGGCGGTGGTGGAACCGTGGTAGCGGCCGCTCATGGTCAGTGTCGCCTCGCCCGGCTCCGACGGCGCGCCGGGCAGCTCGGGCAGGTCGCCCTGGAGCGTGCCGCGCCACTTCCAGCCCTCGCGCATCAGCCAGTAGACGAGCGCGACGAAGAGGGCCAGTCCGACCAGCCAGCCGATCCGGGCCGCCCAGTCGGTGACCTCGGCCGACTTCTGTTCGAGCGCGAGCAGGGTTACAGGTGTCACGTGAGCTTCCCGTCGACGAGCGTGGCCTTGCCCCTCAGCCACGTGTGCGTCACACGGCCCGGCAGCTCACGCCCCTCGTACGGGGTGTTGCGGCTGCGCGAGGCGAAGCCCGCGGGGTCCACGGACCCACGGTATGCCGTGTCGACGAGCGTGAGGTTGGCGGGCTCACCAGCCGAGACGGGACGTCCGTGGCCCGTGGCCCGCCCGATCCCGGCGGGCCTGAAGGACATGCGGTCGGCGACCCCGGCCCAGGTGAGGAGCCCGGTGTCCACCATGGTCTCCTGCACCACCGACAGCGCGGTCTCCAGGCCGACCATGCCCATGGCGGCGGCGGCCCACTCGCAGTCCTTGTCCTCGTGCGGGTGCGGGGCGTGGTCGGTGGCCACGATGTCGATCGTGCCGTCGGCGAGGGCCTCGCGCAGCGCCAGCACGTCCCGCTCGGTGCGCAGCGGCGGGTTCACCTTGTACACGGGGTTGTAGCTGCGGACGAGTTCGTCGGTGAGGAGCAGGTGGTGGGGGGTGACCTCGGCGGTGACGTCGATGCCGCGGGACTTGGCCCAGCGCACGATCTCCACGGACCCGGCGGTCGACAGGTGGCAGATGTGGACGCGGGAGCCGACGTGCTCGGCGAGCAGCACGTCCCGGGCGATGATCGACTCCTCGGCCACCGCGGGCCAGCCCCCGAGTCCCAGCTCGGCGGAGACGACGCCCTCGTTCATCTGGGCGCCCTCGGTCAGCCTCGGCTCCTGGGCGTGCTGGGCGACGACCCCGCCGAAGGCCTTCACGTACTCCAGCGCCCGGCGCATGATCACGGCGTCGTCGACGCACTTGCCGTCGTCGGAGAAGACGGTGACCCCGGCGGCCGACTCGTGCATCGCGCCCAGCTCGGCGAGCTTGCGGCCCTCCAGGCCGACGGTGACGGCGCCGATGGGCTGGACGTCGCAGTAGCCGTGCTCCTGGCCGAGCCGGTAGACCTGCTCGACGACGCCAGCGGTGTCGGCGACGGGGAAGGTGTTGGCCATGGCGAACACGGCGGTGTAGCCGCCGGAGGCGGCCGCGCGGGTGCCGGTCAGCACGGTCTCGGAGTCCTCGCGCCCGGGCTCGCGCAGATGGGTGTGCAGGTCGACCAGGCCCGGCAGCAGCACCTTGCCGGCGGCCTCGACGACCTCGGCGCCCTCGGCGGAGAGACCGGTGCCGACCGCCTCGATGACGGCGCCGTCGATCAGCACGTCCTGCGGCTCGCCGCCGAGCACCTTCGCACCACGGATCAGGATCTTGCTCATGGTCTTACTTCTCCTCGACGCGGGTGTGGGTGACGGCGGGCTGGTTGCCGCCCAGCAGCAGGTACAGGACGGCCATCCGGATGGAGACTCCGTTTGCGACCTGCTCGACGACGGTGCAGCGGTCGGAGTCGGCGACCTCGGCGGTGATCTCCATGCCGCGGACCATCGGGCCGGGGTGCATCACGATGGCGTGCTCGGGCATCCTCGCCATGCGTTCGCCGTCGAGTCCGTAGCGCCGCGAGTACTCGCGCTCGGTCGGGAAGAACGCGGCGTTCATCCGCTCCCGCTGGACCCGGAGCATCATCACGGCGTCGGACTTGGGCAGTACGGCGTCGAGGTCGTACGAGACCGCGCAGGGCCAGGTCTCGACGCCGACCGGCACCAGGGTGGGCGGGGCGACGACGGTGACCTCGGCGCCCAGGGTGTGCAGCAGGTCGACGTTGGAGCGGGCGACCCGGCTGTGCAGGACGTCTCCGACGAGCGTGATCCGCTTGCCCGCGAGGTCCTGGCCGAGCCCGGCGTCCCGGCCGACGAGCCGGCGGCGCATGGTGAAGGCGTCCAGCAGCGCCTGGGTGGGGTGTTGGTGGGTGCCGTCACCGGCGTTGATGACGACGGCGTCGATCCAGCCGGAGTTGGCGAGCCGGTAGGGCGCGCCGGAGGCGCCGTGCCGGATGACCACGGCGTCGACGCCCATGGCCTCCAGGGTCTGGGCGGTGTCCTTCAGGGACTCGCCCTTGGAGACGCTGGAGCCCTTGGCGGTGAAGTTGATGACGTCCGCGGACAGCCGCTTCTCGGCCGCCTCGAAGGAGATCCGGGTGCGCGTGGAGTCCTCGAAGAAGAGGTTGACGATGGTCCGGCCGCGCAGGGTGGGCAGCTTCTTGATGGGCCGGTCGGCCACCCGGGCCATCTCCTCGGCGGTGTCGAGGATCTGGACGGCGTCGTCGCGGGTGAGGTCGGCGGCCGAGATGAGATGACGCTGCATCTGTCAGGCTCCGTAAGGCAGTTCAGGTTCGGGAGATTCCGGGCAGGCGGGGGCGCACCGGGGCGGTGCGTGCGCCCCGGGCCGCTACTGGGTCGGCTTCACACCGAGCAGCACGGTGTCGCGACCGTCCTCCTCGGTGAGCTGGACCTTGACCGTCTCCCGCAACGACGTGGGGAGGTTCTTGCCGACGTAGTCGGCGCGGATGGGCAGTTCGCGGTGGCCGCGGTCGACGAGGACGGCGAGCTGCACGGCGCGCGGCCGGCCGATGTCGTTGAGCGCGTCGAGGGCGGCGCGGATGGTGCGGCCGGAGAAGAGGACGTCGTCGACGAGGACGACGAGGCGGCCGTCGAGGCCGTCACCGGGGATCTCCGTGCGGGCGAGCGCGCGGGGCGGGTGCATGCGCAGGTCGTCGCGGTACATGGTGATGTCCAGCGAGCCGACCGGGATGGTGCGCTCGGTG
Source organism: Streptomyces sp. NPDC000983 (assembly GCF_040299205.1). Classification (NCBI taxonomy): domain Bacteria; kingdom Bacillati; phylum Actinomycetota; class Actinomycetes; order Kitasatosporales; family Streptomycetaceae; genus Streptomyces; species Streptomyces sp. NPDC000983. The sequence goes on along the minus strand of NZ_JBEPBM010000021.1, from coordinate 30,880 downwards.
ATCTCCTGGAGCTTGTCGGCGAGCCGCCGGGCGAGGAAGACGCCCCGGGTCGGAATGCCTAGGAGCACCACGTCGTCGGCGCCCTTGGCGCGTTCGACGATCTCGTGGGCGATGCGGGTCAGTACCCGCGCGATGTCGGGACCCTCGAGAACGGGCCGCGCATCGGACGTGTGCGTGTCCATACGAGAAGGACCTCCTTCTCCGCCTCACGGGACGGACCTTAAAGGACGTCGGGTTAACGTCATCCACCGTAGCAGGCCGGAAAACGGACCCGGATCACCCCCTTGGCCCAGTCGACCGTCACCACCACGGAAGAGTCGGTGTGGACCATTCGGCTTGACGCATGAGAGTCACGCTGCGTAACCTCACAGTGAGTTACCAGCCGCGCGGCAGGAAGACGGCCGGCCGCGTCGACACAGTGTCCGGGGAGCCATATGTCCAGCGAATACGCCAAACAGCTCGGGGCCAAGCTCCGGGCCATCCGCACCCAGCAGGGCCTTTCCCTCCACGGTGTCGAGGAGAAGTCCCAGGGTCGCTGGAAGGCCGTGGTGGTCGGTTCGTACGAGCGCGGCGACCGTGCCGTGACCGTGCAGCGCCTTGCCGAGCTGGCGGACTTCTACGGCGTTCCGGTGCAGGAGCTGCTGCCCGGCACCACTCCGGGCGGGGCCGCCGAGCCGCCGCCGAAGCTGGTCCTGGACCTGGAGCGGCTGGCGCACGTACCGGCCGAGAAGGCGGGTCCCCTCCAGCGGTACGCCGCGACGATCCAGTCCCAGCGCGGTGACTACAACGGCAAGGTGCTCTCGATCCGCCAGGACGACCTGCGCACACTCGCCGTCATCTACGACCAGTCCCCCTCGGTCCTCACCGAGCAGCTGATCAACTGGGGTGTGCTGGACGCCGACGCCCGTCGCGCGGTGTCCCACGACGAGAGCTGAGCCTTCTGCCGACTGAGCAGAAACGTGCCGCCGGGGCGGCCGGAACCGAGGGGTTCCGGCCGCCCCGGCGTCGTTCACGGGAGCGTCGGGCGCCTCTGGGGCCTGTGGGGCCTGTGGGGCCTCTGGGGCGCCCATCCAGTCCCGTCCGGCCCCGTCCGCCCCCGGACATGTCTGAGGGCCCGCAGCGTGTCGCTGCGGGCCCTCAGACGATGTCGGGTGCCCTTGACGCCTCGGCGCCTTCCTACGCCTCGTCCCGGCGCAGCGAGGGCTTGAGCTCCTTCAGACGGCCGAGGAGGCCGTTGACGAAGGAGGGCGACTCGTCCGTGGAGAACTCCTTGGCCAGCTGCACCATCTCGTCCAGCACGACGGCGTCCGGGGTCTCGTCGACCCAGATCAGCTCGTAGGCGCCGAGCCGCAGCAGATTGCGGTCGACGACCGGCATCCGGTCGAGCGTCCAGCCGACCGAGTACTGGGCGATCAGGTCGTCGATGCGCCGCGCGTGCTCCGCGTAGCCCTCGACCAGCTGCATCGTGTACTCGCTCACCGGCGGCTGCCGGGTGTCGGCCCGGGAGAGCCGGATCCAGTCCGCGAGGACCGTCAGGACGTCGGCGCCGCGCTGGTCGCCCTCGAAGAGGATCTGGAAGGCGCGCTTGCGGGCCGTGTTGCGAGCGGCCACGGTTAGCTGTTCACCCGGCCGAGGTAGTCGCTGGTGCGGGTGTCGACCTTGATCTTCTCACCGGTGGTGATGAAGAGCGGGACCTGGATCTGGTGGCCGGTCTCCAGGGTGGCGGGCTTGGTGCCACCGGTGGAGCGGTCACCCTGGACACCGGGCTCGGTCTCCTGGATGACGAGCTCGACGGCGGCCGGCAGCTCCACGAAGAGCACCTCGCCCTCGTGCTGCGCCACGGTGGCGGTGAAGCCCTCGATCAGGAAGTTGGCGGCGTCGCCGACGGCCTTGCGGTCGACCATCAGCTGGTCGTAGGTCTCCATGTCCATGAAGACGAAGTACTCGCCGTCCATGTAGGAGAACTGCATGTCGCGCTTGTCGACGGTGGCCGTCTCGACCTTCACGCCGGCGTTGAAGGTCTTGTCGACGACCTTCCCGGAGAGCACGTTCTTGAGCTTGGTGCGCACGAAGGCCGGGCCCTTGCCGGGCTTGACGTGCTGGAACTCGACGACGGACCACAGCTGGCCGCCTTCGAGCTTGAGCACCATGCCGTTCTTGAGGTCGTTCGTGGAAGCCACGGTTGCGGAATCTCCTGGACTGACGTGGACGACCCCGGTGCACGCACCTGCCTAGAGGGCGAGCAGCTCCTTGGTCGTGATGGTGAGTAGCTCGGGTCCGCCGTCCGCCTCGGGGCGGACGACGAGCGTGTCATCGATCCGGACGCCGCCCCGGCCCGGGAGGTGGACCCCCGGTTCGACGGTGACCGGCACGCAAGCGTCCAGTTTACCCATGGCCGCGGGAGCCAACTGCGGGTCCTCGTCGATTTCGAGTCCGACGCCGTGACCGGTGAGCGGGGACAGCCCCTCGGAGTGCCCCGCGGAGTCCAGCACCTGGCGGGCCGCGCGGTCCACGTCCCGGTAGGCGGCGCCGGGTGCGAGGGACTCCCGGCCCGCCCGCTGAGCGGCGAAGACGACGTCGTACAGCTCGATCTGCCAGTCGGCCGGGGAGGTGCCGATGACGAAGGTGCGGCCGATCTCGCAGCGGTAGCCGCGGTAGCCGGCGCCGAGGCACACGGAGAGGAAGTCGCCCTCCTCCACCCGCCGGTCGGTGGGCCGGTGGCCGCGTCTGCCGGAGTGCGGTCCGGTGGCCACGGAGGTCGGGAAGGCGGGGCCGTCGGCGCCGTGGTCGACCAGCCGACGCTCCAGCTCCAGCGCGAGATGCCGTTCGGTGCGCCCGACGAGGATCGACTCCAGCAGTTCACCGAGGGCCTGGTCGGCGATCTCGGCGCCGATGCGCAGACAGGAGATCTCCTCCTCGTCCTTGACGACCCTGAGCTGCTCCACGGCCGCGCCGAGGTCGGCGAGGCGGATGCGCGGGGCGACCGAGCGGATCGCCCGGTGCCGGGCCACGGTGAGGTGGTGTTCCTCCACGGCGAGCGACTCGGCGTGCTGCACCTCGGCGAAGTCGGCGGCGGCCACCGCCGCGTCGCCCACGGCGCCGGACAGTATGTGCAGCCGCAGGGCGTCGTCCGGGCGTCCGTCGCCGGGGCGTTCGTCCGGCGGTCCGGTGCACACCAGGACGTCCTCGGTGGGACCGATCAGCAGGGCCGCACCCCGGGGGGCCGCGCCCGCGAGGTAGCGGACGTTGGCGGGGCGGGTGACCAGCGCGGAGTCGCTGCCGCCGGCCTGGCAGCGGTCCCGGAGCCGGGAGCGGCGGGTGGCGTACACCTCTGACATAGAACGAGCGTAGGAGCTGTGCGGGCGGGGCGCCGGTCGGGAGAGCCGAGTGGGGGTGCCCCTGGGGGCTTCGGCACCCCGGGAAGGGGCCTACCAGCTGGGCGGGCTCGCTATCGACCGCGCCAGCACCTCGTCCAGCACCTGTGCCGTCTGCGCCACGTCCAGCTGGGAGTTGTCGATGATCGGCAGCCCCGAGCCGTACCAGCCGGCCATGCGGCCGTGGATACGGGCGACCTCCTCGTCGGTGAGGCGGCGGTTGCCGGAGCGTTCGGCGTTGCGCTCCAGGACGATCTCCAGGCCCGGCAGCAGGACCACCGGGAGGAGCCCGGGGCCCACATGACGCTTCCAGCCCCCGAGGCCGACCACCGGCCGGTCGGGGAAGACGGCGTCGTCGAGGATGCAGGAGATGCCGTTGGCCAGGAAGTTGCGGGCGGCGAAGCCGCAGGTGCGGCGGGCCAGGCGGTACTGGGCCTCGGAGTGGTCGTTCCAGCCCGACTGGGGGTCGGCGAAGCCGGAGCGGACCCATTCGCGGACGTCGTCGAGGCTGATGTGGGCGGTGGGGACCCGGCGGTGGTCGGCCCAGTACTTGGCGACGCTGGTCTTCCCGGCGCCCGCCGGGCCGATGAGCAGCACCGCGAGGGTCGTGCCCGAGGGGTCCGGCGCGGCCGGGGTGCTCGGCACGGCGACCGGTCCGCCGGGCGGCAGCGGCACATGGCCGGTGGTGTCCGGGTGCGGCGGTACGTGCTGGTGCGGGGGCGGAACCGGTCCGGGGGGCGGCCCGGTGAAGCCCGGCGCCGCGGGCGGCGGGGGCACGGGGGCGGCACCCTGGTGGGGGCCGGGGTGCGGCGGGCCCTGCTGCTGCGGTGGGCCCTGGTGCTGTGCGGCCGGGGACCAGCCGGCGGCCGGTCCGTGCCCCGGCCGGTGGGGCGGCGGCAGCGGAGGACCCACTGGGTGCTGCATCCGGTGCCACTCCATCTCGTACGGGCCATGGGCTCTGGTCGTGGGGCGAGCCCCGCTCCCTACCGAACGGTACCGCCCCCGGCCGTCGTTTGGTGAACGGCCGAGGGCGGTCCGAAGTGCCCCTGGGCACAGGGAAAATCGGGCGTTCGCCGCCCCGGCGGACTTACTGCCCCACTTCGCCGTACGCGGCGAGGAGCACCGCGGGGTCGGGCCCCTCCATGACGGTGGGCTTGGCCAGACCGTCCAGGACGATGAAGCGCAGCAGGTCGCCGCGGGACTTCTTGTCGACCTTCATGGTCTCCAGCAGCTTGGGCCACTGGTCGTAGCGGTAGTGCAGGGGAAGGCCGACCGCCTCCAGGACGGCGCGGTGCCGGTCGGCGGTCGCGTCGTCCAGCCGGCCGGCCAGCCGGCCCAGTTCGGCGGCGAAGTGCATGCCGACGGCGACCGCGGCGCCGTGCCGCCACTTGTAGCGCTCGTTCTTCTCGATGGCGTGGGCCAGGGTGTGGCCGTAGTTGAGGATCTCGCGCAGACCCGACTCCTTCAGGTCCGAGGAGACGACCTCGGCCTTGACCCGGATCGAGCGCTCGATCAGCTCGGCGGTGTGCGGGCCGGCGGGGGTGCGGGCGGCCTCGGGGTCGGACTCGATGAGCTCCAGGATCGCCGGGTCGGCGATGAAGCCGGCCTTGATGATCTCGGCCAGCCCGGAGACGTAGTCGTTGACCGGGAGGGAGTCCAGCGCGGCCAGGTCGCACAGGACGCCGGCGGGCGGGTGGAAGGCGCCGACGAGGTTCTTGCCCTCGGCGGTGTTGATGCCGGTCTTGCCGCCGACGGCCGCGTCGACCATCGCCAGCACCGTGGTGGGGACGGCGATCCAGCGCACCCCGCGCAGCCAGGTCGCCGCGACGAAGCCCGCGAGGTCCGTGGTGGCGCCGCCGCCGACGCCGACGACGACGTCGGTGCGGGTGAAGCCGGACTGGCCGAGCGCCTTCCAGCAGTAGGCGGCGACCTCGGCGGTCTTGGCCTCCTCGGCGTTGGGCACCTGGATGGCGACCGCCTCGTAGCCCTGGTCCGCGAGGTCGGCGCACAGGGCCTCGCCGGTCTCCGCGAGCGCCTCGGGGTGGATGACCGCGACCCGCTTGGCCCGGTCGCCGATCAACCCGCCCAGCTCACCGAGGAGCTGACGGCCCACCAGGACCTCGTAGGGCTCGCTGCCTGCCGTGCCGCCGACCTGGATCCTCGTCACTGCCTCAGTCATGCGTCCTTCAACTCCAGTGCGTCCAGGGCGACTTGGGTGACCTCTTCGGGCGTACGGCCGTCGGTGGCGACCACCGCGGTGGCGATCCCCTCGTACAGGTGCCGCCGCGCGTCCATCAGCTCGCGCCACTGCTTGCGCGGGTTGACCGCGAGCAGCGGACGGGCCGCGTTGAGGCCGGTGCGCCTGACCGCCTCCTCGACGTCCATCGAGAGGTAGACGACCCGCAGCCCGGCGAGGGACGCGCGGGTGCCCTCGTCGAGGATCGCGCCGCCGCCCAGGGCGAGGACGCCGTCGTGCTCGCCGAGGGCGCGGCGCACGGCCTCCTTCTCGATCGCGCGGAAGGCGGGCTCGCCCTCGTCGACGAAGATCTCGGCGATGGTCCTGCCCTGCTCGGCCACGATGTCGTCGTCGGTGTCCCGGTAGCCGACCCCGAGCCGCTCGGCGAGCAGCTGCCCGACGGTGGACTTGCCGACGCCCATCGGGCCGACCAGGACGACGACCGGCGCGGTGCTCATCGGATGGCCAGGTTGTCGAGGTAGGAGGTCACGTTGCGGTGGGTCTCGGCCACGCTGTCGCCGCCGAACTTCTCCGCCACCGCGTCCGCGAGGACCAGGGCCACCATGGCCTCGGCGACGATGCCCGCGGCCGGGACGGCGGAGACGTCGGAGCGCTGGTGATGGGCCTGGGCGGCCTCGCCGGTGGTGACGTCCACGGTCTGCAGGGCCCGCGGCACGGTCGCGATGGGCTTCATCGCGGCGCGGACGCGCAGCAGCTCACCGGTGGTCAGACCGCCCTCGGTGCCGCCGGAGCGGCCGGAGACCCGCCTGATGCCCTCGGGCGTGTTCACGATCTCGTCGTGCGCCTTGGAGCCGGGCACCCGGGCCAGCTCGAAGCCGTCGCCGAGCTCCACGCCCTTGATGGCCTGGATGCCCATGAGCGCGCCGGCGAGCCGGGCGTCCAGCTTGCGGTCCCAGTGGACGTGCGAGCCGAGGCCGACCGGCACGCCGTAGGCCAGGATCTCCACCACGCCGCCGAGGGTGTCGCCGTCCTTGTGGGCCTGGTCGACCTCCGCGACCATCGCCTTGGAGGTGTCGGCGTCGAGGCAGCGCAGCGGGTCGGCGTCGAGCCGGTCCACGTCGGCCGGGGTCGGGTAGACGCCCTGCGGCGCCTTCACCGAGCACAGCTCCACGACATGGCTGACGATCTCGATGCCGGCGGTCTCCTTGAGGTAAGACCGCGCCACCGCGCCGAGCGCCACCCGGGCCGCCGTCTCACGCGCCGAGGCGCGCTCCAGGATCGGCCGGGCCTCGTCGAAGCCGTACTTCTGCATGCCCGCGAGGTCCGCGTGGCCCGGTCGGGGCCGGGTCAGCGGGGCGTTGCGGGCGAGTCCGGCGAGGATCTCGGGATCGATGGGGTCGGCCGACATGACCTGCTCCCACTTCGGCCACTCGGTGTTCCCCACCATGACCGCCACCGGGGAGCCGAGGGTGAGGCCGTGCCGGACGCCGCCGAGGAAGGTGACCTCGTCGCGCTCGAACTTCATCCGCGCACCGCGGCCGTAGCCGAGCCGGCGCCGGGCCAGGTGGTCCGCCACCATCTCCGTGGTGATCGGCACGCCGGCCGGGAGGCCCTCCAGCGTCGCCACGAGTGCGGGGCCGTGGGACTCCCCCGCCGTCAGCCAGCGCAACCTGCTCAACGATGCTCCTCAGTGCTCGCGCCCTGGTACTGCTCTTCGTACGCGCGTCCTCGCGTACGGCGACGGCTGAACCAGGTGCGCGGCCCCGGCCCGCCACGACCGATCCTCCCACGTCCCCGGGGCGTCCCCGGCCGCCGGTCCATCAGTCGGACGCGAATGTGTCAGCCCTCGACGCGGCTGCGTCATCAGGCGGTGCCGTCCTCCGGACGCCGCTGCGGGGCGTACGCGCCCAGGAAGTCGGCACCGCTGCCCTGGGGCTGCGGCTGGGGCTGGGCCTGGGGTGCCCACGGGCCCAGGTGGTCGGCGCCGCTGCCCTGGGCGGCCGGGACCGGGTGCTGCCGGGCGAGGCGGGCGGCCCGGCGGGCGGCGATCTTGTTCCGCAGCTTGAGGATCCAGGTGGCCAGCACCGCCACGACGATCAGGACGAGCACGGTGTGCTGCACCCAGTCCGGCAGGAACCACAGCAGGCTCTCGAAGATCTGGCTCTTCGCGGACGCCACCGTCAGGCCCGTGTACATGGAACGCGCTCCCCTCCCGGCCCCGCCCCCTGCGGAACCGGAGGGATCCTAGCGGGATTCGAGCGCGTGTTCGCCCGCTTTTCGCATGGCGTCCAGCGGCGCCGGGGTGCGGCCCGTCATCTGCTCGACCTGGAGCACCGCCTGGTGCACCAGCAGGTCCAGTCCGCTGACCACGGCCCCGCCGTACGCGGACCAGCGGGCGGCGAGGTTCGTCGGCCACGGCTCGTACAGCACGTCGAAGAGGGTCGCGGGGCGCTCCGGCACCGCGGAGGCCAGGTCGTCCGTCGTACCGGCGGGGGTGGTCGCGATCACCAGGGGCGCGCGCAGCGCCTCGGCGGCGTCGGCCCAGTCCGCCGTACGCACCTCGACGTCGAGGCGTTCGCCCCACTCCCGCATCTCCGCGGCGCGGGCGGCGCTGCGGACGTAGGCCACCACCTCACCGGTGCAGATCCGGGCGAGGGCGGCCAGCGCGGAGGACGCGGTGGCGCCGGCGCCCAGGATCGCCGCCGAGTCGACCTGTTCGATGCCGCGTTCGCGCAGGGCGGCGACCATGCCGGGGATGTCGGTGTTGTCGCCCACCCGGCGCCCGTCCTCGGTGAACACGACGGTGTTGACGGCCTCCACCGACCGCGCCGTCTCGCTGATCTCGTCGACCAGCGGGATGACCGCGCGCTTGAGCGGCATCGTCAGCGACAGTCCCGCCCACTCGGGCCCGAGGTCCGCGAGGAACCCGGGGAGCGCGGCCTCGTCGATCTCGAACCGGTCGTACGTCCAGCCGGCGAGCCCCAGTTCCGCGTAGGCGGCGCGGTGCAGCACCGGCGACAGGGAGTGGGCGATGGGCGAACCCAGCACGGCGGCCCGGCGGGCGTCGGTGCCCTGAACTGTCATTGAACCTGTCCCTCAGTCCTTGTCACCGCGGCGGCACTCTCGTCACCGCGACAGTCCTCGTCACCGCGACGCGTTGAACTTCTCGACCAGCTTCTCGTGTTCGGCGAGCGTCTTGGTGAACTTGCTGGTCTTGCCGTCCAGGGAGATGAAGTAGAACCAGCCGTCGTCCGTCGGGTTGAGCGCGCCCTTGAGCGCCTCCTCGCCGGGGTTGTCGATCGGCCCGGGCGGCAGCCCCTTGACGAAGTAGGTGTTGTACGGGTTGTCGAACTGCCGCAGCTCGGCGATCGTCAGGTCGATCTTGCTCTGGTTCTTGATGTAGTTGTACGTGGAGTCGAACTCCAGCGAGCCGTAGGTCTCGGGGTTGCCGGGTTCGAGGCGGTTGTAGACGACCTCGGCCATCTTGCGGAAGTCGTCGTGGCTGGTGCCCTCGGCCTGCGCCAGGCTCGCCACGGTGAGCAGCTCCCAGGGCCCGTCCAGGCCCAGGGCGTCGGCCTTCTTCTCCAGGCCGAGCTGCTCGTACTTCTCGGTGGCCCGGGCGACCATCTCCTTGAGGACGGCCTCGGGCTTCTGGTCCTGGGCGATCGGATAGCTGGACGGGTAGAGGAAGCCCTCCAGCGGGTCCTTGACGTTCTTGTGGCCCGTCGCCCAGTCCGGCAGTCCGAGGCTGTCCGCCTTCTCCTCGGCGACCTCCGCCGTGGTGCCCTTGTCGAGGTCGAGACGGGTGTCGATCATCTCGTAGATGCCGACGTTGCGCGTGCCCTCGGGGATGATCAGGTTGTTCTGGCTGTCCGGGCTGAGCATCATCTCGACCGCGCTGTCGGCCGACATCTCCCGCTCCAGGGTGTAGACGCCCGCCTGGATGGCGTTGCCCTTCGGATTCTGCTGCTGCGCGGCGACGAACGCGTCGACGCTCTTGACGACGCCCTTCGCCTTCAGTTCCTGCCCGATGGCATAACCACCCGCGCCCTTGGGAATCTCGACGGTGACCTGCTCGCCATTGCCGCTTCCCGCGAAGTCCGGGGCGTCACCGAAACGATTCTGGTAGAACTGGTACCCGAAATATCCGACACCTGCGACACCGCCACCGAAGACCAGCACGACCACCAGGCAGGCACATCCACTGCGCCGCTTCTTGCCTTTGCCGCCCCGGCCCCGCTGGTCGCCGCGCCCGTCCCGGTCACCCCTGCCGCGCCGGCTCCGAGGGTGGTCGTCGAGGTCGCCGTCATCGTCGTCGCCGCCACCCCCGGCGAAGAAGGCGTGCTCACCCTGGTCGGGACCCGGGTCCCAGTCGGGCTCGGGCTGGGGCACCGGCTCGGGTTCCGGCTGCCGCCGGTTGGGCGGCTGCGGCGGTGGGTAGGCCTCGGGCGTGCCGTAGTAGTCCGGCTGCGGCTCCCCGTAGCCCCCGGCCTGCTGTCCGTACGGGTCGGCGGGGTCGGTGTACTGCACATGCGTATGCGTACCCGTGCCCCAGCCGCCGTCGCCGTACCCCTGCTGACCCTGGGCCGGGTACTGCTGCTGAGGCTGCTGCTGGTGGTGGGGCTGCTGCGGGTACTGCTGCTGGTCGTACTGGTTCGGGTACTGCTGCTGCGGCTGACCGTAACCACCCTGCGGGTCGGTGCCCCAGTCGCCGTACTGCGGCTGCTGCGGCTGCTGCGGGTAGTGCTGTGGCTGGCCGCCGTAGGGGGACTGCTGACCCTGCTGGGCCTGCTGTCCTCCCCATCCACCGTCCCCGTAGTACGGGTCCTCGGGATGCCACGGTTCGGAGCCTTCGCCCCGGCCATACTCAGTCATCGATCCCCTAGAGCCGCGAGGCGGCGGTCGCGCGGCGTCCTGCCCGGCATCCGGCCCGCCTCTCTTTGTGCGGCAGCTGTTCGAACACCGCCGCATCGCGCGGAACGTTACCGTATCGCGATCAGATGACCACTTCGACGCCCTCGCCCGGCGCTTTACCTGACACCCGTTCGGATTCGAGCGCCTGCTGAAGGATGATCACAGCGGCTGCCTGGTCAATGACCGATCTGCCCTTTTTCGACTTCACGCCCGAAGCACGCAGTCCCTGACCGGCCGTCACCGTGGTCATCCGCTCGTCCACGAGCCGCACCGGGACCGGCGCGATGCCCTGGGCCAGCTCCTGGGCGAAGCCGCGGACCTTGACCGCGGCCGGGCCCTCGCCTCCCTTGAGGGAGCGCGGGAGCCCGACGACGACCTCGATCGGCTCGTACTCCTCGACCAGCTGCTTCAGCCGGCGGTGGGCCGCCGGTACGTCCCGGCCGGGGACGGTCTCCACCGGGGTGGCGAGGATCCCGTCGGGGTCGCACGAGGCGACCCCGATGCGGGCGTCCCCGACGTCGATGGCGAGCCGACGTCCTCTGCGCATTACTTGGCCGTCTCCCCGACCAGGCGCTCCACCGCGTCCACGGCCTCGCCGATGGCGGCCGGGTTCTGGCCGCCGCCCTGGGCGACGTCCGGCTTGCCGCCACCGCCGCCGCCGAGGGTCTTGGCGGCCGTGCGGACCAGGTCGCCGGCCTTCAGACCGCGCTCGCGGGCGGCCTCGTTGGTGGCGATGACCGTCAGCGGCTTGCCGCCGGCCACGGTGAACAGGGCCACCACGACGGCCCGGCCGCCCTGGATGCGGCCCCGCACGTCGAGGACGAGCCTGCGCAGGTCGTCGGCGGTGGTGCCGTCCGGGACCTGGCCGGTCACCAGGGCGACGCCCCGTACGTCCTTGGCGGACTCGGCGAGCCCGGCGGCGGCCTGGAGCACCTTCTCGGCGCGGAACTTCTCGATCTCCTTCTCGGCGTCCTTCAGCTTGCCGAGCATGGCAGAGACCTTCTCCGGGAGCTCCTCCGGACGGCCCTTGATCAGCTCCTGGAGCTGGGCGACGACCGTGTGCTCACGGGCGAGGAAGTTGTAGGCGTCGACGCCGACGAGGGCCTCGATACGGCGCACGCCCGAGCCGATCGACGACTCGCCGAGCAGCTTGACCAGGCCGAGCTGGCTGGTGTTGTGGACGTGGGTGCCGCCGCACAGCTCCTTGGAGAAGTCGCCGATGGTCACCACGCGGACGCGCTCGCCGTACTTCTCGCCGAACTCGGCGATGGCGCCCTGCTTCCGGGCCTCGTCGATGCCCATGACCTCGGCGTGCACGTCCAGGTCGCGGGCGAGCACCTCGTTGATCTTCTGCTCGACGTCGGTCATCACGGCCGTGGGAACGGCGGACGGCGACCCGAAGTCGAAGCGGAAACGGCCGGGCTGGTTCTCGGAACCGGCCTGGGCGGCCGTCGGGCCGAGGGCGTCGCGCAGGGCCTGGTGGGTGAGGTGGGTGGCCGAGTGGGCGCGGGCGATGGCGGTCCGGCGGCGGCCGTCGATGGAGGCGTGGGCCTTGGCGCCGACGGTGACCTCGCCGACCTGGACGACGCCCTTGTGGACGTAGACGCCCGGGACCGGCTTCTGGCAGTCGCGGATCTCGATCACGGCACCGGTGTCGACCCTGATCCGGCCGGTGTCGCCGATCTGGCCGCCGCCCTCGGCGTAGAACGGGGTGCGGTCGAGGACGATCTCGACCTCGTCGCCCTCGGTGGCGGCCGGGGAGGAGGCGCCGTCGACGAGGATGCCGACGATCGTCGACTCGCCCTCGGTGTCGCCGTAGCCGATGAACTCGGTCTCGCCGACCTTGTCGGCGATCTCCCGGTAGGCGCCGGCGCCGGCGTGGCCGGTCTTCTTGGCCTGGGCGTCGGCCTTGGCGCGCTCCCGCTGCTCCTTCATCAGGCGGCGGAAGCCGTCCTCGTCCACGGACAGCCCCTGCTCGGCGGCCATCTCCAGGGTGAGGTCGATGGGGAAGCCCCAGGTGTCGTGGAGCAGGAAGGCCTTGTCGCCGGCGAGCACGGTGGAGCCCGTGGCCTTGGTGTCGGAGACGGCCGTGTCGAGGATGTTGGTGCCGGCCTTCAGCGTCTTGAGGAAGGCGTTCTCCTCGGCGAGGGCGACCTTCTCGATGCGCTCGCGGTCGGTGATCAGCTCGGGGTACTGCTGGCCCATCATGCCGATGACGACGTCGATCAGGTTCTGCACGACCGGACCGGTGGCGCCCAGGAGGCGCATGTTGCGGATGGCGCGGCGCATGATGCGGCGCAGCACGTAACCGCGGCCCTCGTTGCCGGGGGTGACGCCGTCGCCGATGAGCATCACCGAGGTGCGCATGTGGTCAGTGACCACGCGCAGCGAGACGTCCGAGCCGTGGGCGTCGCCGTAGGCGACACCGGTCAGCTCGGTGGCCTTGTTGATGACGGCCATCGAGGTGTCGATCTCGTACATGTTCTGCACGCCCTGCAGAATCATGGCGAGCCGCTCCAGGCCGAGCCCGGTGTCGATGTTCTTGCTCGGCAGTTCACCGAGGATCTCGAAGTTGTCCTTGCCGATGCCCTCGCCGCGCTCGTACTGCATGAAGACGAGGTTCCAGATCTCCACGTACCGCTCGTCGTTGACGGCGGGGCCGCCCTCGACGCCGAACTCGGGGCCGCGGTCGTAGTTGATCTCGGAACAGGGGCCGCAGGGTCCGGGGACGCCCATGGACCAGTAGTTGTCCTTCATGCCCAGGCGCTGGATCCGCTCCTTGGGCACACCGACGACCTCGTGCCAGATGCGCTCGGCCTCGTCGTCGTCCTTGTAGACGGTGATCCAGAGCTTCTCCGGCTCCAGGCCGTAACCACCCTTGTCCTGGGGGCTGGTGAGCAGCTCCCAGGCGTACTTGATGGCGCCTTCCTTGAAGTAGTCGCCGAAGGAGAAGTTGCCGCACATCTGGAAGAACGTGCCGTGCCGGGTGGTCTTGCCGACCTCTTCGATGTCCGGCGTGCGCACGCACTTCTGCACGCTGGTGGCGCGGTCGAAGGGGGGCTTGACCTCACCCAGGAAGTAGGGCTTGAAGGGCACCATGCCGGCGGGGACGAGGAGCAGAGTCGGGTCGTCCGCGATGAGCGACGCCGAAGGGACGACGGTGTGCCCGCGCTCCTCGAAGAAGCTCAGCCAGCGGCGGCGGATCTCAGCCGACTCCATCAGTGGTCCTCATTCCGGTTGTACGAGTACGTCGTGTCGTGGTCGATGACGTACGACTTCGGCTTGTTGCGGTTCTCGATCGCGGCGTGCCGCCGCGGCGCGGGGAGTTCGGGGTCCTCGTTGATGCCCAGCGCGTCCTGGAGCTCGGCCTCGCGCTGGACCATGTTGTCGCGGACGTCGAGCGCGAAGCCCACCGCGCGGTCCTTGAGGCGGCCGCCCGCCTCCAGGGCCTTGTTGGCGGCCTGGGTGGCGAGGTGCTCGGGGGTCAGCTGCTTGAGCTTGCGGTTGACCTTGGTGGTCGCCCACACACCCGCGGCCACACCCGTGGTGAACCAGAAGCTACGGCGGAACATCGCTGGATCAGCCCTTCTTCCGCTTGCTCCGCCGTGCGGCGGGAACGGTGCGGCCCACGATCACGGTACGTCGGGGTTCCCTGACGGGCACGTCCTCCTTGCGGCCCGCGATGGCCCGGCGCACGCCGTAGCCGAAGGCCGCGACCTTGACCAGGGGGCCGCCGAAGGTGGAGGCCACCGTGGACGACAGCGCGGAGGCGTTGGAGGTGACCTCCTGGACGTCGGAGGCGATGGCGTCGACCCGGTCGATCTGGGTCTGCGCCGAGCGCACCGCGCCGGAGGCGTCCGCGAGGAGGGGGACGGCCTGTTCGGTCACGTCCGCGACGAGCTTGGTGGTCGCCCTGAGCGTCTGGGCCAGCCTCACCAGTGCCACGGCGAGGAAGGAGACCAGGATCGCCCAGAACACGGCCACCAGGATCCCGGCCACCTCTCCACCGGACACTGTGTGCACCCGCTCCCTGAAACGTGCAGCGACATCGAAACCTTGAGTAAACAGTGCACCGAGCCTATCGCGCCGGGCGCGGAGCTCCGTACCGGATTACCGCCCGCCCGCGCCGGAGTTGCGCGAAGCGATTGTACGGAGCGAACACGCTTCAGTACGCTCCGTGTCCCATGCGGGAGCGACAGCGTGAGGACACCCCGGTGGCCGGCAATCTGCCCTGGGAGCTCGACGTCTTCGTGGGGCGCGGGGCCGAGACGGCGGGGCTGGCCGGGGCGCTCGGCGAGGCGCGGCTGGTGACGGTGACCGGGGTCGGCGGGGTGGGCAAGTCGCGGCTGGCGGCGCACGCGGCCGCCCGGACCGGCTTCCCGGACGGAGTGTGGCGGGTGGAACTGGCCCCGGTGCGCGATCCCGCCTTCGTCGACCACGCGGTGGTGGCGGCGCTGGGGCTGACCGACCACACCGCGCGCCCGCCGCGCGAGACGCTCCACGGCCATCTCGCCGACCGGCGGCTCCTGCTGCTTTTGGACGGGTTCGAGCAGGTGGTGGACGCCTGCGCGGAACTGGTCACCGAACTCCTGGGCCGGGCGCCCGGGCTGAGGGTGCTCGCCGCGGGCCGCCGGCCGCTCGCCCTGGCCGGCGAGCGGCTGTTCCCGCTGGAACCGCTGGCGGAGGACGAGGCGGTGGAGCTGTTCCGGTGCCGGGCGGCCCTGCTCGGGGTGCCGGTCGCGGACGACGCGGAGGTGCGCGAGCTGTGCCGGCGGCTGGAGGGCATCCCGCTCGCCGTCGAGCTGGCGGCGGGACGGCTGCGGGCGCTGTCCCCCGGCCAGTTGCTGGCCCGCCTGGACGACCGGTTCCGGCTGCTGACCGGGGCCGGCGCGGACACGCCGTGGCGGCATCGCGCCTTGCGCACCGCGATCGGCTGGAGCCATGAACTGTGCACGCCCGAGGAACGGTTGCTGTGGGCGCGCCTGTCGGTGTTCGCCGGACGCTTCGACCTGGAGGCCGTGGAGTACGTGTGCGGCGGGCACGGTCTGGCCTCCGAGGACGTCCTCGACGTGCTCTCGGAACTGCTGGCGCAGTCGGTGGTGTCCCGCGAGGAGACGTCCTCGGGGGTGCGCTACCGGATGCTGGACACGGTCCGGGCGTACGGCGCCGACTGGCTGGAGGCCACCGGTGACGCCGGACGGCTGCGGCGCCGGCACCGCGACTGGTACCTGGGCCTGGCCACCTGGTGCGAACTGGACTGGTTCTCACCGCGGCAGGCCGAGGTCGCGGCGCGGGTGGAGGCGGAGCTGCCGAATCTGCGGGGCGCGCTGGAGCACTCGCTGTCCGAGCCCGGGGAGGCCCATCTGGGCCAGCTGCTGGCGGGCTCGCTCTGGTTCTACTGGGTCGGCTGCGGGCGGCTGTCGGAGGGCCGGCACTGGCTGGACCAGGCGGTCCGGCTCGACTCCGGCCATGAGCCGTCCCTGCTGAAGGCCCTGTGGGTGCTCGGCTACGTGGCGATCCTCCAGGGCGACACGGTGGCCGCGCTGGCGGCGCTGCACGAGTGCCGCGAGGAGGCGGAGCTGTCGGCGAACCCGACCGCGGCGGCCTACGCCGAGCACCGCACCGGCTGTCTGGCCCTGGTCAGCGACGACATGGCCGGCGCCGAGACGCTGCTGCGCTCGGCGCTGGCCGGCTACCAGGAGATCGGCGAGCTGAACAGCAACGTCCTGATGGGCCAGGTGGAGCTGGCGATGGCGCGGGCCTTCCAGGACGACCTGGCCGAGGCGGTGCGGCTGTGCGAGGACGTCCGCCGGGTCTGCGAGGACCACGGGGAGCGCTGGGCCCGGTCGTACGCGCTGTACGTGCTGGCGTACGCGGCCTGGCGCGAGGGCGACCAGTCGAACGCCCGCCGCCTGCTGACGGACAGTCTGGGCAGCGCCCACTCCTTCCACGACCTGCTCGGCTCGGTGCTCGCGGTGGAGCTGCTGGCCCTGGTGACGGTGACCGAGGGGGACGCCGTGGAGGCGGCGGTGCTGCAGGGGGCGGCCGGGCGGATGTGGCCGTCGGTGGGGCTGCCGCTGTTCGGCTCGGCGTACTACAACGCCCCGCACGAGCTGTGCGAGGCGCGCTCCCGGGAGCGGCTGGGCGACGAGCGGTACGAGGCGTGCGTACGGACGGGGGCGCTGCTGGACCGGGAGGAGGCGGTGTCCCGGGCACTGGGGCGGCCCGCCGCCCGCTCGTCCCGGCCGCCGTCGCGGCGGGGCAGGGTGCTGCCCGCCGAGGTGACCGCCGGTACGCACGAACCCGCCGCCTCGCCCACCCGGAAGGGCGGGGAGACGGCGGGCTGACGCGCAGGTGGTGCTACGTCCGCTGCGGGATGATCAGCGGGCGTAGTACTCGACGACGAGCTGCTCGTCGCAGATCACCGGGATCTCCTTGCGGTTCGGCTCACGGTCCAGGCGGAACGCCAGGGCCTTGAGGTTCACCTGGAGGTAGCGCGGGGTCTCGCCGTCGGGGGCGAAGCCGCCCTCACGGGCGATGGAGAAGAGGGTCTTCTCGCGGCTGCGCTCGCGGACCATCACGACGTCGTCGGGACGGACGCGGAACGACGGCTTGTCGGTCTTCTGGCCGTTGACCTCGATGTGGCCGTGCACGACCATCTGACGGGCCTGGTAGATGGTGCGGGCGATGCCCGAACGCAGGACCAGGGCGTCGAGACGGCGCTCGAGCTCGATGATCAGGGCCTCACCGGTCTTGCCCTGCACCTTGGAGGCACGCTCGTAGGCGCGGACCAGCTGGCGCTCGGAGATGTCGTACTGCGCGCGCAGACGCTGCTTCTCCAGCAGACGGACCTTGTAGTCCGAGTTCTGCTTGCGGCCACGGCCGTGCTCACCCGGCGGGTAGGGACGGGCCTCGAAGTACTTGACGGCCTTCGGGGTCAGCGCGATGCCGAGGGCACGCGACTTCTTGACCTTGGGGCGGGACTGGTTCGCCACTGTTTCTCATTTCCTTGTGTCGGCTTGTCAGCGTTGTGGGAGGTCGCATCCGCAGCCGGGGAAACCCTCCGGGACCCGTTGCCGGGCGCCTGGTGGGCAGCCGCTCCCCTGGTCTGGGCACATACGTGCAGCACGCGAGTGGCCCACCGACCTCTCCCGGAGCTCCGGGTGGTGGTGGGCTGCCCGCGACACCGATCGACGGTGCGCGACGCTCCTGGAACCCGCGGGGGGTTCCGGCCGGCTGTCCCGCTCTGACTGCGCGGGACTCGGCACTCCGAGGGATTCTACAGGCTGCTCAGGACCGCCTGCGACCGAGGTGCTTGCGGGTCCACTCCACCGCGTCCGCGTAGCGGGCCTCGGCGCCGTGCCGGGTGGGGGTGTAGTACTCGTGGTCCTTCAGGGCGTCGGGGGCGTACTGCTGCTCGGCGATGCCCTCGGCCCGGTCGTGCGGGTACACGTACCCCTGCGCGTGGCCGAGTTTGGCGGCTCCCTTGTAGTGCCCGTCGCGCAGATGTGTGGGCACGGGGCCGGCCAGACCCTTGCGTACGTCCTCCATGGCGGCGCCGATCGCGGTGGTGGCGGCGTTGGACTTCGGGGCCAGGGCGAGGGCGATGGTGGCGTGGCTGAGGGTGAGGGCGGCCTCCGGAAAGCCGATCATGGCGACGGCCTGGGCGGCGGCGACCGCGATGGGCAGGGCGTTGGGGTCGGCGAGGCCGATGTCCTCGCTGGCCGAGATCATCAGGCGGCGGGCGATGAAGCGGGGGTCCTCGCCGGCCTCGATCATCCGGGCCAGGTAGTGCAGGGCGGCGTCGACGTCGGAGCCGCGGATCGACTTGATCAGGGCGCTGGCGACGTCGTAGTGCTGGTCGCCGTCGCGGTCGTACTTCACGGCCGCGCGGTCGACGGTCTGCTCCAGGGTGGCCAGGGCGATCGCGCTCTCGCCGAGGTCGAGGGCGGCTCCCGCGGCGGCCTCCAGAGCCGTGAGCGCGCGGCGGGCGTCGCCGCCGGCGATCCGCAGCAGGTGTTCCTCGGTGTCCTCGGGGAGGGTGACGGCGCCCTTGAGGCCGCGCTCGTCGGTCAGCGCCCGGCGCAGCAGGTCCCTGATGTCGTCGTCGGTGAGGGGTTCGAGGGTGAGCAGCAGGGAGCGGGAGAGCAGCGGGGAGATCACCGAGAAGTACGGGTTCTCGGTGGTCGCCGCGATCAGTGTCACCCAGCGGTTCTCCACCGCGGGGAGCAGGGAGTCCTGCTGGGCCTTGCTGAAGCGGTGGATCTCGTCGAGGAAGAGGACGGTCTCCTTGCCGAAGCCGCCGGAGGCGCGGCGCGCGCCGTCGATGACCGCGCGGACCTCCTTGACGCCCGCGGTGATCGCGGACAGCTCCACGAACCGTTTGTCGGTGGCCTTGGAGACGACGTACGCGAGGGTCGTCTTGCCGGTGCCGGGCGGGCCCCAGAGGATCACCGAGGAGGGCCCGGCGGGGCCGCCCGACTCGGCGACCAGCCGGCGCAGCGGCGCTCCCGGCCCCAGCAGGTGCCGCTGGCCCACCACCTCGTCGAGGGTGCGCGGACGCATCCGTACGGCCAGGGGGCTGGCGGCAGGGTCCTTCTCCTGGCGTTCTTCTGCTGCTGCGGTGAACAGGTCGGGCTCCACCCTGAAACCCTAAATCACCGCACCGACAACGCCTCCGGCGCGGTCAGGAGGTCCAGAAGTCCCACCAGCGGGTCATGATCAGGATGCCGATGACGCCGATGTGCAGCACCGGGAGCACCCAGGTGAACTCGCCGAAGAAGCTCTTCAGCCAGCGCGGTCCGGGCAGGAAGCCGTGGCGCACGTTGAAGGAGGTGACGTACCAGAACATGATGATCGTCGCGACCCAGGCAAGGGAGCACCACAGGCACAGGGCGCCGATGCGGTACAGCGACTGGAACTGCAGCCAGGTGCAGAAGCCGACGCCGAACAGGGTGCCGGCGTTGAAGGTGAGCCAGTACCAGCGCGGGAAGCGGGCGCGGGTCAGCAGGCTCACACCGACGGCGATGACGACGCCGTAGGCGACGAGGCCGAGCATCGGGTTGGGGAAGCCGAAGACGGACGCCTGGTCGCTCTCCATCACGCTGCCGCAGGAGACGACGGGGTTGAGGCTGCAGCCGGGGACGAAGGTCTTCCCCTCGACCTTGGCCTCCAGCAGTTTGAACTTGTCGATCGTGATGACCCAGGCCGCGAGTAGCCCGGCCGCACCGGTGATCATCAGCATCAGCGCGAAGGCGACGCTGCCGCCCTCTCTGCGCGGCGCCTCGACGGTGCGCTCCGGCTCGGTGGAGACGTCTTTCACTGTCGTCTTGCTCATCACGCCGATTCCGTCTGCTTGAGAGTTGGACCTTCTTCGAGCAGGGGCCATTGTGCCGCACGGGGACCCCTATCCACCGTTCGGTGGACATAAGGACGTACGCGCGAAGGCCCCTGAACGTTCGGTTCCGGCCGACTTCCGCGGCGGGTCGCGGGCCGGAATCATCCGGCGGGGCGAATCCGGGGTCACAGGGTTGACGGAGGTACGACGAAGGCGCCGGGCGGACCCGGCGCCTTGGTCGAAGGGAGGTGTCAGCCGAGCCTGGACTCCAGCTCGGCGACGATCTCGTTGACGCCGATCGCCGACTGCTCGCCGGACTCCATGTCCTTGAGCTGGACGACGCCCTCGGCGAGGTCGCGTTCGCCGGCCACCACGGTGTAGCGGGCGCCGCTGCGGTTGGCGTTCTTCATGGCGCCCTTGAGGCCCTTGACGCCGTAGGAGAAGTCCGCCGCGATGCCGACCTTGCGCAGTTCGGTGACCTTCGCGAACAGGACCCGGCGGGCCTCCTCGCCGAGCGGCACCGCGAAGACGCTGGTCGTGGAGGGCAGTGCGAGCTCCACGCCCTCGGCCTCCAGGGCGAGGACGGTGCGGTCGACGCCGAGGGCCCAGCCGACGGAGGGCAGCGCGGGGCCGCCGATCATCTCGGAGAGGCCGTCGTAGCGTCCGCCGCCGCCCACCGCGGACTGGGAGCCCAGGCCGTCGTGGACGAACTCGAAGGTCGTGCGGGTGTAGTAGTCCAGGCCGCGGACCAGCTTGGCGTCGTCCTCGAAGGCGACCCCGGCGGCCGTGATCAGCTCGCGGACCTCCTCGTGGTACGCCTTGCAGGCGTCGCACAGGTAGTCGCGCAGCAGGGGCGCGTCGGTGAGCTGCTTCTGGACGTCCGGCCGCTTGTCGTCGAGGACGCGCAGCGGGTTGATGTCCGCGCGGCGCAGGGTGTCCTCGTCGAGGTCGAGACCGTGCAGGAAGTCCTGGAGGGCGGCCCGGTAGACGGGACGGCACTCCTTGTCACCGAGGCTGTTGAGCAGGATGCGGAAGTCGCGCAGGCCCAGGGAGCGGTACGCCTGGTCGGCGAGGATGATCAGCTCGGCGTCCAGGGCCGGGTCCTCGGCTCCGATCGCCTCGGCACCGACCTGGGAGAAGTGGCGGTAACGGCCCTTCTGGGGGCGCTCGTAGCGGTAGTACGAGCCGGAGTACCAGAGCTTGACCGGGAGGTTGCCCGCCTTGTGCAGGTTGGCCTCCAGCGCGGCGCGCAGCACGGACGCGGTGCCCTCGGGGCGCAGGGCGAGCCGGTCGCCGCCCTTGGTCTCGAAGGCGTACATCTCCTTGGTGACGATGTCGGTGGACTCGCCGACACCGCGCGCGAACAGCTCGACGCTCTCGAAGCCGGGCGTCTCGATGTAGCCGTAGCCGGAGTTGCGCAGCGGGGCCGCGATCGCCTCGCGGACGGCGAGGAACTTGGCGCTGTCCGGCGGGATCAGGTCGTAGGTGCCCTTGGGGGCCTTGAAGGTGCTCACGGAAGGTCTCGTCACATTCCTCGTCGGGGAGCCTCGGTCGCTCCCTGGCCGGCGGCCACCTGTCGCAGATGCGGGTTGGTGGCGCGCTCCCGGCCGATGGTCGTCTGGGGGCCGTGGCCGGACAGCACCACGGTCGAGTCGTCGAGCGGCAGGGCCACGCGGGCCAGCGAGTCGAGCATCTCGGCCATGTCACCGCCGGGCAGGTCGGTGCGTCCGATGGAGCCGGCGAACAGCAGGTCGCCCGAGAACAGGATCGGCGGGATGTCCGCCGCCTCGGGCAGGCCGAAGGTCACCGACCCCTTGGTATGGCCGGGCGCGTGCGCCACGGTCAGCTCCAGACCGGCCAGTTCCAGCTTGGCGCCGTCGGTCAGCTCCTTGACGTCGTCCGGCTCCCCGATGGTCAGTTCGCCCATCAGCGGCATCCCGATGGAGCGGCCGAGCGCACGCTCGGGGTCGCTCATCATGAAGCGGTCCTCGGGGTGGATCCAGGCCGGCACGTCGTGCGCGCCGCACACGGGGACGACCGAGGCCACATGGTCGATGTGACCGTGGGTGAGGACGACGGCGACGGGCTTGAGGCGATGCTTCGCGATCGCTTCCTCGACGCCTCGGGCGGCCTGATGGCCGGGGTCGATGATCACGCACTCCTCACCGGCGGCGGGGGCGACGAGATAGCAGTTCGTCCCCCAGGCCCCGGCGGGGAACCCGGCAATGAGCACGATCGTCCTTCGTTGTGTCGGTTCGGGCGACAAGTCGGCGGGCTGCGCCTGAGGTCAGAGCCTACCGGCGCTGCCGATTCCTCAGCGAACCCATATACGGTACGGGGCACACGCAGACGCATACAGACGCTTGAGGAGACAACCCCGTGGTCAGCCAGGAACAGCGGCGGCGTCAGCTCGCCCGGGAGAAGTTCTTGCGGCAGCAGCAGCGGCGCACGGACGCGCGGCGCAAGTCCCGCACGCGCAACGCGGTGATCGCGTCCGCGGTGGGCGTGGTCCTCGTCGGCAGCCTCGGGCTCTGGACGGCGGGCGCCTTCGAGGGGGACGACGGCAAGGCGAACGCGGGCGCGGAGGTCAGCCCCAGCGCCGCCCCGACCAGCAAGGCCCCGGACCCGTGCGAGAAGCCGGCCGCGGGCGAGGTCGAGACCATGAGCTGGAAGAAGGAACCGGCCATGACCATCGACAAGTCCGCCGACTACACGATGAAGCTGTCGACGACGTGCGGCGACATGGACATAGCCCTCAAGGCGTCCGCCGCCCCGCACACGGTGAACTCGTTCAACTTCCTGCTGAACAAGGGCTACCTGGACCACTCCAAGTGCCACCGGCTGACCGACAGCGGCATCTACGTGCTGCAGTGCGGCGACCCGACGGCCACCGGCACCGGCGGACCGGGCTACACGATCCCGGACGAGAACCTCAAGGACAAGAGCCTCAAGGGCAACGTCTACCCGGCGGGCACCGTCGCGATGGCGAACCAGTTCAACGCCCAGACCGGCGAGGGCAAGGACTCCGGCGGCAGCCAGTTCTTCCTCGTCTACCAGGACAGTCCGCTGCCCGCGAACTACACCCCGTTCGGCACGGTGTCCGAGGCCGGCATGAAGGTCCTCACCAAGCTGGCGGCCGCCGGCGCGCAGGCCGCGGACCCCACGACGGGCAACACGGCACCCAACGCGACCGTGGTGATCAACAAGGCGTCCGTGACCCGATCCTGACCCGCGAACTGCGAAATTTCGGTCGCGCGGGATGCGGACAGGCAACCCGCCGGTCGCCTATGTTGGCCGTGACGAAACTGTGGACGATGCCCGGGGGCGCCGAAGCCCCACGCAGGCATCATGTGGAGGAGGCGCTGTGAGCAGCGACCCGTGGGGCCGCGTCGACGAGACGGGGACCGTGTACGTGCGTACGGCCGACGGCGAGCAGGTCGTCGGTTCCTGGCAGGCGGGCTCCCCCGAGGAGGCGCTGGCCTATTTCGAGCGCAAGTACGAGGGCCTGGTTGTCGAGATCGGCCTCCTCGAGAAGCGAGTGAAGACCACCGACCTGTCGGCGAAGGACGCCCAGGTCGCGATCGACCACATTCGCGAACAGGTCGAGGCCCATCACGCGGTCGGCGACCTGGCCGCGCTGCGGACCCGGCTGGACAAGCTCGTCGAGAACGTCGACAAGCGCCGTGAGGAGCGCCGGCAGCAGCGCGCGAAGCAGTCCGACGAGGCCCGGCATGCCAAGGAGGCGCTGGTCACCGAGGCGGAGGAGCTGGCGCAGTCCGACCAGTGGCGGGCGGCCGGTGAGCGGCTGCGCGCGCTGGTGGACACCTGGAAGGGGCTGCCGCGGCTCGACCGCAAGTCGGACGACGAGCTGTGGCACCGCTTCTCGCACGCGCGTTCGGCGTTCTCCAAGCGGCGCAAGGGGCACTTCGCGGCCCTGGACGCACAGCGCGAGGAGGCCCGCCGCACCAAGGAGCGGCTGGTCTCCGAGGCGGAGTCGCTGTCCGGGTCGACGGACTGGGGTCCGACGGCGGCCCGCTACCGCGAGCTGATGGCGGAGTGGAAGGCCGCGGGCCGCGCCCAGCGCGAGCACGAGGACGACCTGTGGAACCGCTTCCGCGGCGCCCAGGACGTCTTCTTCGCCGCGCGCAGCGGGGTCTTCGCCGAGCGTGACGCCGAGCAGACCGAGAACCTCAAGCTGAAGGAGGAGCTGGCCCTGGAGGCCGAGAAGATCCTCCCGGTGACGGATCTCAAGGGCGCGCGTGCCGCGTTCCGCTCGGTCAACGAGCGCTGGGAGGCCATCGGCCATGTGCCGCGGGACGCCCGGCCGAAGGTCGAGGGCCGGATGCACGCCGTCGAGCGGGCCATCCAGGAGGCCGAGGAGGCCGAGTGGCGCCGGACCAACCCGGAGGCACGCGCGCGTGCCGCGGGTCTGACCGGTCAGCTCCAGGCCGCCGTGGACAAGCTCCGGGGCCAGATCGAGCAGGCGCGCGCACAGGGCAACACCGCCCGCGCCGACAAGCTGGAGCGTGAGCTGGAGGGCCGCCAGGCCCTGCTGGACCAGGCTCTGAAGGGTCTGCAGGAGTTCGGCGGCTGACGCCGACGCGTACGCACAGAGGAAGGGGCTCCCCTCGGGGAGCCCCTTCGTCGTGTCCGTGAAGCCGTTACGACCGGCTGCGCGCCGAGGTGACCCGGTAGACGTCGTAGACGCCCTCGACGCCCCTGACCGCCTTCAGGACGTGCCCGAGGTGCTTGGGGTCGCCCATCTCGAAGGTGAACCGGGAGGTGGCGACCCGGTCGCGGGAGGTCTGCACGGCCGCGGAGAGGATGTTGACGTGCTGGTCGGACAGGACGCGGGTGACGTCCGACAGCAGCCGGGAGCGGTCCAGCGCCTCGACCTGGATGGCGACCAGGAAGACCGAGGACTGGGTGGGCGCCCACTCGACGTCGAGGATCCGCTCGGGCTCGCGGGACAGTGACTCCACGTTGACGCAGTCACTGCGGTGAACCGATACACCACTACCCCGGGTGACGAATCCGATGATCGGGTCGCCGGGTACGGGCGTACAGCAGCGGGCGAGCTTGACCCAGACGTCGTCCACGCCCTTGACCACCACGCCGGGGTCCTGGTTGCTGCGGCGCTTGCGGCTGCGGCCGCGGGCCGGCGGGACCGCCTCGTCGATCTCCTCGGTGGCCGCCTCCTCGCCGCCGAGGGCCTGCACCAGCTTCTGCACGACGTTCTGCGCGGCCACGTGGCCCTCGCCGATCGCCGCGTACAGCGAGGAGATGTCGGGGTAGCGCATCTCGTGCGCGAGCGTGACCAGGGAGTCGCCGGTCAGGATGCGCTGGATCGGCAGGTTCTGCTTGCGCATCGCGCGGGCGATGGCGTCCTTGCCGTGCTCGATCGCCTCGTCCCGGCGCTCCTTGGAGAACCAGGCCCGGATCTTGTTGCGGGCGCGCGGGGACTTGACGAAGCCGAGCCAGTCCCGGGAGGGGCCGGCGCCGGCGGCCTTGGAGGTGAAGACCTCCACCAGGTCGCCGTTGTCCAGGGTGGACTCCAGCGGCACCAGGCGTCCGTTGACCCGGGCTCCTATGGTCCGGTGGCCGACCTCGGTGTGCACGGCGTACGCGAAGTCGACGGGGGTGGCCCCGGCCGGGAGCGCTATGACATCGCCCTTGGGGGTGAAGACGAAGACCTCGTTGCGGGACAGGTCGAAGCGCAGGGACTCCAGGAACTCGCCCGGGTCCTCGGTCTCCTTCTGCCAGTCCAGCAGCTGGCGCAGCCACGCCATGTCGTTGAGGTGGTCGTCCTTGCCCTTGGCGGCCTTGGGCACGTCGGTGCGCACCTTGGAGGCACCGGCGACGGCCTCCTGCTTGTACTTCCAGTGCGCGGCGATGCCGTACTCGGCGCGGCGGTGCATGTCGAAGGTGCGGATCTGGAGTTCGACCGGCTTGCCGTTGGGGCCGATGACCGTCGTGTGCAGCGACTGGTACATGTTGAACTTGGGCATCGCGATGTAGTCCTTGAACCGCCCCGGAACCGGGTTCCAGCGGGCGTGGACGGTGCCCAGGGCCGCGTAGCAGTCGCGGACGGTGTCCACCAGGACGCGGATGCCCACCAGGTCGTAGATCTCCGCGAAGTCACGGCCGCGGACGATCATCTTCTGGTAGACGCTGTAGTAGTGCTTGGGGCGGCCGGTGACGGTGGCCTTGATGCGGGCGGCCCGCAGGTCCTGCTGGACCTCGTCGGTCACTATGGCCAGGTACTCGTCGCGCTTGGGTGCCCTTTCGGCGACCAGCCGGACGATCTCGTCGTACATCTTGGGGTAGAGGATCGCGAAGGCGAGGTCCTCCAGCTCCCACTTGATGGTGTTCATGCCCAGGCGGTGGGCGAGCGGCGCGTAGATCTCCAGGGTCTCGCGCGCCTTCTTCTCCTGCTTCTCGCGCTTGAGGTAGCGCATGGTGCGCATGTTGTGCAGGCGGTCGGCGAGCTTGATGACCAGGACGCGGGGGTCCTTGGCCATGGCGACGACCATCTTGCGCACGGTCTCGGCCTGCGCGGCCTCGCCGAACTTGACCTTGTCCAGCTTGGTCACGCCGTCGACGAGGAGGGCGACGGAGTCGCCGAAGTCGCGGCGGAGCTGGTCCAGGCCGTACTCGGTGTCCTCGACCGTGTCGTGGAGCAGGCCCGCCATGAGCGTGGCCGGATCCATGCCCAGCTCGGCGAGGATCGTCGTCACCGCGAGCGGGTGGGTGATGTAGGGGTCGCCGCTCTTGCGCTTCTGGCCGCGGTGCCAGCGCTCGGCGACCTGGTAGGCGTTCTCGATCTGGCGGAGCGTGGCCGTCTCGATCTTCGGGTCGTTGCTGCGCACGATCCGCAGCAGCGGCTCCAGCACCGGGTTGTACGGGTTGGAGCGCTGCACGCCGAGACGGGCGAGCCGGGCCCGGACGCGGTTGGAGGAGCCGGAGCGGGGCGGCTGGCCGCTGTTGGGGCGGACCGCGGACGAGGAGCGCTCGGGCGGGGCCGGCTTGGGGCGGGCCTGCTCGGCCGTCTTCCCGGCGGGGGCGGACTGGGCGTGCTCGACCGGCCCACCGGCGTCGTTCTTCGCGTTCGACGTGCTCGGCGCGGGCTTGGCCGCGGGGCCCGAGGCGGCGTCGGGCTTGGCGGCGGTCAGGTGCTGGGCCTCGTCTGGCAAGAGGGCTCCTCGTGCGCGATCCGGGTCCCCCGGTCAGGCTCCGGAGACCCCATGGTAGCGATCCTGCGCGCGAGGATCGCCTTCAGGCCGTGGTGAGGCCCGTACACCGGGGAAACACGGGGGGCGTGCTCGGGATTCCGGGGAGGGGTCCGGCCGGTGTGCCACGGGGGTGCGGCCGGACATGCGCGCGGGGCGCACGCCTCCCTTCCGGGAGGGGTGCGCCCCGCGTGCGTGGGTCGCTCAGATCTTGAGCAGGGCCTCCAGAGGGGCGCCCGCCAGGGCTCCCGCGAGGCGGTCGCGGCCGCCGAGGAAGCCGAGCTCCATCAGCACGGCCAGGCCCGCGACCTCGGCACCCGCCCGGCGGATGAGCTGGATCGAGGCCTCGGCGGTGCCGCCGGTGGCGAGGACGTCGTCGACGACCAGGACACGGTCGCCGGCGGTGAGGTCCTCGGCGTGCACCTCGATCTCGGCCGAGCCGTACTCCAGGTCGTACGCCTGGCTGAGGGTGGCTCCGGGGAGCTTGCCCGCCTTGCGCACCGGGATGAAGCCGAGTCCGGCGCGGACGGCGACGGGGGCGCCGAGGATGAAGCCACGGGCCTCCAGACCGACGACCTTGGTGGCGCCGGTGCGTCCGGCGATCCCGGCGAGGGTGTCGGTGAGCGCGGTGAACGCCGCCGGGTCCGCCAGGAGCGGGGTGATGTCCTTGAACATCACGCCCGGCTCCGGGTAGTCGGCCACATCACGGATGCGGCTGAGCAGCAGCTCCTCGATGTCGGTCATCGGCGCTTCCCCGAGGGGCGGCCACGGCCGCGGCCGCGCGAGGCCGGCTGGTGGCGCGGTCCGACGACCGCGGGAGCGGCGTCCTCCGGCTCGTCGTCGTACTCCTCGTGGACCGGCTCGGTGTCCAGGGGCTCGCCCTTGGCCGCGGCCGCCGCGCGCTTGGCGAGCACCCGCTTCTTGAGGGCCTTCATCTGCGGCTCGAGTTCCTTGAGGTCGGCGACGAGCGGCGTGGCGATGAAGATCGAGGAGTACGCGCCGGCCGCGAGGCCGACGAACAGCGACAGCGAGATGTCGTTCAGCATGCCGGCGCCGAGGAAGCCGCCGCCGATGAAGAGCAGGCCCGCCACCGGCAGCAGCGCGACCACCGTGGTGTTGATGGACCGCACCAGCGTGCTGTTGATCGACCGGTTGGCGATCTCGCTGTAGGTCCAGCGGGTCTGCTTGGTGATGTCCTTCGTCTGTTCCTTGAGGCTGTCGAAGACCACCACGGTGTCGTACAGCGAATAACCGAGGATGGTCAGCAGACCGATCACCGTGCCCGGTGTGACCTCGAAGCCCACCAGGGCGTAGATGCCGACCGTGATGGTGATGTCGTGGATCAGCGCCACGAACGCGGCGATCGCCATCCGCCACTCGAAGGCGATGGCCAGGTAGATCACCACCAGGACCAGGAAGATCCCCAGGCCCTGCCACGCCTTGTTGGCGATCTGCTCACCCCAGCTGGGGCCGACCAGCTCGCCGGTGACGTCGTTCTCGTCGACCTTCATGTCCTTGGCGAGCTCCGCCGAGACCTTGTCGGCCGTGGCGGTGTCGATGCCCGAGACCTGGATGCGGAGCGTGCCGTTGCCGAGCTTCTGGACGATCGCGTCGTGGCCGGAGGCCTCTTCCGCGTACTCCTGGGCCTGGGAGACGGAGACGGAGGTCTTCGGGGTGGTGAAGACCGCGCCGCCCTGGAACTCGATGCCCATGTTCAGGCCGCGCACCGCGAGGCCCACGATCGCCGTGATGGTGATCAGGATGGACAGGCCGTACCAGAGCTTGCGGTTGCCGACGAAGTCGTAGCCGATCTCGCCGCGGTGCAGTCGGGCGCCGAGATTTCCGAGCTTCGACATCTCACGCCTCCTTCGTCTCGATGGGGGCGGAGGGACGGCGCGAACGGCGCAGGGGCGGCTTGGCACCCAGACGCTTGGGGTCGAGGCCGGACCAGGGGTGGCCGCCGCCGAAGAACTTCGTGCGCGCGAGGATCGTCAGGAGCGGCTTGGTGAAGAGGAAGACGACCACGACGTCGAGCACGGTGGTCAGGCCGAGCGTGAACGCGAAGCCCTGGACCTTGCCGACGGTGACGACGAACAGCACCGCTGCGGCCAGGAACGACACGAAGTCGGAGACCAGGATGGTGCGCCGGGCGCGCGGCCAGGCCCGCTCGACGGAGGGGCGCAGCGAGCGGCCCTCGCGGATCTCGTCCCGGACCCGTTCGAAGTAGACGATGAACGAGTCCGCCGTGATGCCGATGGCGACGATGGCTCCGCAGACGGCAGGCAGGTTCAGCGCGAAGCCGATGGCCGGGCCGAGCAGCGACATGATCACGTAGGTGAGGGCGGCGGAGACGAGCAGCGAGGCGACGGCGATCAGCGCCAGACCGCGGTAGTAGACCACCAGGTAGATCACGACGAGCGCGAGGCCGATGGCACCGGCGATCAGACCGGCGTGCAGCTGCTCGCCACCGAGCGCGGCGGTCACCGTGGTGACGCTGTCCTCGCTGAACGACAGCGGCAGCGCACCGTACGACAGCATGTTGGCGAGCGACTGCGCGGACTGCTGGTCGAAGTTGCCGGAGATCTCGGCGTTGCCGCCGGTCAGCGCCTGGCTGACGGACGGGTCGGAGACGACCTCGTTGTCCAGGACGATCGCGAACTGGTTCTGCGGCTGCTGGTTCTGGGCGAGCTTGCCGGTGATGTCACCGAACTTCTTGCGGCCCTCGCCGGTGAACTCCATGGTCACGGTCCAGCCGGCGGCGGTCGTGGTGTTGAAGACCGCCTCGGCCTCCTTGACGTCCGTGCCGTCGACCTCGGCCGGGCCGAGGATGTACTTCTGCCACTGGCCGCCGGCGTTCTGGCCGCAGGCGACGGTGGAGTCCTCGGGCTTGGCGCCGTCGCCGGCCTTGGCGCGGACGGCCTCGTCGGTGCAGTCCAGCGCGGCGTACTGCGCTTCGAGCTTGCTGGTGTCCGCGGCGCCGGAGGCGCTGGCGGACGGCGAGGCCTCGGCCTCGGGGGTGGCGCTCGCCGACGCGGAGGGGTCGGCCTTCAGGGCGTCGGTGACCGCGCGGCCCTGGGTCGTGGCGCTCGCCGAGGGCGTGTTCGACGCCGAGGGGGACGAGGAGGGGGTCGCCTTGTCGGTCGCCTTGTCCGTGGCCTTGTCGGTGGCCTTGTCGGTCGCGCCGTCGGAGGCGCTCGGGGACGGGCTGGTCGTCGCGGCGGCGCCCACGACCTCGGTGGCGATGACCGGGCGGAAGTACAGCTTGGCGGTGGTGCCGACCTGGTCCCGGGCCTGCTTGGAGTTGGTGCCCTTGGGAATGTTGACGATGATGTTGCGATCGCCCTGGGTCTGGACCTCGGCCTCGGAGACACCAAGACCGTTGACGCGCCGCTCCATGATGTCGACGGCGGTGGCCATGTTGGTCTTGTTGATCGCCGATTCCTGGCCCGGCTCGGCCTCCGCGCGCAGCGTGATGCTCGTACCGCCGGCCAGGTCGATGCCCAGGCGCGGGGTGGTGTGCCCGGAGAGGAACATTCCCCCGGTGAGCGCCACCATGGCGATCAGAATGAGGGCCAGCGAGCGCCCCGGCCTGCCCTGGGGGCTCGCGCTCCGGCCCTTCTTAGGTGATGCCACCTTCTCGTACTCCCTCTCGGGCCGTCTGTCGCCGGGTCGGCGTCGACGGCCATGCCATTAGTGGGGTCCCGTGCGAGAGCCACGTCCGTCCCGGGGCGCGCGGCGGGGTCCAGGAGCAGCACTCGGCGTGCGACGGCGTCGAGGTCGAGGGGGCCGTGGTCGAGGAGGGGGTCGGCCGCGCGGAGCCGGTCCAGGC
>NZ_JBEPBM010000020.1:15101-151597 GCF_040299205.1 Streptomyces sp. NPDC000983 | reverse complement strand
TATTTATAATCTTGTTTTAACATAACTCATAAACAAACAACACCCCCCCCCCCCGCGAACCGGGGGGGGGGGGGGGGGCCCCCCCCCCCCCCCCCCCGGGGGGGGCCCCCCCCCCCCCCCCCGCGACATGCGCAACGGCGGCCCCGATCCCCCGGTGGCACGCGCCCGCCCGTTCGCCCGCCGTCCCCTTCACCTGTTCTTCTGTTTCGGGGCGAGCGCGGGGGTGTGCAGAGGGGGATGTCAGGCTGGCGACCACGCCGAAGAGTCTGTGGTGACCTGCGGATATGCCGCGCTGGGCGCGGCGGCGCACAGATAATTGTCGGCGGGGATATCGGCCCGGTCAAAAGGGGTGTTGTCGCATCGTGACCGTGGTCGGGCCTTCATGGTCGCGAGCGTGGTCGGGGTCGGCTGCTGCTGTAGCCGGTATGCGCGGCGCCGGACAGGACGGCGCCGCCCGTGCAGGAAAGGCGGGCCAACGATGACCGACGTGGATACGGGTAGTGGTGACCGGTTGGCGCTTGCGGCGCTGACGCAGTACCGGATGGCCACCACCGAACAGATGCACCGGGTGATCACCCCCGAAGTGCGCAGGGAGCAGACGCGGCGACGGTTGGCCAAACTGCGCGATGAGGGGCTCATCGACCGCATCACCCTGCCTCGGGCCGGACGGCTGCGGGCGTGGTTTCCCACCTCCTACGGTGTGCAAATCGCATCGGAGTGGCCCGAGTTCCGCGGGCGGCGGCCGCCGAAGACAGTGTCCGATCCAACTGCCGTGCGACTGCGGGTCGGGCACACGCTGACAGTGACGGAGACTGCGCTCGTCTTCCTTGAGGACGCGCGTCGCCGCGGCGAGTTGTGCCGGCCGTTGGACTGGATACCCGAGGTCCACCACCCCCTCGGCGGCGGTGAGGCCGTTATCCCCGACGCACTGATGTACTACCGGCAGGGCCGTGAGGGCGGGGATGGGCCGATGCTGCGGGCGTTCGTCGAGGTCGACCGGGCCACCATGGGCCCGGAACGCCTGGCCGCGAAACTCACCGCCTACGCCCGCCTCCACGGCTACGTGCCCACCACCCCGGGTCAGCGTCGGCCGGCCTTCGGGCAGGAGCCGGCGCAGGAGGCATGGCGGCGGCGCTACCCGCTCTTCCCCCGCCTGCTGTTCGTCCTGGACGGCACCGGCCCCGCCGGCATCACCACCCGCATCCACGCCCTTCATGTGGCCGCCATGGACCCGGCGCTGGCGCTCTTCGTGCGCACGGTCCCTGTCCTGTCCGCGGCGCTGGCAGACCTGCGCGCCCACGGCCCCTCCCGGCCCGTGTGGCATCCCGTCCAGGAACCCGACCACACAGTCGCCTGGAGTTGGTCGCCACATGGGTAGCCGGCCTGCGCAGCTGCTGCGCAGGCCGGCTACCACCGCCGTACGGCGGCTGCGCAGAGCCCCACGGTCGACCACAACCGCGACGCCCGACCACGGGTGCGGCCAAAGCCCCGACACCCCGGCCGGCCCCAACCACAGCCATGCGCAACCAACTTCACGCATTGCGCGCAGCGGGATGCGCAGCGCTGGTGGACGGCTGCGCAGTCAGTACCCGCGGGCGATCAGGGTCTGCGCAGTGGCCCGAGCATCTGCCGTGGTCGGGCTCATGGTCTGGGTTCTAATGGTCGCCCCAACCAAGGGGCCCACCATGCGTCTGCGCAGCTGGCGTGTCACCAAGGGCGCACTCATTGCGCACGCACGATGAGTCTGTCGAGTAGGCAGCGCTCCGCAGCTTCGCTTCTCGCTTCGGCGGGTGCGACCGACCGTGCCGACGGCCTCACCCAAACCACCCACATCAGTAGATGATGACGAGCCGCACGGAGGCCGGTCGATCACAGCCCCGTCAGCGAGCTCGATGTCTGGCGTACCTTGCGGGTAGGCGGTAACCAGGGGCTCGACTTCCCGGGCAGGGCTCCAGGAGCGGATCTGCTCGCAGATCCGCTCGGCGAGATCGGGGCCTGCCGGGCCGTAGCCGACCTGGAGAAGGCGGGACCGCTGATCCGGCGGGCGCTCGAGGCCGTCTGACGCAACAGGAGGGGCGGCTGGGGCGGCTGTGGTGTTCGCAAGGCTGCGCTGACCCGTCCGCGCAGGTTCACCGCATCAGCTGACCAAGAGGTACCCGCCGGGTCAGTCAGCGGGTGGACAGCGTCACTTGGCGCCGACGTCCGGATCACCCGGGCACCGCTGGGGTCGGAAACCGCCGGACGCATCCTGACGGGGTTCATCGGATAGGACCCGATGCGCCGTCAAGCTTCCTGCTGCCTCGGTTCGCTCTCGGCACGGGACGGACGCAGCCACGGTTCAACGTATACAGAATCAGCCTTCGTGCAGGGGGCGCGGACCACCACGCCCGCTGCAGACCGGCAGGACCTGCCGCCGTCGTTCCGAAGCGTTCCGGGCCGGAGGCTTCATCGCCATCGGGAGTTCAGGCGGTCCGCTGGATGTGCTCAGGTTGTCCGCCGGATCGGCTAGCTTGTTGCGGAGCCGCTTCGACAGCTCCCGACCGGCGGACCCGACCGAAGGACAGACTCAGACGTGCAGACCACGCCGCTCAGCCCCGAGGATCCGGCACAGATCGGCGGCTTCGAGCTGCTGGGCCGGATCGGCCAGGGCGGCATGGGACAGGTGTACCTGGGCGAGTCTCCGGGCGGTGAGCCGGCCGCGGTGAAGATCATCAAGCCGTCGGTCGTCGATTCGACCGCCCGGCTGCGCTTCGCGCAGGAGATCGAGATCCTGAAGACGGTCTGGGGCGCGCGGATCGCGCAGCTCCTCGACGCGGACGCGGAGGCGGAACAGCCCTGGCTGGCCACGGAGTACGTGGAGGGTCCGGACCTCGGCAAGCATGTGGTGACCCACGGCCCGCTGCCCGCGCTCCTGGTCCTGTCGCTCGGCGCCACCCTCGCCGAGGGTCTGGGTTATGTGCACAAGCAGGGGCTGCTGCACCGGGACCTGAAGCCCGCGAACATCCTGCTCGGCCCGAACGGTCCCAAGATCATCGACTTCGGCCTCGCGGTCTTCGCCGAGTCGAGCACTTCCCTCACCGCAGCCAACACGGTCGTCGGCACCCCGTCGTGCATGCCGCCCGAGCAGGCCAACGGTGTGAAGCCGCTGACGAGCGCCGTCGACGTGTACGCACTGGGTACGGTTCTGCTGTTCGCCGCGACGGGCCACCTGCCGTACCACGCGAACAACATCCACGTGCTGTTCCACATGGTCACCGATCCGACGACCGCCCCCGATCTGACGGGGGCGCCACCCGAGTTGGTCCCCCTCCTGACGGCCATGCTGTCCCATCACGCTCAGGACCGGCCCACGATCACCGAGGTCGTCCAGCAGTGCCGTGGCCTCGTCGAGGCGCAGGGGCTGAAGCTCGCCCAGGCACGCCGGCGTCTCACCACCTACACGGCCGCGCCGCTGCAGGACTTCCCGACGCTGCTGTCGGCGCCGGAGAACTCCCCTGCTGCCGCCGTCCCCGCTCTGTCCGATCCGGCAGCCGGGCCGCGTGCTGACGAACCGCCGACCCCACCCATGGTCGCGGACGGACCCGCGCCGGAAACCCACCCCACCATGCGTCTCGCCGCGCCACACCGGACGGCACAGGCCGAGCCACCCGCTCCATCGGCGCCCACGACCCCGGCGCCTCCGAACGCGGAGCCTCAGCAGAGCGCTCCGAAGGAGGACGTGCCACAGCGCTCCCGCCCCACCGGTCGGCCCCCGGCTCGTTCCCTGCGCCATTCCGCCCAGGCCCGCCGCACCGCCCAGCAGCTGCGCGAGGCGTACGCGGCGCGCGCCGCGTTCTGACCACATCCCGCGCACCTCTCCAGGTGCCTCCCCCGGCACGCCCCCACCGCGCACCCTTGACCTGCGGGTCTGCCCCGGTGAGGGTGGTTCACGCGCTTTACCGCCCATACGGCACAGTGGAGCGGTACAACAGCGTGAGCGGCAGGTCTGCCCGAGCCGGGAGCCGGCCGCGACAACAGGACAGCACCACGGACACGGGAGGCAGCGGGTGACCGCCCAGCAGAGCAGCACCGCACCGGTCGGCCCTCGCCCCGACGGGGAGGACCAGTTTCCGGCAGGCGCGCAGGTCTTCGTGCGCGACGAGGTGTGGCTCGTGCGGAACTCCGTACGCACCGAGCACGACGGCGCGAAGGTCGACGTCGTCGGCGTCTCCGACTTCGTACGGGACCAGGAAGCCGTGTTCTTCACCGGCCTGGACACGATCGAGCTGATCGACCCCCGCCGTACGAAGCTGGTCCGGGACGAGTCGTCGAACTTCCGCCGCTCCCGTCTCTTCCTGGAGGCGGTCCTGCGGAAGACCGCGCTCCCCCAGTCCGAGCGCCGGCTGGCCCTGGCCGACTCGTTCCTTCTCGACTCCCTCCCTTACCAGCGCCGCCCCGCCGAGCTGGCCCTGTCGGGCCGCAACCTGCGCCCGCGGCTGCTGATCGCCGACGTGGTGGGGCTCGGCAAGACCCTGGAGATCGGTCTGACGCTGGCCGAGCTGATCCGTCGGGGGCGCGGTGAGCGCATCCTGGTGGTCACCCCGCAGCACGTCCTGGAGCAGTTCCAGCACGAGCTGTGGACCCGGTTCGCGATCTCTCTCGTACGGCTGGACTCGATCGGCATCGAGCGGATCCAGCGGGAGATCCCGGCGGGCCGGAACCCGTTCACGTACTTCAAGCGGGTCATCGTCTCGATCGACACCTTGAAGAACACTGACCAGTACAAGCACCACCTGGAGCGGATCAACTGGGACGCGGTCGTCATCGACGAGTCGCACAACCTGATCAACCGCGGCTCCCTGCGCAACCAGCTCGCGCAGATCCTCGCCCCGCGCACGGACGCCCTGATCCTGGCCTCAGCGACCCCGCACAACGGTGACGCGAAGTCGTTCGCGGAGCTGATCGGCCTCCTCGACCCGGCGGCGATCCGCGACCCGGAGCACTACCGCGCGAAGGACATCGAGCACCTGTTCATCCGCCGTACGAAGATCAGCCCCGAGGTCCGCGAGCAGATGAAGGGCCAGTGGGCGGACCGTGGCCCCTCGCAGTCGGTGCGGTGTGCGGCGACTCCCGCCGAGGAGAAGATCTTCGAGGAGTTGGCGGCCGTCTGGCTGCCCGGAGAGAACGGCACCTCGGTGAGTGGCGTCCCTCTCTTCCCGTACACGCTGCTCAAGTCGTTCCTGTCCTCGCACGCCGCCCTGAAGGCGACGGTCAGCGCACGTATCAAGACGCTGGAGAAGAAGGACGAACCGACGGCGACCCGCGCCGAACTGGCCCCGCTGCGCACGCTCCAAGAACTGGTGGAGCCGCTGACGGAAGCGGACTCGGCGAAGTTCGCGGCGCTGGTCGAGCAGCTGAAGACGATCGGTGTCGGCCCGAAGTCGGACGCGCGGGTGGTGGTCTTCTCCGAGCGGGTGCAGACCCTGGAGTGGCTGCGCACGGTGCTGCCGGCCGCCCTCGGTTTCCGGGGCCGGGCGGCCGAGGAGTCGACGCGGGTGATGCACGGCGGCCTGTCGGACGAGCAGCAGATGCAGTGTGTGGAGGACTTCGGCCTGGCGGACGCGCCGGTACGCGTCCTGCTGACCGGCGATGTGGCGTCCGAGGGCGTCAACCTGCACCGCCAGTGCCACCAGCTGATCCACTACGACGTGCCGTGGTCGCTCATCCGCATCGAGCAGCGCAACGGCCGTATCGACCGGTACGGGCAGGCGCACCAGCCACAGTTCCGCGCGCTGATCCTCACCAGTGAGGTGGAGGGCGCGAAGGACGACACGGTGGTGGCGGAGCGGCTGCTGGACCGGGAGGACCAGGCGCACCGGGCGCTGGGCACAGCCGAGGCGGTGACGGGCCTGTACCGGGCGGAGGCCGAGGAGAAGTCCCTCATCCAGGATCTGCTGCGCGGTCGTACGGTGGACGAGTCGCTGGACGCGCACCGCGCGGAGGCCGAGGCGGACGCGGCCATGGACGACTTCCTGGCGGACTTCTTCGGTTCGGTGGGCGACGCCGGACCGGGCGCGGAGGGCGGCGATCCGCAGGACGCCGAAGGAAAGGGCACGGGCACGTCCGCGCCGGGCAACGCGGCGGTTCCCCGGCTGTTCACGTCGACCGCCGAGTTCCTCGACGAGGCGCTGAGCGAGGTGTTCCCCGACGCGACCACCAGCCTGGACCTGCACCGGGACACCGAGTCGGGCCTGCTGTCCTTCCGCCCGCCCACCGACCTGGTGCACCGCCTCAAGGCGCTCCCGCTGGACTACGTACGCGAACAGCGCCTGCGCGAGCGGCTGTTGGTGACCTTCAACCGCCGGCTCGCCGAGCACTCCCTGAAGCGGGCCCGCGAGTCGTCCACGTCCAGCTGGCCGGAGATCTCCCTGCTCACGGATCTGCATCCGGTGGTGGAGTGGCTGACGGACAAGGTCCTGGTCCGCCTGGGCCGCCAGGAGGCGCTGACCATCACAGCCGACGTGCCCGAGCCCACCTACCTCGTGCAGGGCGTCTACTCCAACGCGCTGGGCCGTCCGACCGTCGTCAAGTGGATGGGGGTGACGCGGGGCGGCACCGTCGAGGACGACATGGTCGGTCTGCTGCACCGCTCCGGGGTCGGCCCGACCATGGCCAACCCGATGCGCCACAGCGAACCGGCGACGGCGCTGGAGGCCGGCATTCCCGACGCCCTGGCCGCCGCCGAGGAATTCCTCGACCGGCACCGTGACGCCTGGGACGAGCCGCTGCGCAAGCCGATCGACGACTACAAGGCCCGCTTGGGCGACTGGGAGCAGCCCACCCTCGCCGGTGAGCGGACGAAGAAGTCCCTCGCCTCGCTCGCGGACTCGCTGCTAACCACCGGCCGCCCACTGATGCGAGTCCTTGCCGTCCTGGTCCCCGACCCGGAAGCGCCCGCTCCTCCGCCGTCCACGGCCTGAGCCCACGCCCGCCCACGGCCCGGCTCGCCGCCCCGTCGCCCGCCAGACCTCCCGACCTGAGATTCCCTGAGAAGAGACCGGACATGACGTACGACTCCCTGGTCAACCGAGGAGACTACTTCTCGGCGCACTACCTCGCCGAGGTGCTGCCCAAGGACCTCAAGTCGGGCCTGCTGGCCGCATGGAAGCAGCGCGAGGACGAGGCGAGGGCGGAGGCCGAGCGGGCGGCCGCGGCGGGAGCCGGCGGAACGGCCGAAGCGGTGCCGGGAGAACCGGACGCCGACGCCCTGCCGGTCACCCCGCGCGCGGGCCTGCGTGAACTGCGCCGCCGCTACTTCCGGGCCCGTTCCTCCTTCGCGCTCCCCGAGGACGACGAGGACGGCACGGCGGCCGCCCAGGACACCGAGGACGACTCGGCGACGTACGACTCCCCCGCCTGGTGCGAGCGGGTCCGCGCCCTGAACGCGGAGGTGCTGCGGGCCCTCGGCTACGACGCCAAGCCGCGCACGATGACGGTCACGCGCGCCGACCAGCCGTACGAGGTCCGGGTCGCGCACGCCGAGAAGGGCCTGGTCGCGGTCGACTGCGGCTGGGCCGCCGAACCGGACGCCGCCCTCGACCCGGAGGGCGCCGGCCGCCTCCTGGAGCCGGTTCCGCTGGACGGCCGCAACACCGTGCCGACGGGCTCGAAGCTCGCCTCGTTCCTCTTCGCGTGCGAGGACGCGCCCCGGTACGTGCTGCTGCTGGTCGGCGGGGTCGTCGTCCTCGCGGACCGGATGGTGTGGGGCGAGGGTCGCTACCTCGCGGTCTCGCTCGACGCGGCTCTCCAGCGCAACGACACCAAGGCGGGCGGCGAACTCGACACGATCGCCGCCCTGTTCGGCGCGGACTCGCTGCGCACCCCGGAGGAGGGCGGCGAGAACCCCCTCGCGGAACTCGTCGGCAAGTCCACCAAGCACGCGGTGGGCGTCTCCAGCGAGCTGCGCGACGGTCTGCGGCTGAGCGTGGAGCTGATCGCGGGCGAGGTCCTGGCCCGGCTGCGCGAGCAGGGCGTACGCCCCGAGGACATCGGCGAACTGTCCGACCTCGGCAAGCAGTTGACCCGCGAGTCGCTCCGCTACCTCTACCGCATCCTGTTCCTCCTCTACGCGGAGGCCCGCCCCGAGCTGGGCATCCTGCCCGCCGACTATCCCGAGTACCAGCAGGGCTACGGCCTCGGTCGCCTCGGCGAACTGATCGCCGAACGGGACCTCGTCGACGAGAAGTCCCGGCAGGGCACGTACCTGTACGAGTCCCTGGACCTGCTCTTCCGCAAGGTGCAGGAGGGCTACCGCTCGCGCCGGACGCACGGGCCCTCGGAGGCGGAAGCGGACGGCGTGGAGGCCGCCGCCAAGGCCAGCGAGGACGTGGGTCTGCGTTTCGAGCCGCTGCACTCCAAGCTGTTCGAACCGGAGTCGATCCGGCTGATCGGCCTGGGCGCGATCCCGCACCCCCACGACGACACCGACGATGATGACGACGAGGCCGGCCTTGAGGGCTCAGGCGGCGTCCTGGACACCCGGCTGCGGAACGCCACCCTCTACAAGGTGCTGCGCCTGCTGATGATCACCCGCGGCAAGAAGGGCGAGCGCGGCGGCTTCATCTCGTACGCCCAGCTCGGCATCAACCAGCTTGGGGCGGTGTACGAGGGGCTGATGTCGTACAGCGGGTTCATCGCGGCCGACAACGAGGATCTGTACGAGGTCGCGAAGGGCGGCGATCCGAAGGACGGCTCCTGGCTGATCCCGAAGTCGAAGATCGACGACTATCCGCGCGATGTGTTCGTGTATCGCCGCGACGAGGAGACCGGAGAGGACGTCCGCGTCACCTACACCCCCGGCTCGTTCGTCTACCGCCTCTCCGGCCGCGACCGCCAGACCTCCGCCTCGTACTACACCCCCGAGTCCCTCACCAAGGTCACGGTCCAACTGGCCCTCCAGCACCGCCTGGACCAGGACGGCACGACGACCGAGGCACGCGAGCTGCTCGACTGGAAGATCTGCGAGCCGGCGCTCGGCTCCGGGGCCTTCCTCAACGAGGCCATCAACCAGGTCGCAGCCGAGTACCTGCGGCGCCGCCAGGAGGAGCTGGGCACGCCGATCGACACGGAGAAGTACGCGGTCGAGTTCCAAAAGGCGAAGGCGTACGTCGCCCTGCACAACTCCTACGGTGTCGACCTCAACGAGACGGCCGTGGAGCTGGCGGAGGTGTCCCTGTGGCTCAACACCATGCACCCCGGCATGGAAGCCCCGTGGTTCGGCCTGCACCTGCGGCGCGGCAACTCCCTGATCGGCGGCCGGCGGGAGGTGTACCCGGCGGAGAAGCTGAAGAAGGCGGCCTGGCTGGGGACCACGCCGGAACGCTTCCCGCTGACGGAGGCTGCGAACGGCCTCCCGGTGACGGTGACGGAGCGCACGACCCGGAGCGGCTCGGTGCAGCGGGTCACGGAGAACGCCGTCCACCACTTCCTCCTCCCCGCGAAGGAGTGGGGCGCGGTCGCCGCCGAGAAGGAAGCGAAGGCGCTGGCCCCGGAGGCGGCGCGGGCGCTGGGAAACTGGCGCAAGATGATCACTCGGACCCCAACTGCCAAGCAGGCGGAACGACTTCAGGCGGCAGCACGGCGGGTCGAGTTCCTGTGGGGGCTGGTCGTTCGACGCCTGGAGATCTCCGAGCGGGACATCTCGCGGCGGATCGATGTGTGGGGCGCGGAGGATGGCTGGCTGCGGTCGCCGGAGGTCGCGGTGCAGCGGGAGAAGGTCGTCGCTGATTTGACGGCTCCGGACACCCCGTACTGGCGTCTCAAGACGTTGATGGACGCGTGGTGCGCGTTGTGGTTCTGGCCGGTGCAGGAGGCCGGGCTGCTGGACGGTACGGCGGCGGTGTACGAGCGGGGGGCCGAGGAGCTTCCTTCGGGTGCTGTGGCGGAGGGGCTGCGGGCTGCGGACGAGTCCGGGGTGCTGATGTCCTGGGAGACGACCGACCTGTTTGGCGAGGTGACGGGTGCTGGTGAACTGACGGCGGCCTCGGTGGAGCGTCGGCGGGCGGGGCGACGCAAGGAGGCCATCGGGGGTGCGCGTAAGCGGGCGGTGGTTCCGCTGGCGGGGTTGGACGACTGGCTGGAGTTCGCAGAGGCGTTGGTTGGCACGGAGGATGTTCCGGCTGACTCGCTGGTGGCGGAGTTCGGGACGCTGGCGGAACTTGAGCCTTATGAGGATGCCCTGCCGGATTTGATGGGCATGGAACATTTTCAGCAGCTGGAGCTGCGGTTCCCCTGGGCGGGGGTTGCGGGGGATGCAGCACGGGCGCAGGGGTTTTTCCATTGGGAATTGGACTTTGCGCAGGTGTTTGCCAAGGGTGGGTATGACTTGCAGGTGGGGAATCCGCCTTGGGTTAGGCCAGAGTGGAAAGAGAGTGTAGTCCTGGCCGAACGTGAGCCCTGGTTTATGCTCACGGATAAGCCAAGCACCGAAGATTGGCGGCTCCACAAGGAAGACATTTTGAGGGATGGAGTAAGCAATACAGCCTACTTTCTCCGTGAGCTGACAGCAAATGCGGGCATGGTCGAGATGTTGAGCTCACCCGCAACCTACCCTCTGATCAGCGGAACCCGACCCAACCTATACCGGTCCTTCATGTGTCAGGTTTGGGGACACATTAGACATAACGGCATGGCAGGAATGGTTCACCCAGACACCCATCTTGACGGCGTCAAAGAGGGGGAACTTCGAGCAGCAGCTTATCGACACCTCCGACTCCATGCAACCTTCGTGAATTCAGGTAACTGGGCCTTTGAAATCGGTAGAACCGTTTCGTTCGGGCTGCATATTTATGGGGCCCAGGGTGACGCAATCAATTTCTTGACGATCAGCCAACTCCACTCCGCTCAAGTCTTGCCCGATTCACTCACTCACGACGGCCACGGCGATCTTCCCACGCAAAAACATAATGGCAAGTGGGATGTAAGGCCGCACGCATCACGCCTCGTGAGAGTCACCCCTCCCCTGCTCGCCGAGTGGCAGAAACTAGGCGGGGAAGATGCAAATCCGGTCGATCAGACTCAACTTCTCCACCCGATCACGACTGCAGAACAAGGGGCTATCGCAGCACTTGCAGGCGCCACTTGGCGGTTGAGCCAAGAGCTGCCGACAATCAGTAGCGGATTTAACGAGACCAATGCAAAAAGAGACGGCTATATTCGCTACGCCGTAAACCAACCAGAATCTTGGAATGAGGTAACACTACAGGGCACGCATTTTTCAATCGCAACCCCTTTCGCGAAGCAACCAAACATTCCGATGCGAAACGGGAAGGATTGGACCCCCTGGCGCTTGACTGATCTTTCAGGCGCGGCCGTTCCACGCACCACGTACACACGCGCAACCGACCGATCCGAATACGAGACGGCACAGGATCAATGGGGCGACAAGCGTTACACACGCTATTTCCGCCTCGCCTGGCGACGAATGATTGACCCCAAGAATACTGAGCGCAGCCTATTCGCTTCCTTGATTCCGCCAGGGCCAGCACATATCGATGCGGTGCATTCCATGGCTCTGTCTAACAATCGCCTCACCGCCTTGAATGCGGGTTTCTGGGCCGCTCTCCCCCTGGACTACCTCCTACGCATCACTGGCCGATCCGACCTCCGCGTAGCCGAGGCCAATAAAATGCCAGCACCAATCTCTGATCACCCTCTCACTCACCCTCTTCTACTCCGCACCCTCCGCCTAAATTGTTTGACAAAAGCCTACGCTCCGCTATGGGAAGAACTGTTTCACCCCAGCTGGCCCGGCTACGAAGAATGGTCTTACGCCGGATGGCCTAGCCTCAAGCCGCTGGCAGCGGATCTCACCAAAGTGTGGATGGCTGAAATCCCGCTCCGTACAGAGCTCGAACGCCGTGCAGCCCTTGTGGAGTTGGATGCGCTCGTATCAGTCTGGCTGGGCATTACTGCGGATCAGCTCGCTGCCCTCTACCGCTCCCGCTACGCCGTGCTCGCCGACCGAGAAGCAGCAATGTACTTCGACGTGCAGGGGCGCCGGATTGCCGCCGATCCCTACGCATACGGCCACGGCCAAACCAAAGAGGCCTATCCAGCTCTCCTTGTCCATCTCGAGTCTCCCGACACCACCCCACCTCCTGAGGGATACGAGCCCCCCTTCTACAAGGCGGACCGCGAGGCGGAGATGCGGGGTGCTCACGCGCACTTCCAGGCGCGGCTAGATGCCGAAATTGCCGCAGGGCGATGGACTCAACCCGAGCCTGCGGACGGTGGGCGTGACGTGCCGGCGCATATCTGACCATCAGCAGTGTGCGCCGACGCCACACCTGCCATCCCCCATCCTGTACCACGCCTCCCGATAGGTTCCGTCCATGCCAGGACAGTTGCTCGAACTGCACGTGGAGAACTTCCGCAGCCTGCGGGACGTGACGATCCCGTTAGGTCCTCTGACGGTCCTCGT
Organism: Streptomyces sp. NPDC000983; assembly: GCF_040299205.1. Classification (NCBI taxonomy): domain Bacteria; kingdom Bacillati; phylum Actinomycetota; class Actinomycetes; order Kitasatosporales; family Streptomycetaceae; genus Streptomyces; species Streptomyces sp. NPDC000983. The sequence continues at coordinate 139,137 of NZ_JBEPBM010000020.1, read as the reverse complement.
CGGTGCGAACGGTGTTGGCAAGTCGAACGTACTCAAGGTGTTCGACCTGCTCGCCGACATCATCCGTACCGACCTCGAACCCGCCCTCGAATCCCGGGGCGGGTTCGACCAGGTCGCGTTTTGGGGCGGGCCCAAACCGCCGACCACCCTCCGGATCCGACTCAAGGCCACCTGGACCACCCACTCCAGCCCCAACGCCCCCGACGAATACGACCTCAAGGTCCGGCGCTACTCGGCACCCAATAACAAAGACAGCGGCCGTTACCGCCTCACCCGCAGCGAGAGCTTCCAGTTCAAGCGGACGCGGGGACGAGGCCGCCGCATCACCGTGTCGGGCGAGCGCGCCACAGTGGTCGACACCCGGCCGAGCAGCGGTCTTGAGGACAGCAGCGAGTTCGGTATCCAGCGACTCAGCAGCGGTCTGTCCACCCTCCCCCGCTTGACCAGTACCGAGGGTGGAACCGAGGTGGCCCGGGTGGCGCACCAGCTCTCCTCGTTCCGCGTCTTCGACGTGAACGTCGACGCCGCACGCCGACCTTCCCGCGTCGACTACGACGACCTGTCATCCGACGCGGACAACCTGGCCGCCTTCCTGTACGCGCTCCACACGGGCGATGACGACCTCTGGAACCGGCTGGTCGACGACGCCCGTTCCGTCCTTCCGCAACTGCTGGACATGGATTTCGTCCACGTCGGAGGCCGGGCCGATCAGGTCACTGTCATCCTGCGAGAGCGCGGGCTACGGCAGCCCACCCCACTCGCCGACGCCTCCTACGGGACCGTCCGCCTCCTCGGTCTCCTGGCGCTGCTCCACGACCCCACACCTCCCGCACTGACATGTATCGAGGAGATCGACCACGGTCTCCACCCTCAGGCTCTGAGGTTGATCGTCGAGCGCCTGAGGGAAGCCAGCGAACGGACCCAGTTCATCGTCGCGACGCACTCCCCGGCGCTCACCGACCGGCTCCTGCCCGAGGAGATCGTGATCTGCGAGCGGGACGACGAGGGCGCCTCGCTCATCCCCGCGATCAGCACGGGCGAGGTGAGTGCGATCGTCGAGGAGAGCGGAGACCTGCCGCTCGGTGAGCTGTGGTTCTCAGGTGTTCTCGGAGGCGACCTGACGGGAGACGAGCTGTAGTGGCCGGGAGCAGAGGTTCCCAGGGGCGCGGCGTCATCGTGCTGGCCGGCGAGGACTCCAACGACTGCCGGATCGTCGCCGAGATCATCAAGCAGCACCATCCGGACCTGGGCAGCGCCCGCCTGGTCGAGATCAGCGACAAAACCCGCCTCAAGACGGCTACCGGGCCCGACCTTGCGGCCCGCGTCCGCACCATCATCGGCAAAGCGAAGGGCCGCGCGCTCCGGGCGAAGGGCCCACTCGTCGGCCTGGTGATCCACGAAGACCTGGACGGCTACACGGACGCCGAGTACACCCGTGTTCGCACGAACGTCGCCGGAGCGCTCTCCCGCGAGAGTCCCTGCGACTCGGCGTTGGCGCTTGCCGCTTGGGAGTCGGAGGCATGGCTCTTACTGTTCCCGGACGCCTTCCCGGCCGTCCGGCCCAACTGGAAGGTTCCCGCGCAGCTCCAAGGCCGCGACACAGGAACCATCAAGAGTCCCAAGGAAGACCTGAAGCGCAAGCTCGGTTCTCCGGCATTCCGGGAGTGCGACGGACCCAAGGTCGCCGAGCAGGCCCGATCGCTTGGCCTACTGGCCTCGGGCCCGACCGGCACCAACCGCTCCTACAAGGACTTCGTCCACGAACTCGGCCAGTGGTCCGAGGCGTCTGCCCCGACTCCGCGCCGTCGATGAGCCGTCCAGAAGCCTGCCGAGCAGATCAGACGGCCTGATCCACCGTGTACCCGACGAACGCCGCCCAGGCGCCTGTGCCAACGACCAGCCCCGGGCGGGAGGTGTCCTTGGAGTCCCGCACATGGATCGTGTGGGGGCAAGTGGCGACCTCAATGCACTCACCGCCCTCTTCACTGCTGTAGCTGCTCTTTATCCAGAGCAGCCGAGAATCGCCCCGGCTGATGCTCTCGGCCTTCATACCTCTCCCAGCAACTTCTCGACGTATGCCATCGACTCATGAGGCGTGAGCGCCTGCGCCCGAAGACTGCTGTACTTGGTCTCCAAGCTGCGGACAGAAGCCCGTTCGGTGAGCAGTCGGCTCGCGCTCTGTACCTCAACGTACGCGATCCTCTGCCCATCACCTGTCTCGATCAAGGTGAACGGGCCAGCCAGACCCGCGTTCTCCTCCCGGTCCAGCGGCATGATTTGCACGTCTACGGTTCGTGTGTGGCCGGTGAGGAGCAGGTGCTCCAACTGTCCGCGAAGCACCTGGTGTCCGCCGATGGGTCTCTTGAGGACGGACTCATCAATGACGAAAGTGGCGAGAGGAGTGGGACGACGGGTGAAGAACCCTTGACGACTTATCCGCCCCTCCACGCGTTCGTCAACCGTCGCGTCATCCAGTGGGGGCCTCATCATGCGAAAGACCGCCTGCGCGTACTCCCTCGTCTGCAACAAACCTGGCACCGCCTGGTTCGCATAGACGTGCAGCTCAACCGCCTCCGCCTCCAACCGAGCCGCATCCCGAAAGAACGCCGGATACTGCGCCCGCGCCACCTCCTCCTTCATCTCCTGGAGGATCCCACCCGCGTCCAGCAGCCCGTCCGCCACGTCGATGAACCGAGGCGGCGGTACCCGCCTCCCCTGTTCGAACGCCGCGATCGTGGACGCCGAGTAGCCGGTCCGCGCACCGAACTCGGCCCGTTCCAGCCCCGCCCGCAGCCGGAAGCGTTTCAACTGTCGTCCGAATACCCGGAGGATGCCCGAGTCCGGCTCGGGTGGCCCCGGAGGCTCCGTCCCGACGTCCGAGCCCATGCCCGCAGCCGCGGTTCCGTCCGGCTCCCCTGCCAGTTCGCTCACCCGCCCGCTCACCTCCGCCGCCCGTACCGACCAACAGACACCGTAGAAAGCGCACGCTGACCACGCCGCCGAACCTCGAAAGTTCACCCGCACAAGCGTTCAGGCGGCCGAGTGGACCGTTCCGGCCTTGCGGCAGTCATGGCGTGCCCTGCACTCTCGGCACAACGCGCGCGGCTCATGCGTACGGATCGCGCGTTCGCAGCCGTCGCAGGTGACCAGCGGAGCCCGCTGTGCTGCAGACGTCGCCGCCGTCGCCGTACGGAGAGGCGCCGTCGGCAAGGGCGGCGGGAGAAGGGTCGTCAGGCGGTATTCGACGAAGCTCGCCGGGTGGCGGATGGGAACAGACTCGGCGGGCAGGCCCGCGGTCAGAGTTCGGGTGATCTGGTCCGGCGTCGCGGCACGGGCGAGCCAGGTCTCGACGGCGGGCAAGAGCCGCTGAACATCCCGTTCGGAGAGCAACAGGCGGGTGTCGGCGAGCCGTAGTCGCGCGAGCAGGTCAGCCGCCGGACCGGCGAGCAGGGTGACGGGTTCCATGACAGCACGCCTCGGATGCACGGAAGCCGGCATCGAGACCTCCACCGGCTCCGGCGCAGACAGAGCCGCGGGCGCGGGCCCGGCCGCCGCAGCGGCGACGGCACCCGAGTCGCCGCCCGCCACCGAGGCGCGTACAGCAGCCCCCGGGTGATCGAGAAATAGTGTCCGCGTGGCGATACGGCCGCCTCCGAGCGGCACCCGCCGCCGGACGAGATACCCGGCCTCCTCCAGTTCCCTCAACGCCCTGCCGATCGTCACCTCGCCCTCCGGGAAGCGCATGGTCAGCGCCTTGATGGTGACCGAGGCGCCATCCGGCAACGACTGGATGTGGACGCCGATACCGATAGCCGCAGCGGAGAGACGAGGGTGCTGGGCGAGGTGGTTGCCGACGACGGTGTACCGCTCGATGTGGCGGTGCCGTACGTGGAGGACTCCGGCACGGGGCGCGTCCGGCGGGAGTTCCGGAGGCGCGGGCGGCGACTGCCGCTCGGGCGACGGGGGGTACGCGGACAGGGCCGCGTTAGACTGCGGTTCAGCCATTGGGAAGGGCGAATCTTCCTGTGTGGTCAGGCCCTCGCCGGGATTGCCGTCCTGCCGGGGGCCGTTCTCTGTCTGTGGTTGTGTGCGGCGACCGTACCCCACCCGCCCGACGAGCCGACGTTTCCATCACCCGAACGAGTGGCGCCCCAACTCGCTTGCGCCCAGGCCGGGTTTGGTGGGGGTCGGTAGTTACCCCAAGGGCTTTCAAGAACATCGCGCACTACCGCGTCGCGGAATCCCGCGCCCCGGTGCCGAGCTGGGCAGACAGCCAACCACTGGGCCACCCGACTGTCCCCCGACATCCGCCGTCACCGCCCTCGGCACAGGCGTCCCGTCAACGGGGGTTCAAGGCACGCCTGGCCGCGTTGATGACGCCGTGGGCGTCAGCCCCGTACACCGCCGACTCACTGAGAGTGCGCCAGACCAGACCATCGCGTACAACGCGATGTTGTCGGCGTTGACCAACCGCATCTCGGGTTGAACAACTCCACCCAGAGGAGCAAGCCAGGTCCTCCGGACGGCTGCCCGCTCCACCTGGTGGATTCGGGCTCGACGACCGGGCGTCGAACCGTAGACTTCGGCGGCGAACGCCGACGAGGTCCGGCCGTCGCGCGCTCTTGGGGGAGGACATCGCATGCAGAACCCTTCGGACTCATCGGACTCGATGGAGATCGCCGAGCCTGAGGAGAACGGCCGGAGCGATACCGCCGACTCACCTGTCGTGGACGATCCGACACCCGACTCGGCCATCGACTCAGAGACGCCATCGACGGTCCTGGTGGAGGTGCTGCCAGGTATTGCTGTCGTCTGCGGCGCTGAGGTTCCGGCGGAACTCAAGCCCGATCTGCTCGACTTCGGGATCGTGTCGGCCGCCGACCGCAAGCAGATCTCCACGGTCCTGGCCGCGATCGGGAACACGGCGACCGTGGCCGGCAATCTCGGAAACGCACTCGCCAGCGTGCAGGGGCTCTACCGACTCAGCGCCGCGACGCAGGCCTGGCTGAATGCCGGTGCAACGCTCGCCGTCAAGGACGGCGCGAACCTCGGAGCGGTGTTCGCCAACGGAAAGATAGTCCACCAGGCCCGCCTTCTCCCCGTGGCTTCCGTGAGCGCGGCGCAGAACGCCGCATTGATCGGGCCGGCGCTGGCCATGGTCGCCCTTCAGATGCAGCTGAATGAGGTCACGGTCCTCGTCAGGACCAACATCGCGCTGACGAGCCAGGTACTGACGGACATTCGCAACGAGCAGTGGACCGAACTGACGGGGCTCGTCGCCACCATCGATCGCGCGGTCGGCCAAGCGCGGGAGATCGAATCGGTGCCCGCCTCTCTGTGGGACAACGTCGCGGGTAGTGAGGCGTCGCTGCGTAAGCAACTGGACCTGTACCGGCTGAACGTCCGCGGCCACGTCAGGCAGATCCACCGGGCCGACGCGAGTCGCCGCCGCGAGTATCTCCAGATGAACGCCGAGGCAATCGTCTTCGACGCCAACGCCCTGCTGTCCTCCCTCAAGGCATGGACCGGGTATCAGGCACTCCGCGCCGGCAGGGCGAGGGCCGCTGGACGCGACGACGCTGACGAGGCGCGGCTCGTCGACGTCATCGCACGCGACACTCGCGCGGAGCTCGACTCCGCTCTCACCGAAGCGACGAGCCTCGCCGACTCGCTGACGCGGCAGCTGCGCATCATCGCCGAGCTGCCCGGACGCGACACTTTGCCACTGCCGGGCAAGCGGAAGGAGTCGATCGCAGCCCGCCAGGCTTCCGCCCTTCTGTTGAAGGCGATCGAGCCCCTCGCCGATGCGCTCCATCCGCCGGCCCCTCCGCTGGAGGCTCCGGGCGTCGTCTGCGCACCCACGTCCCTGGATCTCGAGCCACACCTTCGCATCCTGCGATGGTTCCTCAAGGACGGTGAGACCTTGCGTGTCCTCGGCTTCCCCGATCAGCTCGATGCTCTCGGTCCCCTTTCCGCGATCCTCGGCGGAGCGAAGGAGAAACTGGCCGCCGGGAGGGACAAGATGGCGGCAAAGACACTGGTCGCCGTTACGGATCGCCGCATCATCACGGCCAAGTCGAACGCGTTCCTCGAACAAGGCGAGATCCGTCAAGTCATCCCGATCGACCAAGTGCGATACGTCAGAACCGCGACCACCCAGGACAAGAGCGCACGCTTGGCGATCGACCTCATCACACGCGACGAGAACATCCGCTGGCTCTTCCAGGCAGACATGGACACCGCTCAAGTGGACGCGCTCGCCGCCGTGCTCGCCGAGTCGATGACGATCCCTGACGTTGAACGCGATGAGCTGCAACGGGGGCGCCGCGTACCCGTCGAGGCGAGCGAAGAGGGCGAGAGCATGGACCCGACGTCCAAGGAACCAACAGGATCCGAGACCACTGCCGACGAGGCCGAGTAGCTCTCCGAGCCACCGCGTGTCGTATGCGCTCATCGTCCATGGTCACGATATGTGCGAGGCCGTTTGGATTGTCAGACCGCGCAGATAACCTGACGGCGTGTACGACATGACGGACCCGGTAGCCGTTCGCAAGGCGGCGAAAGCCGCTGAACAAGAGCGCCTGCGACGTGCGCATGAGCGCAAGGAGAGCCAGGCTGCCTCATGCGTGAGCGGATTCGTTCAGCGCAAGTGGCGTTGGCTCGGCGTCGGCGGCAGCGAGGCGGTCGAAGCCGTGCTGGCCATGCTCACGGAAGCAGCGTCCGCCGCCGGAATGCCCGAGGCGGAGCGCGCCGTACTCGCACAGGCCCTCGAAGGGGATCCGGACCGCGAGAACCTGTTGCCCGCGGTACGCGTGGGGCTGAGCCTCCTGCCGCCGGAGTCGGTGCTCGGCCATCTGCGGAACATCTGGGCGAACGGTGTGCGATGGCTCAACGAGGCGGGCCTGGAGCGGTGCAGGCTGTTGTGTTCGTCCGCACCCAGCCTGGACCTGGTCAGCAAGCGTTCCCATGCGGTCTCGGGCGGACCCGCCTTCAGCCTCTTCGCGACCGCGGCCACGCGCGGCGCGATACCCATGCCGAACCGCCATCTCGACGAGCTTCTCCCGTGGGCGCCCCTGTCCGTCATCGACGATCTGATCGAACACGGTGGCCTCATGCCCGAGGACGCTCCCTGGACGAGACGGAACGCGGAGGAAGGCCTCTACCTGCAGGCGCGTCTCGCCCCCGCGAAGGTCTCCGGCGAGCAAGCCGAGCGCCTCAAATGGCCGGCGTATCTGCGGCGGCGGTCCTTCCTCCAGGGTGAAACCCTCGTCCGACAGGAACCGGACGACGTGTGGGACCTGCTGTACGACGTCGTCATGGACGGCGACGTGACGGCCGTCAGCGCACTCGACGCGGCCCTGCCCCGGAGCCAGCAGATCGAGCTCCGCGACCTCAAGTCGGGTGCGCTGTCCGGGCAGTGGCCGCTGAGCATGACCGAGGACATAGGGCTGTGGCTGCTGATGGCCGCCCTGTGGCGCCCAAAGAGCCTTGTCGACGCCGGACGGAGTCCGTTCTACGCTCTCGTCGCCCTGAACCGCGCCTACGACCTGGTGAAGACCGGTGACCTGGAGGCGGCGGCCGAGCAGGCTCGCTCCCTCACTCGGGACAGTGCGGGCAGCCGCAAGGTTCCGGCGGACCTGGTACAGGAGGCCCTGGCCCTCGCGGCGTACGTGGCCGTGGCGCAGAGCGAACGGCACGAATCGCCCTCCGGACGGGACCGGCTTCTCGACTCCGCCGAGGAGTACGCCGGTAGGGCCGCCGAGCAGGGAGGAGCCGTCGCCGAACGCAACCTCAGGCTCTTTCGCGCCTGGCGTGGGACGAAAAGGAATGACCGTGGTCCGTTCAACAATCCGTTCCTCGACATCGGCCTCGATCACGGGGCTGACGGGTGGGAGGAACGCTGCCGGGACATCTTCCGGGAGCGCGAAGGTGACGCCAGGGCCCAGTCAGACCTGAACATGGCCGAGGAGCGCATCCGGGGCGCGCTGCGCGGTGAGGCGGGATGGGACGTCTTCTACCAGTTGCCGCTCGACCGGTCGCGATACGTCATGCCCTCCCAAGTGCCGACCCATCTGGTGCCCCCGCTGGAGGCCCTGCCGCGCCGGACTCCGGTCACCAGTGGCGGCGAGCTGGAAGCCATCCGTGCCCGTGCCTCCGTCGAGCTGCTCGAAGACTTCCGGACCACCGCCCCACGCCTCGACCGCCACAGTTCCGCGCCATGACCGCGCCGTAGTCCTGACCGACCGTCCGAGCCGAACGAAGCCGAGCAGCACTGATGCGTCCGAAGAAGAAGACTCCGAAGAGTCAGCGAGCACACCGCCCGTGTCCCGCGTGCGGCCAGACGCAACCCGGGGCAGAGGGCGCGCCGCCACCGCACAAACCCGGAGGTCTGAAACGCCGCCGGGCGCAGCGCGCGGACACCGAGATCAAGCCCGGGGAGACAGGTGTCGTCGAAGCTCCTCCTGGTCCTGGTCCGATCGACGCGATGACGGTCATCAAAGGCGTGGCGGCCCGCGTGCCGGAGGCGCTGGAGGCTGCGGGGGCCGACGACGTGCCCTCCGCCGGCGCGCTCACCGCGGCGGTGCGCAGAGCGGTCCTGGACGAGTTCCGCACCCGCGCACAGTTCGCCGGTCGCCTGGCCGAGATCGACGCGCTCCTCTGGTCCCGGGCGGGAGAGAGCCGCGAGACCGTCGAGGGCGCGATGACGGCGCACTTGCGGGAACTGCGGCTGCTGCGGGTGACAGAGCCCGAGGAGAGCGACCGGTTCGTGGTGACGGAGGGCGAGGGAGACGCCTTCGAGCTGCTGAGTCCGGCGTATGTGGACGAGTTGACAGGAAAGGTCATTCTCGCGGGGCAGCTCCGGCGCATCGCCGGGCCCGCGGGTGTGAAGGCGGGGGAGGAAGCATGACGGCTGCCGGAATCGACTTCGGTACCACCAACTCGGTCGCGGCCCAGTGGAACGGCGAATACGTCGAGGTGCTGGAGATCGGCGGGCAGGGCCTGGACGCCAACTGGAGGCGCGAGGGGTTCGAGCTGCTCTACCCGTCGGTCGTCGGCACGAGTTCCCTGCGGCCGGGCACCTTGTTCGGCTGGGAGGCGAAACTCCGCTCCGAGCAGGCCGTCGAGGCATGCAAGCGGATGCTGCGCGAGGAACCTTTCGTCACGCTGGGCGGTGCACGGTTCGCCGCGACCACGGCTGCCGCCGGCGTCTTCCAAGCCATCGCGGGCGCGGCGGAGGAGGAGGCTGCCACCGAGATCCGCGAGGCCGTGATCACCGTGCCCGCCAACGCGACCGGCGCGGCCCGTTTCCGGACCCGCGAGGCCGCGCGTGCCGCGGGCCTCACCGTCCGCACCCTGCTGAACGAGCCGACGGCCGCGGCGATCGCCTACGCGCACGAGATGGAGATCGACGGGGAGTTCCTGGTCTTCGACTGGGGTGGCGGCACCATGGACGCCACCCTCCTCCTGCATGACGACGGGTTCTTCGACGAGAAGGCGAGCCGGGGCGTCAACCGACTCGGCGGCCTGGAGATCGACGCCCGGCTGCGCCGCATGGTCCTCGACCGTGCACCCGCGCGCGGGCGTTGGAGCGATTCCGAGAAGCGGATGTTCGCCCTGGAGATCGAGCGGGCCAAGATCCTCCTCTCCCAGCAGGAATCGGTGCGTGTCCAGACGCCCGACGGCGTCACCGTCGAGATCGGGCAGGAGGAGTTCTCCGAGGCCATCCAGGACCTCATCAGCCAGGCCCTCGACCCTGTGGAGGAATGCCTGGAGCAGGCTCGCATCGACCCGCGGGACCTCACCGCGGTGCTGATGATCGGTGGCAGCAGCCAGATCCCGGCGGTGCGCGCCGCGGTCTCGGAGGCGCTCGACTGCGAACTCGTCGACACCGCCCTGTGCGACCCGATGACAGCCGTGGCCGAAGGCGCGGCCATCAGCGCCGCCGCCATGGACGGCGAGCTGAAGAGCATCATCCGAGTGGTCAACACGCACGCCCTGGGCACGATCACCAAGGACCGCGAGGGCAAGCGGAGCTTCAGCGCCATCATCGACCGGAACCAGCGCCTGCCGCAGCAGCGCGTGAAGTCGTACGAGCCGACTAAGGACAACGTCTCCCAGCTGACCGTTGAGGTCTGGGAGGGTGACCCCGACCGCGAGGTCGGCCACCCGGACAACGCCAAACTGACCGACCTCGTGCTGACCTACCCCCGCCGCTGCACAGTCGAGGACGGTGTCTTCGACCTGGAGTACACCTACAGCAAGGAAGGCCTGCTGACCGTCAGGGCTACCTTGCAAAAGACCGGCGAGGTGGTCCTCGACGGCGAGGTGAAGGTGTTCGGGGACGGGAACGTCCTGCCGGAGGTGAAGAAGGAGCTCGACCGACTGCTCGCCCTCGCCCCGGCCGCCCGGCCCGCGACCACCCCGACCCATCCCCAGCAGGTCCGGCCCCAAAGCCAGAGCAGCAACGGAACTCCCAAGCCCGCCCCGCCTCGTTCCGCGCTCCAGTCGGCCGGCGCGAACACAGCCGCGCCGGCGCTCGTGATCGACGGATCCAACCTCGCCTGGAACGGACGCCCGCCGCGTGCAGCGGGCGGAAAGCCGAGCTTCGCGGCATTGCAGGCGGCTGTCCGATCGCTGCGGTTCAAGCACCCCGATCACGACATCCACGTGGTGGTCGACGCCACCCTGCGCCACGACGTATCCGTCGAGGAAAGGCCCCTCGTCGAGGCCGCCATCGCCGACGGCACCGTCGTACAGCCTCCGGCCGGGACCGAGGGGCGGGGAGACGCCCTGGTGATCAGCATCGCCGAGGAGGTCAGCGGAGTCATCATCTCGAACGACAACTTCGCGCCCTTCCAGAAGGCGAATCCGTGGCTGCGGATCGCTGGACGGGTCATGGGGGCGACTCATTCACAGGGTGTGTGGGTGTTCAACCGCCGCGTACCCAATCCGGCGCCGTCTGCCCGGCGCAGGTGACACACTCGGGCCGAATCCGCACAGACGAGAACACGCTTAGGCGGACAGATACATAGAAATCCGCGCCATGGCGCGCCGACTTACGCAAGCATCGTTCGGGGCGGCCGGACAGGGATGGGGGACCGCCGTGGAGAGCATGAGGTTATCGGTGGTCACGGCAGTCGCGTTGCTTCTCGCCACCGGCTGCTCGGCTCAACCGAGCACCGGCCAGGCGCAGAGCGACGTCTGTCCGCCTGTCCCGTCCGACGTCTCAACCACTCCCACGCGCGCTTCCGGGCCCGTACGTCAGGTCGAGCTGGGAGACGTGCGGTGCTCGGACGAGGACCCGGGCATGAGCGCCGTGGACATCACGGTGAAGAACACCGGCACGAGCGAAGCCAACTACTACGTCACCGTCGAGTTCCTCGACTCCGAGCAGGGCTCGCTCGCCACTGAGCACACCTACTTCGGCCACGTGAGCGCCTCGGCGACCATGTCGAGGACGGCCTACGGGGTACTGCCGACCGACGGCCGCGGGCTGGCCGTCCGCCTCGTCGAGGTGAAGCGTGAGGTCGTTCCGACGAAAGCCCCCGCAAGTGCTCTGGACACGGCGGTGGAACTCTTCGTGGAACAGGGCCTCGTACCGGCCGGCACTCCGTACGGGGAGTGCCCGGACACCGCACCCCAGGCCCATTGGATCGGTGACCGAGGAAACTGCTGGACCGCCGTCAACACCTTGCCACCACTGCCCGCTACATCAACTCCACCGCCCACCCTCGCAGTTCCAACGCCCATGCCCGCGCTCCCCGGGACCGTTTGCCGCGACGGCTGGGTCTCCGGCTCCACCGGCCGCGGAACCTGCTCCCACCATGGCGGTATCGGCCGCTGAGTTCGGCCGGGGGCTACGGGTGGAAAGCAGGGCGCGTCCCGTAGTCGATCGGCTACTGTACGGACACGTTCGATTCATGGGCGGCATGCACGTATGCAGAGGGGCACATCTTGGTCGGCAGCGCTCCCGTGCCGGAGCCGGAACAGTCGCCGGACGTTCCCTCCGTCGAGCACACGTCATCCCAGGCGGACGAGCCACCGGTCGAGTTCACCGACACCGGACGCAGTACCGGCATCGAAGCCGAGGACATCGGTGAGGCCGGGCGGACGCCCTTCGACCCGGAGCTCATCGAGGTCCATCCCCGTAACCCGACGGTCGACCTCGTCATCCAACGGCTGAAGCGGGACCTGATCGACCTCCAGCCCGACTTCCAGCGGAAGTCCGGTATCTGGAACGAGAGGGCGCAGAGCCGACTGATCGAGTCGCTCCTGCTGCGTATCGCGCTGCCTACGCTCTACGTGGCAGAGGAGGACGACGAGTCCTGGTCCGTGGTCGACGGAGTGCAACGGCTCACCACCATCGTCAGATTCGTCAAGCCCGAGGTCGCCGGTCTGGAGCCGCTTCGGCTGGGGAACCTGGAGTACCTCACCCAGTTCGACGGCAACCACTTCGAGGACCTGCCCGGCCGGATGCAGACCCGCATCCTGGAAACCGAGCTCTCGGTGCTGGTGATCCGGCGGGGTACCCCCGAAGAGGCCAAGTTCAACATCTTCGCGCGGATCAACACCGGCGGTCAGCCGCTCACCCGGCAGGAACTGCGACACGCGCTGATCCCCGGTTCTGCGCGCAAGCTGCTGGCCAGACTGGCGGAGAGCGAGTTCTTCCTGTCGGCGACGGCTCGCAGCGTCTCCCCCGCACGCATGGCAGAGCGGGAACTGTGCCTGCGCTTCCTCGCGTTCGCGATGACTCCGCCCGAGCGGTACGTCACGCAGGACTTCGACGGGTTCCTTCGCAAAGCCATGCATCGCATCAACGCCCTGCCGGTTGACATGCTGACAGGGCTGGAGCGGCGCTTCTATCTCACGATGGTGGACTGCAGGCGGATCTTCGGAGACCAGGCGTTCCGCAAGCAGTTCAGCGGAGTCAGCCGCCGGTATCCCATCAACAAGGCCCTGTTTGAAACGCAGGCGGTGATCGTGGAGCGGTGCACCTCCGAGGAAATCGACATCCTGAGCGCGCGGGCACCGGTCCTCCAGGAGAAGTTCCAGAAGCTGATGGACGACCCGGCCTTCTACGACGCCATCTCCTCCGGCACCGGCGACGCCAACAAGATCAACTACCGCTTCCAGTCCATGAAGGAGTTGTTCCGAGAGGTGTTGGAGTCCCCGGATGCTTGAGTCGCTCACTCTCACCAACTTCAAGGCGTTCGCCCACCAGGAACTGCGTCTGGCCCCCTTCACCCTGCTCACCGGACTCAACTCCTCCGGCAAGAGTTCCGTACTCCAGTCCCTGGCCCTGCTGCGACAGTCGTACGAGTCGGGAGACCTCGCCCCCGTGGGCGACCGTGAGGCCGGGCTGCTCCTCAACGACGAGCTGGTCCAGCTCGGTACCGGGCAGGACGTACGGCATGAGTCGTACGACGACACGGGGCCGCACATCACGTTCGCCCTACGGGGGGACGGAGGGTCGGAGCAGTGGACAGCGCTCTATGAGCGTGAGGCCGACCACCTGAAGCTGCTTCAGGAGCAGGACGGGGAGATCGTCGAGACGTTCGTCGAACCGGCCGCGCTGCTGCCGACGTTGTTCGGGCCGGGCTTCCAGTACCTCAAGGCGGACCGGGTCTCGCCACAGGTCAGTTACCCCCGCTCGCACCACGCCGTCACCACGCGCGGATTCCTCGGTGCGCACGGCGAGCACACCGTCAACTATCTGCGCATTCACCAGGACGAACCAGTCGCGGCAGACCCGCTCATCCTCTCGGACGCCTCCTCAGGCAGTCTCCTCGGGCAGACGCAGGCATGGATGCAGAAGCTCTGCCCGGGAGTGACGCTCAAGGCTGAGGACATCGCCGGCACGGATGCCGTCCGCCTCAGCTATCGATTCGGCTCCGGTGCGTTGGCCTCCAACAGTTTCCGCCCCACCAACGTCGGGTTCGGACTCACGTACGTCCTGCCGATCGTCGTTGCCTGCCTGTCGGCCAAACCGGGGACGTTGATCCTGTTGGAGAACCCGGAAGCACACCTGCATCCGCAGGGTCAGACCTGGATGGCGTACCTGGCGAGCGCGGCAGCGGCGAGCGGTGCTCAGATCGTGATGGAGACGCACAGCGACCACGTGCTCAACGGGCTGCGGCTCCGCGTCAAGCAGGGGCTGCTCAGCACCGACGCGACCGCAGTGCACTACTTCCGTCGCAAGGATCAGACCTCGGAGGTCGTCAGCCCAGTGATTGGGGCGGAGGGACGACTCTCCGAGTGGCCCGAAGGCTTCTTCGACGAGTGGGAGAACTCCCTCGACCAACTGCTCGACTGAGCTGCAGCACGGAGTCATTGAAGCGCCCCGGGGGGTCGGGGTGATCGGTGCGAAACGAGAATGGGGTGGGGCGTGCCACTGCACGTATTTCTCAACGAACAGTCCTGTGCGTCCGAGTGCGGAGCGGATGAGGTCTCGAAGGGCATGCGCGCCTTCGTCGGCGTGCTGAAGCGGTTACAGCGTCTGCGCGGCATCAGCCTCGCTACACAGAATCCGTTCGACGAGACGGAGCTCGCGCGAGGCTATTACTACGCGCAGTGGCGCAATGACACCCGCAACAAGGAAGAAGCTCTCTACTTCCAGCGGATGCGCGACCGCTGTGTCACCTTCACTGCCGCTCTGCACGCAGCGGCGACGGAGGAACGGGACGACATATGGCACCGTTTCAGGGGAGTCGACGTCCATGGACTTCGCGCGGCCTTGATGGCGGACGGACTCGCCCTCAGCCTCCCGCTGGCCCCGGAGTGGGACGCCGCCTGGCTGGATCTGGACATCGAGGAGCTGTCTGAGGGCCCCGAGCCCGGAGACGTCGTCGCCGACGAATACACGGACCAGGTCCGGCACACCTCCCAGAAGGCACACCTCACCGAACACGAGGAGTGGATCCTCCGGGAAGGACTGGACCGGGCCTCCAGTGGAGCCGAACTCTGGTCGGGACGAGCGGACTTCTTCCCTCACCTCCAGTTCCTCGACCGGGTGAAGGACGATCTGGAGAACCTCGACCCGCGATGGTTCAAGGGTGCCCGCCAGTTGTTGCGCCAGCTTGAGGCCACCGCAGCCCAGTGGGACCCGGCTTCCCTCACCGGACCGCACTGGGAAGCCCCGAACATCCGAGGTGAGCACGAGAACGCCCGCAAGGACCGCATGTGGGAGGACAACGGCAAGGACGAGTGCTTCCAGTTGCACGGAAACCTCAACCGGGGCGCCGGCCGCATCTACTTCCGCCTTGTTCACGACGAGAAGGCCATCCGCATCGCCCACATCGGGCGCCACCTCTGAAGCAGACAGGCGCAGGTGACATGACTGATTCCACCGCCGACCCCGCTGAAACGCAGTCCCGCGCCCGCTACCTCCTGGACGGACGCCGGGTGACCCTCTCCGACCTGCTCAGCGCCGGGCTGCTCGCAGAGGGCGAGCACTTGAAGTTCGTACGGCCCCGGATGGGCGAGAAGCACGATGCCACGGTCACGTCCCGGGGATGGATCCGGCTGGCGGACGGAGAGGAGTTCCGCTCGCCTTCCAAGGCGGCCATGGTCGCTGTCGGGTACGGGACGTTCGACGGGTGGGAGGCGTGGCAGGTGGACGACGGCAGATTCCTGACGCAGTTGCGCCAGGAGCTGCTGGACCGGGCCGCCGAGGAAGTCGAGCCCACGGAACCGGAGGAGGAGCGACAGACGTCGCTGTCGCCCAGCGAACGCCATGCCCGGCTGAAGCAGGCACGTGAGTCGGCCGAGGCAGGCAGCCCGTTCACCCCCACCGTGCAGGAGCTGCTGAGCTGGTGGGGTGCGACCGGCCGGGGACTGGTCAATGAACAGATCGAGGCCGAACTCGCCAACCACAGCCTCATCACCTCACCCGAGTTCGACAAAGTCCCCCTGACCGCCACGGTCCAGCTGGTCAAGGCTGCGGAAGAGGACGCCGAGGACATTCCTCTCGCCGGGTCTTCAGCGTCCGTCACTGCGCCGACCGGCCCGTCCGAAGAACAGGAATCACGCGAGACCGGGCTCACCGTAGGCACCCTGCCCTCCGCCCTCGGCGGTGTCATCAGCGTCAAGCCGACCGCCAGCTTCGAGGAGGTCATCACACTGATGGTGCTCCACGACTTCTCTCAGCTGCCCGTCCTCGCCGGTCCGCACAACCTGCGGGGATCCGTCTCATGGAAATCGATAGCGCGTGCCCGGCACGCCGACCCCGGAGCCCATCTCTCCCAGGCCATCGTGGACGCCCGGGACGTGCGCTACGACCACGACCTGATCGATGTCCTTCCCACACTGGCCGAACACGACTTCGTCCTCGTCCGTGACCAGCGGAACGCCATCGCCGGCATCGTCACCGCCGCCGATGTGGCCCAGGCCTACGGCGATCTGGCCGGGCACTTCCTCCTGATCGGGGAGATGGACCGCAGACTGCGGCAGGTCATCACGGGCGCCTTCACCCTGCCCGAGGTCACAAAGCTCTGCGACCCGAAGGGAGAACGCATCACCTCCTTCGGCGACATGAGCGTCGGTGACTACAAACGGGTACTGGAGAACCCCGACCTGTGGCAGCAGCTCGGATGGCCACTCGACCGCAAGGTGTTCATCGACCGGCTCGAGGAGATCCGCAGAATCCGCAACAACGTCATGCACTTCAACAGCAGCGATCCCCTGCCGAAGGGCGACGTGGACAAGATCCGCAACCTCAACAAGCTGCTGCGGGAGTACGGGGAGTAGATCCAGGGACCTGCCGCACACCACCGCCTACACGCCCCACACCGTCGCCTACGGCAGCTCGCTGTGTGCGCGTCGGACCTGGGCACATCCGTGTGCGCCCGGCAGCGTAGGCGCCATGAACAGGAAGCACTCGCCCACCTCCAGGATGGCGGCCGCAACACATGACGCGGCAGAAGTGGGCGCCACGACCGCCGAGTTCACGATGCGCTTCAGCTCCACTCCGCGCGGCGCCCGCCTCGCCCGCCGCCTGGTCGCCGACCGGCTCGACGCGTGGGGCCACCCTCATACGTCCACCGTCAACGAGACGCTGACTCTCATCACGGCAGAGCTGGCCGCCAACGCCGTACGCCACGGGCACGTGCAGGGACGCGACTTCGAGGTGCGACTCGTCGATACCGGCGAGACGCTGCATGTGGAGGTCTCCGACACGCGCGCGGAGCGCGTGCCGCCGTTCTCCCCGCGGGAGGCCCCCGGTGACTCCGAGACCGGTCGTGGCCTGATGCTCGTAGCCGCTCTGGCCGACCGGTGGGGCATCGAGCCCCGGGCGATGGGCCCCGGGAGGACCGTGTGGGCGGAGACGGACTGCCCCCTCACCAGCCGCTTGCCCGCCCTCGGGATGCCGCGATGACTCGCGTACCCTCCGTGCATGGTTTACGTCATAGCGCTCAGCGAGAAGGAACTTGACCGTATCGACATGGACTTACGGCTGAAGCAGTCCTTCACCAAGACTGTCGCCGCCGAGTCCTTGCCGAGTGGTTCCGAGCCGCAGATCACCCTGCTCGTCAAGCGGTCGTCCGCGGCCGGGCAGGCCCCGCTGGTTTGGCTGGGAGTCGTGCGACAGCCACGAGGAGAGAAGGTTGCCGCAGTCGACTCCCGGGTCAACATGGAACTGCTACGTGAGTGCCCCGTCTCTGTCTCGCTACAGGCAATTGAAAAGAAATTGCCTTCCAGTGTCCGCAACGTGATCCTTGCCGCTTCGGGTAGGGAATTCACCATCCTCGACGACGTCGCGTCCGAAGCCCTTCTTTCGGCCCTCTCCCAGCACAATGAGAAGCTGCGCCAACTGCTCGACTTTCTGGGTGAGGCTGCCGAGCCAGAACGCCTCGATCCGCTGGGGCGGGCCGAGGACGCCTCTTGGCAGGAGCAACTCGAAGCTGCCCGGCTGGCAATGGCAGCCGTGGGGATTCCGCCTGCTCGGCTTGCCGCGTGGCGCCGGCCAGCCGATATCCACGCGCCGGTTCTGGCTGGTTTGATCGCCGAACCCTACGAACCGTCGCTACTCGACTACGACATGCATCACTTCTTCGATGGAGACGACGTCTTCCAGTCCATGGGGCCTCCGTATGTTGGCGGCGCTCTCGGCTCCACCTTTCGATGCGATATCCAAGTCTTCGAACACCTCGGCCGTCGAATCGAAATCGCAAACGTCAACGCATCGCCGGTCGAAGCTCGCCTCGGCACCGACCTGATTTTCTACCACGAGCTGACGCAGAGCTTCGTGCTGGTGCAGTACAAACGCCTGCCTCACGAGGCCGGAAATCGCTGGATTCGTGTTGACAAGAAACTGCTGAGTCAGCTGGACCGACTGGAGCGTGTGGCCGCCCTCAGCCGCCCAGCGGGTCTTCCCCACGAATGGCGGCTCGGCCCTGATCCATGCTTTGTGAAGCTCTCCTACTGGCCCCTGACGGAAACCATCAACCCAGGCCCCTCGCCCGGTATGTATCTGCCTGTACCGTACGTGCGGCTACTGCTGGAAGACGATGTCACACGGGGCCCCAATGGCGGACGGCTGCTCGGGTACCCCCAGATCGACCGATATCTGACGAACACCGAGTTCACCACGCTCATCAAGAATGGGTTGGTAGGCACCGTCGGCACAACGATCGAGGAACTCGCGGCGATTGGTGCGCAACGGGCCGAGGAGGACAAGATGTCTGTAGTCCTCGCCGTCGAGAGGGCCACGGGCCCGCTGCGCGAGACGGTCAAGGAGCGGCACAAGCGCAACCACGCTCAGGGGTACGACAAGGCGCTCGCCAACCGCTTGCGCAGGCAGCGTCGTTACGCACCCATGCCCGGTCAGCAGACGTTCCCCGAGGCATAAAGCTTGGCAGTCTCGAGCCGGTCCGACTCGGCTCGGCTCGGGAACGCTCACAGGCCAAGGCTCCGCACCACGAACTTCATGTGCTGGATGTTGCCCACCTTGTTCCACGTCGAGTGGTTACCGATGCTGACTGAGCCTTCGGTCCGGTCGCGCAACCACTTCTCTCCTGCTCCCGCCTCCGCGCCCCGGAAGTCCGCGAGCCTGGTGAGACAGCGCGCGGCCTCCCTGTTGGCCTCGTCGTACTGTTTGCCGTGCGGCACCTTGGACAGGTGGTAGGAGCGGGCGGTGGTGTAGCGGAGGATGCCCCACGGCGGTCCTCCGCCGTGCGCGGGCGGGGTCTGGGTGACGTACGTGGCGGGGTGGATTCCGTAGTCGCCGTAGCGGAGTCGCGGGAGGTACAGGCGTTCGCCGTGCTGGATTTCGTGCCAGGTTTCCCAGTCCGTGCGCGGGGCCTCGTACGGGGCGCCTTCCCGGAAGTCGGCCGGCGGTTCGGGGAAGCCGCCCGCCACCACGGTCACGGTGCGCCACGAGGTGAGCGGGATCAGGGCGTCCAGGGCGCGCAGCGTCTCCTTGGCGGCTTCGGAGCGGTCGGGCAGGACCGTGCAGAGGTCGAGGAAGAGGGCGGCCGGGTGGTTCGCGGGCAGCCGGTCCAGCAACTCGCTGACGCCCGAGGCTGTGCCGTCGTTCCACTCGCCGGGGAGACGCACGCGGATACCGAGTACGTCCTCGCGTCGCCGAGCCACGGCGAGGGCGAGTGACTGCTGCGTGACGGGGCGTCCGGGTCCGGTTACGGGCCGCAGGTTGCGGTGGTCCCACCAGTCGAGGGTGAGAGCCTCGGCCAGGACCGCGGCTTCGGTGGCGTCGGCGAACGGCGCGTCCAACCACGCGGATCCGTGGCGCTGTGCGGCGGCGACGCCGTCGGCGTCCTTGCCGATCCGCTCGGCCAGCGGCTTCGGCAGCATGCCGGGGCGGGGAGGCAGTGTCCACAGGGGAGCGACCCGGCGCTGTACGTCCGGCGTCAGCTCACGGTAGGCGGCCGTGGCGTGCGGCCTGGTCGGCAGGACGGGAACGTACAGCGGTACGGACATGGCGTCCCCCTCGGCGCTGCCCGTGCACGGTGTTTCCTTGCTTTCCTTCAGGGTGAAACCATTGGCCGGGGCCGGAAAGGGCGCCAATCAGCCACCGGTTCGCGGCTGGGTACGTCCGATGCGACAGCGGGTCTGCGCCGCATCACCCGGACCGCGGGTGTACCCGTCCCCTCACACACTGTCCGACCTGCGCTATACGGTTGATCCGCACCACACGAGGCGACCGCTGCCACGCAAGCGTCTCGGGATCCACAGACGAAGGGGAGCGTCGTGAAACCCACTCTGGCCGCCGCGCAGCTGCGGGGCAGTCTGACGCAGTACCTCACGACGACCTACGCGTTGGCCGACGACGACACCCGGCGGGCGCTGGAGCGGTTTCTGGGGGACCCGGAGTCGGGGATCTTCCGGGGCCCGTATCTGCGGATCAGGACGCCGTTCCACAAGGCGGACGACGGGTGGGAACGGCATCTGGAGTGGCGGCCCGAGTTCACACCCTGGCGGCACCAAGCCAGGGCATGGCAGCGGCTCAGCACTCTGGGCGGCAGGGAAGCCGAGCCGACGCTCGTGACGACCGGCACGGGTTCCGGCAAGACCGAGTCGTTCCTGGTGCCGGTGCTCGACCACTGCCGACGGCAGAAGGCTCTCGGGCGGCGCGGTGTGAAGGCCGTACTCCTGTATCCGATGAACGCGCTGGCCACCGACCAGGCGGGCCGTATCAGCGACTACCTGACCGCGACCGACCTCGCCCAGGTGACCGCGGGTCTGTACATCGGCGACCGGCCGGACACCGACTTCCGGCGGGTCATGACCCGGCGTGAGGAGATGCGTGTCTCCCCGCCGGACGTGCTGATCACCAACTACAAGATGCTGGACCTGCTCCTGCAGCGCGGTGAGGACCGGGCCCTGTGGGAAGGCGCGGACGTCGCGTACGTCGTGCTGGACGAGTTCCACACCTACGACGGCGCGCAGGGCACCGACGTGGCCATGCTGCTGCGCCGGCTGGCGACGGCGGTCGGCGTGACGCGGCCGGACCGGCCGCTGGGGCGGATCTGCCCCGTGGCGACCTCCGCGACGCTCGGCGCGGGGCGGGTGGGCACGCCGGCCGGGGGCATCCTGGACGTGGCGGCGCAGGTGTTCGGCATGCCGTTCACGACGGACGCGGTCATCGGCGAGGAGCGGATGACCGCCGAGGAGTTCACCGGCGAGGTCGACTACGCGCTTCCCGAGCCGCCCACTCCGCAGGAGGTCATCGCGGTGTCGGGGGGCGCAGGCGTGGAGGCGAAGCCGGACCTGCTGGACCTGGACGGGCTCGCCGCCCGCATGCTGGGGCGACAGGGCCTCGACGCGTTCCGTATCGGCCGTCTGCTGAAGCGGCACGACTTCACGCAAGGCGTGCTCGCGCTGCTCGACGGGGAGCCGCTGGACGAGTGGGGTCTGCGGGACCGGCTCGCGCGCTTCGGATACGCCTGGGGGCGCACCGCCCGGGAGAATCCGCAGCTGGTGCTGCAAGCCCTGTCCCGATTCGTGGCCCTGCTGTCCGCCGCCCGGGACCCCGACTCCGACGAACGGCGTCCGCGTCCGCTGCTGCACGTCGAGGCCCACCTCTGGGTGCGGCCGGTGACGCGTGTGCTGCGTGGGGTCGGCAGGACACCGGAGTTCCGCTGGTACGAGGACGACCGCGCGCAGGCGCGGCGCGCTGCCCTGGCCGCGGCTCCCCCCTCGGACGAGGAAGACGGGGCCTCCTCGGGCAACGGGTTCTCGGGCGGGGCGAACCGGCCGCAGCCCCTGGCAGGCACGGATACGGCGGTGCGGCCCGCGCAGGTGCATCTGCCCGCCGTCTACTGTCGCGCGTGCGGGCGATCCGGCTGGGCCGCGCTGTCCCCGGAGGCCGATCCGCAGCAGCTCGTCATGGCACAGGACCGGATCTGGCGGGCCGGTGTCGGCCGTGACAAGCGGCGCATCCGCTATTTCATCTCCGCGACCGAGCCGGAACGGCGCCAGGCACTCGACGCGCCGGCCGGGCGACTGCCCGCGGGCAGTGGCGTCGATCCGCTCTCCGTGGTGGTACTCGACGGGGCCCAGGGCACCTACCGCCTACCGACGGCGGGAGACGACGGGGACCTGGTGGATGCCTGGTTCACGCTCGCGCTCCTCGACAAGAAGTCCGCCGACAAGGCGGCCAAGGACGACCGCTGTCCGGCGTGCAACACCGACAACAGCATCCGGTTCCTCGGTACGGCGCAGGCGGCGCTCGCCTCGGCCACGGTCACCCAGCTCTTCACGGGCGGGGACATCGCGCTGGTCCCGGAGGAACGCAAGACGCTGCTGTTCAACGACTCGACTCAGGACGCCGCGCACCGCGCCGGGTACGTCGCCAACGCCTCGTACAAGTTCTCGTTGAGGTCGCTGCTCGCACACAACCTCGACGACTCGGGCGCGGCGACGGCGCTCAACGACCTGATCGGCAACGTACTCGACTCCGTGGACGACCCCGAGGCGCTGGCCGCCGTCGTACCGCCGGATCTGCACGACGAGCCGGGTGTCGACCGGGTGTTGTCGGGGCGCGGTACCGGAGACGCCCGTACCTGGCGGCTGATCGGTGAACGGCTGGCGTTCGCCACGGTCATGGAGTTCGGGCTGCGGTCACGGCTCGGTCGCACCCTGGAGCTCACGCGGACGGCCGCCGCCGAGGTCGTCGTCGAGAACCCTGAGCGGGTCACCGACCTCGCCCGTGATCTGCACCTCGCGCTGCCGGGCCAGATGGTGATGACAGGCGGACTCCCGACACCCGAGCGGTATCTCGCTTATGTGCGTGGACTTCTGGAGCGGCTGCGGCTGCGCGGCGCGGTCCGGCACCGGTGGCTGGAACAGTGGATGCGGGAGGCCGGTGCCGACCGGTTCCTCATCAGCGGGCGGCGACCGGACGGCATGCCCGCGTTCCCTGAAGGGGTCGCCCCGCCGAGATTTCTGCTGGACGGCCAGAAGGACAGGACAGAGTTCGACGTGGTCACCGGTCGGCAGGCCTGGTTCCAGGACTGGACCCGCCGCTGTCTGGGGCTGGACGCCGCCGGGGCCACCGAGTACCTCCGCCGACTGCTGCCCGCCCTGGCCGACGAGCACGTGCTCAGCGTGCGGACGGCGAAGGACCGCACCACGCGCGTCTACGGTCTCCAGCCCGGCCACATCCAGGTCCGCCTGCTGGACGACTCGATCGTCAACAAGGCGTTCGTGGCGTGCGAGGACTGCGGCTGGCAACAGGTCGTGCCCCCTGAGCGGCGCACTCGCTGGTACGGCCATCCGTGCCCGCGCTACCGGTGCAAGGGGTATCTGACACCGCCGCAACCAGGGATGCGCCTCTCGGCACCGTCCGAACCGGGCGGCGGCAGCGGAGGCGTCACCGGGGCGGGCTTCGGTGCCCTGCAGGAGCGGGACTACACGAACGACTACTACCGGCGGCTCTACCTGACCGGTGGCACCTTCCGTGTCGTGACGGCCGAGCACACCGGCATGCTGACCCGTGCGCAGCGTGAGCAGGTCGAGCGGACCTTCCGGGCCGGCACGCACTACACCGACCCTAACGTCCTGTCCTGCACACCCACGCTGGAACTCGGCATCGACATCGGCGACCTGTCGGCCGTCCTGATCGGCTCGCTGCCGAAGGGGCCCGCGAACTACGTACAGCAGTCAGGTCGCGCGGGACGCAAGACGGGCAACGCGCTGGTCGTCGCGTTCGGCGGACGCCGGGCTCGGGACCTGTACTACCTGGACCAGCCTCGAGAGATGATCGCGGGCGACATCGTGCCGCCGGGCTGCTATCTGTCGGCGGTGGAGATCCTGCGCCGCCAGTACACCGCGTGGCTCCTGGATCTCGCCGCGCGGGGCGGGCTCAGGACCGCGGACGGCGAGCAGTTGCAGCCGGTGCCCCGGCTGGCGTCCGCGCTCTTCGGAACGACGGGTTGGTGCCAGGACCTCGCGGATGCCGCACAGACGCATGGGGCGACACTCGTCGAGCAGTTCCTGGCCCTGTTCCCTGAGGGTGGGTCCCCTGTGCAAGGCCCGGGGGACTCTCCCGCGCGGGACGGTGACGACGCCGGGGTGTCCGCGCACGCCTCCGACGCGCTCCGGGAGTACGCGAACGGCGGCATCGTGCGCGCGCTCCAGGAGGCGGAGGAGGACTGGACGGGACGGCGGGAAGAACTGCGGCGCAGGATCGCCGCCATCGACGAGGCTGTCGACTCCTTGGCCCGCACGGACGAGGTCCAGGACCGCGAACGGCGGGAGCTGCTCGCCGAGCGTCGCAGCACCGGCGATCTGTTGCGGGACCTGAGCCGGACCAGCGCGCACGGCACGCTCGTCGAGCTGGGTCTCCTGCCGAACTACAGCCTGGCCGACACCACGACGCAGCTGGAGGCCACGCTGTACTGGTCCGAGGTCCCCTCGGACACCGACGAAACCGCCCAGACGCCCGGCGGGACCGACGCGCCGAAGGAACACCGCACCCCCGCCGGTACGCCTCGCGTCTACCGCAGCGAGACCCGCGACTACGAGCGCTCCAGCAAGATCGCCCTGACCGAACTCGCCCCGGGCAACAGCTTCTACGTCAACGGCTACAAGCACGTGGTGCGCGCCCTCGACATCGGCAGCCCGGAACGGCGGGCCTGGTCGGTGTGGCGACTGTGCCCGGCCTGCGGCTACGCGCGCACACGCGACGCCCAGACCGACACCACGCCCTGTCCGCGCTGTGACGGACGGGAGATCGCGGACGCGGGGTGTGTCCAGTACGTGCTCAAGCCGCGTCGGGTCGTGGCACGCGACAAGCGGGACGACGCACGGGTGCGCGACGACCGCGACGAGCGCGCCCGCCGGCAGTACGCGGTCATCACCACCGTGGACATCGACCCCGCGCACCTGGCGACCGGTTCCTGGCGGCACGACACGGCGACCTTCGGCGTGGACTTCTCCCGCCGGGCCGTCATCAGAACGCTGAACCTGGGACTCGACCGGCAGGACGGCAGCTCCACGGTTCCGCTGGCGGGCGAGGACGTCCGGATCAACCCGTTCTACGTCTGCACGAGTTGCGGCGGCGCGACGGCGGACGGCCGACCGGTCGTGGACCAGTCGCAGCACGCACTGACCGAATCGGGGGCGGCTGCCACGAGGGGTAGTGCCCACCATTTGCTGTGGTGTCCCCGGCGACGCACTCAGGGCTCCGGGGACGGCGGCAGGCGAGGGACGGGTCAGGACGTACCGCTCCTGTTGGCCCATGAGTTGACCACGGAAGCCGTACGCATTCTGCTGCCCGCCTCGGTGACACGGGCCCGGGAGCGGCTCGCCTCGTTCACCGCGGCACTGTTCGCCGGTATCGCGGCACGCTACGGCGGCGACCCCGACCACATCGAGATCGCCGCAGCCTCGATGCCGGACAGTCCGGACCAGCTCGGCTCCGACTTCCCGCGGCGCTTCCTGGTCGTCTACGACCGGCTGCCCGGCGGCACCGGCTATCTGCACCGGCTGGCATCCGCGGCCGGGTTCCGCGAGGTGCTGCTGAAGGCACGCGAGGTCATCGAGAACTGCCCGTGCCAGCAGAAGGAGTTGGACGGCTGCCACCAGTGCCTCCTGCGCAGGGTGCCCCCGTCGGACTACGACCGGGTCTCCCGCCGCGAAGTCCAGTCCATGCTGGACGAACTGCTGGGCGCCGATGGCGAGCGCTGGCGGACCTCACCGGTCTCGACGACCCGCCAGATCCCGCTGGAACAGCAGGCGGAGAGCGACCTGGAGGTCATGTTCGTCGACACCCTGGAGGAGTGGGCCAAGCAGCCGGAGTCCCGTGCGGCGGCGAACACGTACACCACCCCGGCGGGCACCCGGGCACTGGATCTGCGGCTGACGACCGGCGACGGAGCCACCGTGAGCTGGCGGGTCTCGCAGCAGCGCGTCCTGGACGGCACCCGGCCCGACGTGCTCTTCGAGCGGCTCGACGCTCCCGGACCACGGCTCGCCGTCTATCTGGACGGATACCGGTATCACGCGAGCCCCGAGCACAACCGTCTCGCGGACGACGCAACGAAGCGGGCACGGCTGCGGGCCGACGGGCTGAGGGTGTTCCAACTGACGTACTACGACGTCAAGGAGTGGCGGCTCCGCGTCCGCGACACCGGCTATGCCGGAGTCGCCCCCGTCGATCCGGTGTGGATTCCGTACGACCGGACCGCGCAGGACCGGGCGCGCTCCTACTACGCCCAGACCCGGGGTGGGCTACCCGGAGAGCTGTCGGAAACCGTCTGGGTCAACCCGGCCGAGCTGCTGCTCGCCTACCTTCGTGACCCTGACGCGCGACGGTGGCACCATCGCGCCGAAGCCACCGTGGCCGGGCTCATCGGCGCGCCCGGCCTGCGGGACGCACCGGTCGGGGCGGAAGCGGTCGGCCGAGCCGTCGAGGCGGCATTGCGCGACGGCGTCGTCGACGAGCCGAAGGGGCCCGTGCGTGTCCTCGCGGCGACGGACAGGTCCGGATGCCGCCTCGTCCTGGTCGCCGACGTGCGGCACAGGCCCCCGACCTGGACGGGGCTGACACTCCTGGACGACAGCGCCCAAGCCGTCACGGAGGAGAAGACCCACAAAAGGCGTTGGCAGGCCTGGCTGTACTGGAGCAACGTGCTGCAGTTCCTGGAGCACGGCGGGGGCGACAGCGCCCAGCTGACGACCACGTTGCTCGACGGCTTCACCGCCGATGTGCTGACCGTGACCGGCGGCCAGGGGTGGCTGTCCTCGACGCGGGTCACGCCAGTCGTCAACGGCGAGCCTCAGCGGGCCCCGGACAGCCTGCCACCGGTCGCCGTGACCGCCGGACTGCCCGCGGTACCGACGAGAACGACCGAGCAACCGCCGTCCGACAGCCGGCCCCGGCGGGACGGCGCCTGGGACTCTGTACTGGAGTACGTGGACCCCGACGAAGCCGGCCTGGCCGAACTGGCTCACGCGCTCGCGGACCTGGGCGTTCCCGCGCCTGAGGACGGCTTCGAACTCGACGAACACGGCTGGCAGGCCGAACTGGCCTGGCCGGCCGCCCGGCTCGGCGTGGTGCTGGCGCCGCAAGGGACGCCCGACGAGCCGGATCACGAGGCACGGGACCGTGACCGTGCCTTCGCCGCCGCCCATTGGGACGTACGTCCGGCGGGCGAATGGACCGCGGAGGAGATCGCCGGACGCCTCGACAACCTTGCCGCGCGGACAAGCGACGGCAGCCAAAGGGGAGCCGGGCGGCCGGAAGTCGGCACGACCAGGAACTACAAGAACGACAAGAACGACAACGGAAACGGGGAGTTGGCATGACGAGGACCGGGGGCGTGACGCTGCGCCTGCTCGA
The DNA here is from genome assembly GCF_040299205.1 of Streptomyces sp. NPDC000983. NCBI lineage: Bacteria > Bacillati > Actinomycetota > Actinomycetes > Kitasatosporales > Streptomycetaceae > Streptomyces > Streptomyces sp. NPDC000983. The sequence continues at coordinate 111,836 of NZ_JBEPBM010000020.1, read as the reverse complement.
CAAGGCTGACAAGGAGATCCTCCGGCTCCCGCGCACGGTCAAGGGCGCGCTGTTCGACTTCCAGCACAAGTTCAAGGAAAACCCCCGGACCCCGGGGCTCAAGCTGAAGCAGCTCAAGGGCGACAGCCGCATCTGGTCCGCTCGGATCAACGACGAGTACCGCGCCCTCCTGCTCCGACTGGCCGAGGACGACTGGCTCATCGTCTCGGTCAAACACCGCAAGGAGGTCTACGACCGGCTGGCGTACGGAATCAACACCGTCACCGGCGGCATCGAGTACGTCGACCTCCAGGTGGTGGAGGACAGCGTGCTGCGGCGCATCCCGCCGCAGGAGCCGTCGCCCGCCGCCCCGTCCGCCCCGGTTCCGCCTGCCGAAGCCCAACCACCCGCTCCTGAACCGCTGTTCGCCGCCTGGACCGACGGGCAGCTGATCGAACTGGGCGTGGCCGAGCCCCTGGTTCCGGTCATCCGCTCACTCACCACCGATGAACAACTCCTTGGTCTGATCGAATACGCGCCGCAGCTCACCGGGGAAGTCCTGCTCGCGCTCTACGACGGAAAGCCCTTCGAAGAGGTACTGGACGAGGTCACCGCCCCCGTCGCCGCTCCGGAGCCTGTCGACACCGAGGACTTCCAGACGGCAGCCGAACGGCCGGCCACCGTTGTCACCACGTCCGACGACGCGCTGCGCGAGGCCTTGGAGGCAGGGGACTTCGGCCGTTGGAAGGTCTTTCTCCACCCTGCTCAGTCCAAGCTGGTCGAGCGCCGGTACTCCGGTCCCGTGCGGGTCGGTGGCGGCCCAGGCACCGGGAAGACCATCGTCGCCCTGCACCGCGTCCGCCACCTCGTGTCCCAGCTGCCGTCCGGTCACAGCAAGCCGGTGCTGCTGACCACCTACAACAAGAATCTCGCTGCCGACCTGCGCTCCCGCCTCCTGGAACTGGGCGGCGAGCAGTTGCTGTCGCGGGTGGAGGTGAGCCACGTCGACCAGCTCGCGCTACGCGTCGTGAGGGAAGCCGAGCCCGGCAGCCGCAAGCAGACCATCGACGACAGCCAGGCCGTCCGGGAATGGCGTGCGATGCTCGACGAACTCGGCGAGAGCGGCTGGGATGCGGAGTTCCTGTACGACGAGTGGACGCAGGTGATCCTCGGACAGGCCGTCGGCACCCGCACCGACTACTTCCGGGCCCGCCGGGCAGGACGCGGCAAGAACATCGGCCGGGCTGAACGGGCCGCCATCTGGCAGCTCGCCGAACGCTTCACGCAGCGTCTGGACCGGCTCGGGCGTCAGACGTGGGACCAGGTCGCCGAACGGGCCGCCCGCCTGGAAATAGGGCGCGAGCAGCGCATCCGCGCCATCGAACGGCAGCGGGAGGAAGCGGGCGGCCTGGACAACATCCACCTCCAGGACGGCTCGGGTGGCTGGCTCCGCTACCGGTACCGGCACATCGTGGTCGACGAGGCCCAGGACCTGCGCCCCGCTCACTGGAAAATGCTGCGCGCCATGACGGCCCGCGACTCGGACGACCTGTTTCTGGTGGGTGACACCCACCAGCGCATCTACAAGAACCAGGTGACGCTGGGCAGTCTCGGTATCAACATCCGGGGCCGGTCCGCAAAGCTCAGTCTCAGCTATCGCACAACACGGCAGATCCTGCGCTCCGCGCTGGAGATGCTGGGCGAGGAGACGTACGACGACCTCGACGGGAACTCGGAGACCCTCGCCGGATACCGTTCCGTGCTCAGCGGCAGCGCACCCGGCATGCACCCGTGCACGGACTGGCAGACGGAACGTGAATCGATCGCCGCACACATCCTGGCCTGGGACGCCCACCCGGAAGAGCGGATCGCACACGAGCAGATCGCCATCTGTGTTCCCACCAATGTGATGGCGAGTGAGCTGGGACATACACTCGGGGAACACGGCATCCGGGCCCTGGAGATCGGCGCCGACGGCGCCCGGGGCGAGCCCGGAGTCCACATCGGGACCATGTTCCGGTTCAAAGGGTTGGAGTACCAGCGCATGATCATCGCCGGCGTCAGCGACGGCCTGGTCCCCCGCGAACAGGTCAACCGATTGCGTCAACTGGACCCAGCCCGCCACCGGAGGGAACTCCAGCGGGCGCGATCCCTGTTGTTCGTGGCGGTGACCCGGGCACGCGACAGCCTCGACATCTTCTGGCACGGCACCCCGAGTCCGTTCCTGCGTCGTCTGCCATCCTGAGCGGTGCGCAGCGGCGGATAGCCTCAAGGAGTTGGCACGGGGGAAGCTAGGGTCGGTCGCGCTCTGGTCCGAAAGTAACGGCCTCCCAGGCTTCCCTCATCGAACAAGCCGGGTACAGGCCCGCTTGGCTACCTTCGTGTCTCGCTCGCATCCGTGAGATCCGGTTTGAACCGGTACGGACCGGGGCTCCACCAAGTTCTCGACCCAGTAGAAGGACCCCTGACCAGTTTGTTCCCTGGTCATGGGCCCTTGGCGGCAGACGAGTCGGGCTGTACGCCGGGTTCTGTTCCCGGGGTTCCTCGCGGAACTCCGGGCGACGGCCATCCATCTAGGGCCGGTGTTGCCACCGGCCTCGTGCGGTCTACCCGCGGACTCGGGCGGGCAGCCCTCGAACGTCCGCGCAGGAGCGCCGGGGCGCTCCCTCTTGACCTTGCTCCGGGTGGGGTTTACCTAGCTGCCCAGGTCACCCTGGGCACTGGTGGTCTCTTACACCACCGTTTCACCCTTACCGAGGGCCAAGGCCCCCGGCGGTCTGTTTTCTGTGGCACTGTCCCGCGAGTCGCCTCGGGTGGCCGTTAGCCACCACCCTGCCCTGTGGAGCCCGGACGTTCCTCGGGGAACCCCTGTGAGGGGACTCCACGCGGCCGCCCGCCCGGCTCGTCTGCCGTGTCGACCATGGTACCGGCCCACGGGTCAGAGGAAGTCCGCCGTCTCCAGGTCGAAGGCGAAGGGGGCGGGGAGGGTGACCGGCTTGCCGAAGGGCACGGTGTGGAGTTCGCGGTAGTCGTCGCCCTTCGGGGCGCTGAACAGCGTGATGGACGAGGCGTCGCGGTCGATCAGCAGGTGGAGGGGGATGCCGCCTCGGGCGTAGGAGCGGCGTTTGGCCTCGCCGTCGGCCCGCGGCTTGGTGGGCGTGACTTCCAGGACCATGGCCACTCCCTCGCAGGGCATCCACGAGCCCGCGCCTCGGTAGAGCCTCAGGTCCTGAGGGGCGAACGTGCCGTCCGGGATGACGTGATCCGCGGGTCGGCCGTCGGCGTTGCCCAGCCTCAGGCCCTTGTTCCCGGAGAACTGCATCTCGGTTCGGGAGCCTCTGATCACCTGGCTCACGATCAACGCGATGCAGTCCTCGTGATCCCCGTCCGGCGGCGGCGTCACAACGATCTCCCCCTCGATCAGCTCCGCCCGGAAACCGTCCGGGGTGCCCAGGGCGAGGAAGCCGTCGAGCAGGATCTCTGCCTGCGTGAGCGGCCCGTGGGACATGGCGGTCATGTCGCGCCCCTCCCGTGAAGAACTCGGTCGCTGGTCAGACTCGACCATCGGGGTGACCCGTGTGCGGGAGATCGGGAGCTCGTCCCCCGATCGTGGCACGCCCCCTCACCCCCGCCCCTAAGCCGGCGCGAACCGTACCCGGCCCGTGCCCAGGTCCACCTGGGTGAGGCGGGCCCGTACCCGCTCGCCCAGCGGCAGCGGGGCCGTGCCTTCGAGGCGGCCGATCACCGCCGGGGTTTCCAGTTGGACCGTGCCGACCGTCGGTTCGTGGTCGTCGATGTCGACCACGCAGCCGTCGAAGACGTCGCCGACGCGGTCCTTCAGCAGGGCCGCCTCCACCAGGTCGACGCAGGCCCGCTCGACCGCGCCGGCCCTGCGGGAGCCCTCCGCCATCTGCTTGGGGAGGGAGTCGAGGGCGGCGAGGACCCAGTCAGGCGGGGGGTCGTCCGCCACGGACGCCAGGCAGAGTTCCGTGGCGAAGCGGTCGGCGAGGCGGCGCAGCGGGGCCGTGCAGTGGGTGTAGGGGGCGGCGACCGCGGAGTGGGTCACGATGTCGGGGAGGGCGCCGTCGCGGAAGACCGTGTAGCCCGCGCCGCACAGCAGCGTCGTGCATTCCTGGAGGAACGCGGCGTGGCGCGGGAGCGCGGGGTCCAGGGAGCGCACCAGGGCCGCGTACGAGACGTGGTGCGGCCAGTCGATGTGCAGGGCGGTCGCGGTGCGGCGCAGGCGGCCGACCGCTCCGTCGGGGGCCGCCGGGAGCGTGCGCAGCACTCCCGTGCCGTACGCGAGCATCAGGTCCGCCGCCGCGATGCCGGTCAGGAGGGAGATCTGGGCGTTCCAGGCCTCGGCGGGGAGCGGTGCGCGGAAGTGCAGCGCGTACGTGCCGTTCCGCTCGGTGATCTCCTGCTCGGGGACGTTGAGAGAGATGCCGCCCCTGTCGATCTCCAGGGTCTGTCTGAGCAGGCCGATCTCCTTGAGGAGGGCCAGCGGCTCCTCCGCCGTGCCGCTGTCGATCTCGCTCTGGACGGCCGTGTAGTCGAGCTTGGCGCGGCTGCGGACCAGGGCGCGGCGGACGTCGACGGCGAGGGGGCGGCCGTCGGCGTCGAGGTCGATGGTCCACAGGGCCGCGGGGCGGGTCTGGCCGGGGAGGAGGCTCGCGGCGCCCTCGCTGAGGAGGGCGGGGTGGAGGGGGATCCGGGTGTCGGGGAAGTAGAGGGTCGTGACGCGGCGGTGGGCCTCGGCGTCGAGCGCGGATCCGGGGGTCACGAAGGCCGCCACGTCGGCGATCGCGTACCGGACGCGGTAGCCGCCGCCGTGGCGGGAGAGGTGCATCGCCTGGTCGAGGTCGGTGGAGGTGGGCGGGTCCAGGGTGAAGAGGGGGATGTCGGTGGCGTCCGTCACGGGCAGCAGGGGGTCCCGGGCCGCCCGCTCGGCCTCGGCCAGTACCTGGGGCGGGAAGGTCTCGGGGATGTCGAGTTCGGCGCGCAACGCGGTGAGGGCCGCCCGGAGGGGGGCTTCGGGGGTGCCGGTCACGCGGATGTGGCGACGGGGCATACAGCGAGCGTAGGTCGGGGGCTGCCGGGCGGCACGCCGTACGCTGTGGCCGAGCTCTACAGAAGGAGATCCACCCGTGCTTGTCCTGCTGCCGCCCTCCGAGGGCAAGGCATCCTCCGGCCGTGGCGCACCGCTGAAACTGGAGTCGCTGTCGCTGCCGGGGCTCACCGAGGCCCGTACGGCCGTCCTCGATGAACTCGTCGAGCTGTGTGCCGGGGACGAGGAGAAGGCGCGTGTGGTCCTCGGGCTGAGCGAGGGGTTGCGGGGCGAGGTCGCCAAGAACGTGGAGCTGCGCACGGCCGGCGCCCGGCCCGCCGGGGAGATCTACACCGGTGTGCTCTACGACGCTCTCGGCCTCGCCTCCCTCGACGCGCCGGCGAAGAAGCGGGCGGTCCGCTCGCTGCTGGTGTTCTCCGGACTGTGGGGTGCGGTCCGCGTCAACGACCGGATCCCCTCCTACCGCTGCTCGATGGGCGTGAAGCTGCCGGGGCTCGGGGCGCTGGGCGCCCATTGGCGTACGGCGATGGCGGCGGCGCTGCCCGAGGCCGCCGGGAACGGGCTGGTCCTGGATCTGCGGTCGTCGGCGTACGCGGCGGCCTGGAAGCCGCAGGGTGAGATCGCCGGGCGCACGGCGAGCGTGCGGGTGCTGCACGCGCCGACCCGGAAGGTCGTCAGCCACTTCAACAAGGCGACCAAGGGGCGGATCGTACGGAGTCTGCTCGCGGGCGGTGTGCGGCCGGCGGGGCCGGCGGAGCTGGTGGAGGCGCTGCGGGACCTCGGGTACGTGGTGGAGGCGGAGGCCCCGAAGAAGGCGGGGACCGCCTGGTCGCTGGATGTGCTGGTGGACGAGATCCACTGACCGGGGCGGAGAGAACGGGGAGGGCGTTGCGTAGGATGCAACGCCCTTTGCGCATGTTGTGGCTCGGCGGCAGGATGTCGCCATGACCTCCGTGCTTGATCTCGCCCCCGTCGTTCCCGTCGTCGTCATCGAGGACGCCGCCGACGCCGTGCCGCTCGCCCGGGCGCTGGTCGCCGGGGGGCTGCCGGCGATCGAGGTGACGCTGCGGACCCCGGGGGCGCTGGACGCGATCCGGGCGGTGGCCGCCGAGGTGCCGGAGGCGGTGGTGGGGGCGGGGACCGTCATCACGCCGGAGCAGGTGGACGCGGCCGTCGGGGCCGGGGCGCGGTTCCTCGTCAGCCCGGGGTGGACGGACTGCCTGCTGGAGGCGATGCGGGGGTCCGGGGTGCCGTTCCTGCCGGGGGTGTCGACGACCTCGGAGGTCGTGGCGCTGCTGGAGCGGGGTGTGCGGGAGATGAAGTTCTTCCCGGCCGAGGCCGCGGGCGGGACGGCGTATCTGAGGTCGCTGTCCGGGCCGCTGCCGCAGGCGCGGTTCTGTCCGACCGGGGGCATCGGTCCCGACTCCGCGCCGGACTATCTGGCGCTGCCCAACGTGGGCTGTGTGGGCGGCAGTTGGATGCTTCCCGCGGACGCGGTCGCCGCCCGGGACTGGGCCCGCGTCGAGTCGCTGGCGCGGGCCGCGGCCGGGCTCAGCGCAGGTGCGAGGTGTCGTTGAAGAGCCGCACGCTCGCGTTGCCGTCGGCGTAGTACGCCACCGCCGACAGGGAGGCCGCGGAGAGTTCCATCCGGAACAGGGACTCGGGCGGGGCGCCCAGGGCGAGCCGGATCAGGGTCTTGATCGGCGTGACATGACTGACCAGCAGCACCGTACGGCCGGCGTGCGCGGCGACCAGTTTGTCGCGGGTGGCGGCGATCCGGGTGGCGGTCTCGGCGAAGCTCTCGCCGCCGCCGGTGGGGCGGGCCCCGGGGTCGGCGAGCCAGGCGTCGAGCTCGTCGGGGTAGCGGTCGCGGACCTCGCCGAAGGTGAGGCCCTCCCAGGCGCCGAAGTCCGTCTCGCGCAGGCCCTCATCGACGGTGACGTCGAGGCCGAGGACGCGGGCGACGGCACCGGCGGTCTCCCGGGTACGGGCGAGGGGCGAGGCCACGACGGCCTGGATCGTCCCGCGCCGGGCCAGCGCGGCCGCGACCCGGTCGGCCTGGCCCCGGCCGATCTCGGACAGCACGGGGTCGCTGCCGCCGCTCCCGGAGAACCTCTTCTGCGGGGTGAGCGCGGTCTCCCCGTGCCGCAACAGCACGAAGGTCGCGGGCGCACCCATGTCGGCGGGGGCCCAGCCGGGCGCGGCGACGGTCTTCGCGGCCCGGATGTCGGCGTCGGTCCGGGTGCCGGCGGGGGTCCGGGTGCCGGCGGGGGTCCGGGTGCCGGCGGGGGCAGCGGTCCCTGCGGGGGCAACGGTCCCGGTACGGCCTGCGGTCCCGGCACGAGTGCCGGTCTCGGCGCCTTCAGCGGCCCCGGCAGGGGTGCCTGCCTCGGCACGCGCAGGGGTCTCGGCAGGAGGGCCGGCCGCTGCGCGAGCACCGGCGTCGGCGCGAATACCGGCCCCGGTCCGAGTGCCGGTTTCGGCGCGGGCACCGGCGTCGGCTCCCGCAGCGGGCTCAGCGCCCACCCCGACCGCGGCACCGGCCCCGGCGCGGATGGCTTCGCCACCGGCACCGGCACGGGTGCCGACCTCGGCACGCGCAGGGCCATCGGCAGGGGCAGCGGTCTCTGCACGGATGGCGGTCGCGGCAGCGGCGCGGATCGCGTCCACCTCAGCCCCGGAACCGGTCTCAGCCCCGGAACCGGTCTCAGCCCGGGCCCCGGCACTGCTGCCGCCCCCGACTCCGGCGGCCGCGGGTGCCTCGTCGGCACCCCCGGCCGCACCGGCCACAGCCCCGGAAGAAGAGGCGGCCGGTACGGCCGACGTCCCCGCGTCCATCGCCTCGTTCGCCAACCGGTCCGCGTGCTTGTTGCGCTCGCGGGGGATCCACTCGTACGTGACCTGCTCCGGTGGGAACACCCGGGACGCCTCCATGGCCAGCGGCTTCATGTCGGGGTGCTTGATCTTCCAGCGGCCCGACATCTGCTCCACGACGAGCTTGGAGTCCATCCGAACATGCACCGACGCGGTCGGGTCGAGGTCGAAGGCGGCTCGCAGCCCCGCGACGAGGCCCCGGTACTCGGCGACGTTGTTGGTGACCACGCCCAGGAACTCGGCGCGCTCGGCGAGGGTCTCCCCCGTCCGCGCGTCGCTGACGACCGCGCCGTAGCCCGCGGGCCCCGGGTTGCCCCGCGACCCGCCGTCCGCCTCGACGATGAACTCCCGCACGCCCAAGCTCCTCAGAAACCGGCCGACACCGAGAAGGCCTACAGACCCGAATCCGCCGTACGCACCAGGATGCGACGGCAGTTCTCGCAGCGCACCACGGTGTCGGGGGCCGCCGAGCGGACCTCGGCCAGCTCGGTGATGGCCAGCTCCTGGCGGCAGCCCTGGCAGGTGCGCGCCTGCAGCTTGGCCGCGCCGATGCCGCCGCCCTGCTCGCGCAGCTTCTCGTAGAGCTTCAGCAGATCCGCCGGGACGGAGGCCGCGACGACCTCGCGCTCCTTGGTCACGGACGCCACCTCGCCGTCGATCTCCTCGAACGAGGCATCGCGGCGGGCGGTCGCGTCGTCGGACTTGCCCTGCACCGAACCCACCCGCTCGGTCAGCTCGGCGACCCGCTCCTGGGCGGACTCGCGGCGCTCCATGACCTCCAGGACCACGTCCTCCAGGTCGCCCTGGCGCTTGGCGAGGGAGGTGATCTCCCGCTGGAGGTTCTCCAGGTCCTTGGGGGAGGTGACAGCGCCGGAGTCGAGGCGCTGCTGGTCGCGGGCGGCGCGCTGGCGGACCTGGTCGACGTCCTGCTCGGCCTTGGTCTGCTCGCGGGCGGTGTCGCTCTCCTCGGTCTGCGCGGCCACCAGCAGGTCGCGCAGCTGGGTGAGGTCCTTGGTCAGCGACTCGATCTCGGCGTGCTCGGGCAGCGAGCGGCGCTTGTGCGCGAGCTGCTGGAGGCGGACGTCGAGGGCCTGGACGTCAAGAAGTCGGATCTGGTCGGCGGGCGCGGCGTTCAGTTGGGGGCTCCAGGTGAAGGGGAGTGACTGGTCCAGGGGTCGGTGACCGTCTTCGAGACGTGGACGCGCAGGTCCCAGCCGTGACGGTCGGAAATCTCGTCGAGCTGGGCGGCGGCCAGCTCGCACCAGGGCCACTCGGTGGCCCAGTGCGCCGCGTCGAGCAGCGCCAGCGGGCTCTGGGCGACGGCTTCGGACGCCGGGTGGTGGCGCAGGTCCGCGGTGAGGAAGGCGTCGACGCCCGCGGCGCGCACGACGTCGAAGAGGCTGTCGCCGGAGCCGCCGCTCACGGCGATCGTGCGGACGGTCGCGTCGGGGTCGCCGGCGACGCGGATGCCCTGCGCGGTGGCGGGCAGCCGCTTCGCGGCGCGGGCGGCGAGTTCGCGCACGGTCAGCGGGTGGTCCAGCTCGCAGACGCGGCCGAGGCCGCGGCGGCCGGTGGGGTCGGTGGGGTCGGGCACGAGGGGCCGTACGACCCGCAGGTCCAGGGCGCCGGCGAGCGCGTCGCTGACGCCCGGGTCGGCGGTGTCCGCGTTGGTGTGGGCGACGTGCAGGGCGATGTCGTTCTTGATCAGCGTGTGCACGGCGCGGCCCTTGAAGTGGGAGGCCGCCACCGTCGTCGTACCGCGCAGGTAGAGCGGGTGGTGGGTGACGAGGAGGTCGGCGCCGAGCGCCACCGCCTCGTCGACGATCCGCTGGACCGGGTCGACGGCGAACAGGACCCGGGTGACCTCCTGGTCGGGGTCGCCCACGACGGTGCCGACCGCGTCCCAGGACTCGGCCCGCTCGGCGGGCCACAGGTTCTCCAGCGCGGCGATGACTTCAGACAGACGGGGCACGGGGAAAAGGCTACCTGCCTGCTCTGTGCCGCAGAACCGTCGCGGGGTCCGCCGCCGGTCACGGTTCCCGCACAGCACACGCGCCCCCGTTCCCTCAGACGAATCGTTTCTTGGCCACCCTTATGTGTGAAGCGGAAGCCTGCCGGTCCCCCGTCTGTGCGTGCGAAAACTAGCTTCGTCGCCGGAGGTGACCAGACGATGACGGCCTGTGCGACCGAACCCGCGGCTCCGGAGTCCGGGACGCCGCGGGCCCAGTGCGCGATCACCGCGGACGGCGCCTACGGCGCCCGTCTCGCCCTGGACGGCGACTGCTGGTTCCCGGAGCGCTGGACGCTGGACGGACCCGAGCCGTACGCGGTGCCGCTGCCCGGCAACCAGCCGGAGGAGCCCGGTACCGAGGTGCAGCCGATGGGCGACGGGCGGGTGCTGATCCACCGGCCGACCGACGGACGGCATGTCTTCAGCCTGCTCTACCCGACCGGACCGGGCACCGGTGAGCTGCTGATCGGCGCGGTGGCGTGCCCCGACGCGGACACCCGGCTGCGGCTGCTGCCCCCGGCACCGTGCGGGCGCCGGGCGTACGCCCTCGCGGTGGGCCGGCACACCAGCGCGGTGTGGCTGGTGGCGGGCGGCGCCTTCGGGCCGGAGCACGTGGCCGAGCTGCCGGGGCGCTGCTCGGGCGGGGTGTGGCTGGACCGCGCGGGGCGGATGCTGGCGCTGGACCGGGAGGTCGGCGGGCGGACCAAGGCGATCGTGGTGGACCTGGAGCGCGGGGGCGAGGTGTCGCCGCTGCTCCAGATCGCGGCGGACAGCGACGACCGGCTGCTGCTCGCCGACCCGGACAGCGGGCTGCTGCTGATCGGCTCGGACGCGCCGGAGCCGGGCCGGGCGCCGCGGCTGGGGTGGGGGGTGCTGGGCAGCACGCTGCCGGTGCGGTTCCCGGAGTGCCTGCGGGTGCCGGGCAGCTCGGTGACGCCGTTCGCGATCCAGCCGGGGCAGGTGCTGACACCGGAGAGCTGCGGGGTGGCGCTGAGCGTGGCCGGTCCGCCGGGCGCCTGGGTCGGGGTGTGGCGGCCCGCCGACCGGCAGCTGCGTCATCTCGCGGCGCCCGAGGGGTGGCTGACGGGCGCCGGGCTGTGGACGCGGGACGGCGAGCTGCGGCTGCCGTACGCCACGGACGAGGTGCCGTGCGGTGTGGAGCGGGTGCCGCCGGCGTTCTTCGGGGCCGCGGGGACGCCCGCCGGGACTGCCGCCGGGGAGGGGAAGGACGCTTCGGGTGATCCGGCCCCGGACGGTGCGGGCCCAGCTGTGGACCCGGAGCCCGTCGCACCCCGTCCGGTGCCGTTGCAGCAGGCCCCGTTGGCGCGCCTGGTCGCGAAGTAGCGGCGCCTCGGCAGGCGGTGTCCGGACACCGCTTGTAACGAAGTGGTGGCGGTTGGCGTGTGCGGCTGGAACGGGGCCGAGGTGGGCCCGGTAAGCTCTCCCGGCTGTCTGAAAGATCTTGTCTACGGGGTGAATTTCTTCCGATGAGCAACGCCACTACGACCCAGCCGGCTGCCGGGACCGAGGAGAACGCAGGTCACGGCAGGCATCGTGGTCCGGTCTCCTCCCAGGAGGGCGAGGCGGCCCCGCAGGGCCGTCACCGCAAGCCGGTGGAGCAGCCGGCCGGCACGGCGGCCTGAACCCGGGCAGAGGGCCCCGTCCGCATCTCGGTGCGGGCGGGGCCCTTCTTCGTGCCCGGGCCGGCCGGCAAGGGTGCTACGTCCGCTTCAGCCCGAGCACTTCCGCCGCGGCGAAGGTCTCCCCCGGCGGCCGGTCCGCGTAGTGCGCGGTGAGTACGGCGTCGAGTTCGTCGTAGCTGAAGGTGTCCTGCTTGCTGTCGAACTGGGCGCGCACCCGCGGCCGTTCGACGATCGCGACCATCCCGCCGTGCACGACGAGCAGTTGCCCGTTGACCCGGGCGGCGGCGGGTGAGGCCAAGTAGCCGACGAGCGGGGCGACGTGCTCGGGCGCCAGCGGATCGAGGCCCTCGGCGCCGGCTCCGTTGCCGGCTCCGGTGTCGGCCGCGGGGCGCTGGAACACGTCTTCGGTCATCCGGGTGAGGGCGCGCGGGCAGATGGCGTTGGCGGTGACGCCGTACTTGGCGAGCGCGAGGGCCGTGGACGTGGTCAGGCCGACGATGCCGCCCTTGGCGGCCGCGTAGTTGGGCTGGCCCGCGGAGCCGGCGAGGAACGCCTCGGAGGAGGTGTTCACGATCCGCCCGTACACCGGCCGGCCCGTGGCCTTGGACCGCTCCCGCCAGTGCGCGGCCGCGAACCGGGTGGTGTTGAAGTGGCCCTTGAGGTGGACCCGGATCACCGAGTCCCACTCGTCCTCGGTCATGGAGAAGACCATGCGGTCGCGCAGGATGCCCGCGTTGTTGACGAGGATGTCCAGCCGGCCGAACTCCGAGATCGCCGTGCCGACCAGCCGGGCGGCCTGCTGGAAGTCGGCGACGTCCCCGGCGTGCGCGAGCGCCCGGCCGCCCGCGGCGCGGATCTCGGCGGCCGTCTCCTCGGCGGGACCGGCGGACGAGGCGCCGGAGCCGTCCCGGCCGGGCTGCCCGAAGTCGTTGACGACGACGGCCGCGCCGAGCCGCGCCAGTTCCAGCGCCTCGGCCCGGCCAAGGCCCCGGCCCGCGCCGGTGACGACCGCGGCGAGCCCTTCCAGCGGCGCGGCCGTCACAGCTCTACGCAGGTGCGCAGGGCGCTGCCGGTGCGCATCTGGTCCAGGGCCTCGTTGATCTCGGCCAGGGGCACCCGGTGGGTGATCAGGCCGGCCAGGTCGACGCGGCCCGCCCGCCACAGGGCGATGGTCCGTTCGTAGGAGCGCAGGACGTCCCCGCCGCCGTACATGGACGGCAGGATCCGCTTCTCGTCGAAGAACAGCTCGAACATGTTGAGCTGGAGGTTGTCGTCCATCGCGCCCGCGCCGACGATGACGAGGGTGCCGCCGCGCCGGGTGTTGTCGTAGGCGGTGCGGGCGGTGGCGGACTTGCCGACCACCTCGAAGACGTAGTCGAAGCCCTCTCCGGCGGTGATCTCCTGTTTGGCGTCGGGGAGTTCGTCGGGCGACACGGCCCGGGTGGCGCCGAACCGCAGCGCGGCCTCGCGCCGGCCGGCGACGGGGTCGACGGCGACGATCTCGGCGGCTCCCCGGAGCCGGGCGCCCTGGACGGCGGAGATGCCGACGCCGCCGCAGCCGATGACGGCGACCGACGAACCGGCCTCCACCCGGGCGGTGTTGATGGCGGCGCCGAGGCCGGTGGTGACCCCGCAGCCGATGAGCGCGGCTATGTCGAAGGGCACGTCCTCGGGGATCGGCACGGCGCAGCCCGCGTCGACGACGACCTCCTCGGCGAAGGTGCCGGTGCCGGCGAAGCCGAACACATCGCCGCCGGGGCGCTTGAAGTTGGGGGTGCCTGCGTTCATGAACCCGGCCAGGCACAGCTGGCTCTGGCCGCGCCGGCACGCGGGGCAGGCGCCGCAGGCCGGCAGCCAGCAGACGACGACCCGGTCGCCCGGCTTCAGGCCGGTGACGTGCTCGCCGACTTCGAGGATCTCGCCCGCGCCCTCGTGGCCCGGCACGAAGGGCGCCGGCTGCGGCAGTACGCCGTTCATCGCGGACAGGTCGGAGTGGCACAGGCCGGTGGCCCGCACCCGGATCCGTACCCGGCCGGGCCCGAAGCCCACCGCCTCGACGTCGTCGAGGACCTCCAGTTTGTCCTGGCCGGTCTCGTGCAGTACGGCTGCGCGCATGGTGCGGCTCCCCTCGGCGATGGGCTGGACTCGGGCTCAGCTGTGCTGGACGACGGTGTCGGTGAGGACGGGCGCGTCGTCCCGGTCGACGGCGGTGACGGTGGCCCGGACCTCGTCGCCCCGGTGCCACATCCGGATGCGCAGGGTCTCGCCCGGGTAGACGACACCGGCGAACCGGGTGGAGTAGGAGCGCACCCGGCCGGCCTCGCCGCCGAGCAGGGTGTCGACGACCGCCTTGAGGGTGACGCCGTAGGTGCACAGCCCGTGCAGGATGGGCCGCTGGAACCCGGCCCGCGCGGCGAACTCGGGGTCGGCGTGCAGCGGGTTCCAGTCGCCGGAGAGGCGGTAGAGCAGCGCCTGGTCCTCGCGCAGGGTCCGCTCGACGGTCTTGTCGGGCTCGCCGGTGGGCGGTTCCGGGCGGGCGGACGGACCCCGGTCGCCGCCCCAGCCACCCTCTCCGCGGACGAAGATCTGGGAGTCGTTGGTCCACAGCGGGCCGTCCCCGTCCTCGGCCTCGGTGCGCAGGACGAGGACGGCGGCCTTGCCCTTGTCGTACAGGGCGGCCAGGCGCGAGGTGGTGGTCGCGGTGCCCTCGGCGGGGATGGGCCGGTGCAGGCGCACGCTCTGGCCGCCGTGCAGCACGCGGGCCAGTTCGACCTCGATGCCGGGCAGCGACAGACCGCTGATGACTCCGGGCGCGCCGGCCCCGGCGACGGTGGCGAAGCTGGGCAGCACCTGAAGCCGGGACTCCAGGGTGTAGCGCAGCTCGCCCGGGTCGGTGGCCGGGATTCCGGCGCCGATGCCCAGGTGGTAGAGCTGCACGTCCTTGGTGGTCCAGGCGATCTCCCCGGAGCGGGGTTCCGCTGCCAGCGCCTTCGCTGCGTCGATGGGCATGGGACTCCTGACGGGTCTGAGACCTCGGCGCGGTCGTCCGCACCGTCGGCCGCACCGAGGTCGCGCATGGGCGGACCTAGAACGCGTTCCAGTCCGGCGCCCTCGTTATAGCCGAGCGCCCCGAAGTTGTGAAGACTCCTGACAGTGCGTCAGAGAACCTGGTTCCGGTGACATTTGTACCGCCCGAGTCCGTACGGCGGGCCCTGCCGCGACGGCGTGCCCGCTTCCTACGCTGAGTGCTCCACCAGGCGAACGGGGGTTGCCGGATGACGCACGAGCACTGCAGGAGCGGCGAGGGTGCCGGGACGCGCCCTCCCACCCGGCTCACCCTGCTGCCCTGGCTGCTGCTGGGCATGGGCGCCTTCTCCAACCTCTTCCGGGGCGAGGCGTCCAACCCCTGGATCGGCGGCCTCGGCCTGCTGGCCTTCAACTCCCTCTACATCTACGTGACCGTCCGCTCCTTCCTGCCCGGGACCCGCGAGTCCCTCTCCACCCGGGCGGCGCTCGGCCTGCTGGCCGCGGTGACCTGCGCCCTGGGCCTCGGCTACGGCGGCAGCTGGCTGCTGTTCTTCCCGCTGCTCGGACTGGCCACGGGTGCGGCGGTGCGGATGCCCCGGCTGCGCGTGGCGGGCGCCGCGGTGACCGTGCTCGCCGGGGTGGTCTGCGTCCTGCGGGACGGCTGGGGCGGCCTGGACACCGTCTACGCGACGGCGATCTCCGCCATGGTGACGGCGGCGATCCTCTCCCTGTCCGACGCGGTACGCGAACTCCGCGCCGCCCGCGAGGAACTGGCCCGGCGCGCGGTGGAGGAGGAGCGGCTGCGGTTCTCCCGCGATCTGCACGACCTGCTCGGCCACACCCTCTCGGTGATCGTGGTCAAGTCGGAGGCGGCCCGCCGGCTGGCCCCGCACGACGTCGACGCGGCGGTGCTCCAGATCACCGACATCGAGTCGGTCGGCCGCCAGGCCCTCACCGAGATCCGCGAGGCGGTCACCGGGTACCGTGCGGGCGGTCTCGCCACCGAACTGGACCGCGCGCGCTCGGCGCTGACGGCGGCGGGGATCACGGTGACGCTGGACCACCCGGACCTCCCCCTGCCCCCTCGGACCGAGGCCCTGCTGGGGTGGGTCGTCCGGGAGGCGACGACCAACGTCCTCCGGCACAGCGGCGCCCACCACTGCACGATCACGCTCTCCCGGGACACGGAATCGGTACGGCTACGGGTGTCGGACGACGGGCACGGGGGTGGCCCGGCGAGCGGCCCGGTGGGCCCGGGGCACAACCCGGCCGGAGGGAGGGGAGCCCGGGTGAGCCCGACGCGAGAGCCGGCCGCCCCGACGGTCGTCGGCCCGGCCGACGGACTTGAAGGGCGTCCCGAGGGATCCGGCGAGCGGCACGACGGACCCGGCCGACGGTCCGACGGAAGGCCCGGACGGCCGGGGACACGGTCGGCCGGAGGGAGGGGAGGGGGCGGCACGGCCGTCGGCGGCACCGGCCTGCCGGGGCTCAGCGAGCGGATCTCGGCGGCGGGCGGAACGCTGGGCGCGGAGGCCGGCGAGAACGGCGGTTTCACCGTGACCGCGGAACTGCCCGCACCGGAGCGGGAGTTGGCGGCCATCGCCTCCACCCTCCCCCGCTCCCTCACCCACCACCTGCGAGAACACTCCTCCGACACCCCGCCGACCGGGTCCGCGCGGCCTACGCTTGGGCCGTGAACGAGATGCCCCGGGACCACCGTCCCGCCAAGTCGGTCAGGGTGCTGCTCGCCGAGGACCAGGGGATGATGCGGGGCGCCCTGGCGTTACTGCTGGGCATGGAGCCGGACCTGGAGGTGGTCGCCCAGGTCGGTTCGGGCGACGCCATCGTGGACGCGGCGCTCCTCCACCGTCCCGACGTGGCCCTCCTCGACATCGAACTGCCGGTCCGCAGCGGCCTGGACGCCGCGGCCGACCTGCGCGACCAGGTGCCCGACTGCCGGGTGCTGATCCTCACCACCTTCGGCCGGCCCGGCTATCTGCGCCGGGCCATGGAGGCGGGCGCCGTGGGCTTCCTGGTGAAGGACGGCCCGGTGGAGGAGCTGGCCGGGGCGATCCGCCGGGTCCTGACCGGCGAGACGGTGATCGACCCGGCGCTGGCGGCGGCCGCCCTGAGCGCCGGCCCCAGTCCGCTCACCGCCCGCGAGTGCGACGTACTGCGCGCCTCCGCGGACGGTGTGACGGTCGCCGACATCGCGGCCGGACTCCACCTCTCCGAGTCCACGGTCCGCAACTACCTCTCCTCGGCCATCGGCAAGACAGGCACCCGAAACCGGGCGGAGGCCCTGCGGGCGGCCCGACAGCAGGGATGGGTGTAGCCCTTCGGATGCGACCCTCGGGTGCAGCGTTCGCGTGCGTCCCTAGTTCGCCGGCAGCGGAGCCATGAGCGTCGAGTCCTCGTAGGTCTTGCCCTTCGGTGCCAGACACACGAACCAGTTCACCGGAGAGCCCTCGACGGAGGCGAACACGGCTCCGTCGGAACCGATCATGTTGCCCTCGCCCATCCGGCGCGTCTCGGTTCTCGTGCCGTCCGTCCAGATGCACGCGACACCGAGTGAGTCCTTGACGGCCTGACCGACCACCAGACGCTCCGGACCTTCGGGGTCAGGGGCCTCGGGGTCCAGCGGGACGACCGCGAGCGAGCCCGCCGGATACCGCTCGTAGGGGTTGACGACGTTCTGCATGATCTCCTCGCGCGCGTCCCCGTACGTCCGGATCACGAAGTAGGCGTTCCGGTAGATGAGCTGGGACGCCGTGTCCACGCCGTCCGGCCGCATCCCGCGCTCGTCCATCGCCGCCAGCTGGGCCCGTGCCTGCTCCCCGTCCTCGGGCGCCGTCCACAGGTCCACGGTCACATTCCACGCGGTGCCCGCTTCCAGGCCCATCGCCACAACGATCGAGCGGGGCTCCAGCAGTCCGGCCGGAGCGTTCGCCACCGTCGCTCCCCGGTCGCCGCCCGTTCCGGGCAGCCCCGCCACGGCCACCGCCCCCGTCGTCCCGGCGATCACCAGCGCCGTCACCGTCGCGACGGCCCACCGCCGCGCCCTGCGCCAGCGGCCGCCCCGGATCACCGCCTGGGTGGGGGCTATACCGATCTCCACCTCGTCCGCCGCCTCGGCCAGCATCAGGGCGATGTCCCTGTGGGTCATGTCGAGGTTCGTCTCCCGGTCCGCGCTCATCACATCCGCCCTCCGTACGTCACCGTCTCCGCCAGGCCCGGTATGGCGCGCAGTTTCGCGATCCCCTTGGCCGCGTTGCTCTTCACCGCGCCGACGGAACAGCCCATCGCCGCCGCCGTCTGTGTCTCGGTCAGGTCCTCCCAGTACCGCAGGACCACCGCCTCCCGCTGCCGGGGCGGCAGTTCGGCGAGCGCCGCCAGCAGGGCGTTGCGGTCGTCGGCCTGGGCGATGCGGTCGCCGGAGTCGGCGATCTCGCGCACCAGCCCGGAGTCGTCCTTCGGCGCCAGGAACTCCCTGAGCCGCCTGCGGTGCCTGCGCGCGTGCGCGTTGATCATCACGCGCCGGACGTAGGCTTCCGGTTCGTCGGCCGAGCCGACTCTGCGCCAGGCCACGTAGACCTGTTCGAGCGTCGTCTGGACCAGATCCTCAGCGGCGTGCTGCTCCCCCGTGAGGAGAAATGCCGTACGCATCAGCCGCGGCCAGCGGCCGGTGACGAAGCTCTGGAACTCCGCGTCCCGAGCCCGTGTCCGTTCCCCCATGGGCACCTCCTTGATGAAATAAGGAGTCCATGGGGGACCCGAACCGTTGCCTCTCCCCCCGCCTCACTCCGAGGAATTGCCCCGCGGCAGCCACACCAGCATCAGCAGCGCCCCCGCCAGCAGCACCGCCGTACCCGCGCGGAAGACCAGCGCGTAGCCCTCCGTCAGGGCGTGCGCCCTGGTGCCCGCGGTGTGCTCGGTGCGGCTCGCCGCGAGGGTGGACATGACCGCCAGGCCGAGTGAACCGCCCATCGTGCGGGAGGTGTTGACCAGGCCCGCCACCAGTCCCGCCTCCTGCGGGGGCGCTCCCGAGATGGCCAGCGACGCCAGCGGGGTCGTGGTGAGTCCGGCGCCGAACATCATCAGGACGCCGGGGATCAGGATCGCCGTGAGGTAGGAGCCGTCCACGGTCATCGTCGACTGCCAGGCGAAGCCGGCCGCCGCCACGAGCGTGCCGAGCACGGCCAGGGCGCGGGCGCCGAGCCGGGGCATGAAGCGGGGTGCGACCTTGGAGCCGACGATCACGGCCACCGAGCTGGGCACCAGGGCGAGCCCGGCCTCCAGCGGGGAGTAGCCGAGCACGTTCTGCGCGTACAGCGTCAGGAAGAACCACAGGCAGAACATGGCGAAGCCGCACAGGAACATCGACACGTTCGCGGAGGAAACCGAGCGCCGCGCGAGCAGTCCGAGCGGCATCAGCGGCGCGGCCGTACGTGCCTCGACGGCGACGAAGAGGCCGATGAGGGCGAGTCCGGCGGCCAGCGGCACCAGGGTGGCGGGCGCCGTCCAGCCCGCGGCCTCGGTCTGCGAGACCCCGTAGGCGAGGGTGGCGAGTCCGGCCGTCACCAGTACCGCGCCCGGCAGGTCGAGCCGGCGCCGGTCCCCGGCGCGGCTCTCGGCCAGGTACCGGGCGGCGCCGAACAGGACGACCGCGCCGACCGGCACGTTGATCAGCAGTACCCAGCGCCAGGACAGCAGCTCGACCAGGAGCCCGCCGACGAAACTGCCCGCGGCGCCGCCGCCCGCGCCGACCGCGGTCCAGGTGGCGATGGCCCGTGCCCGGGCCGGCCCCTCGGGCACCGCGGCGGTGACGATGGTCAGCGTGGACGGGGCCAGCACGGCCGCGCCGAGCCCCTGTACGGCCCGGGCGAGCAGCAGATGCCAGTCGTCCTGGGCGAGCCCGCCGCCGAGGGAGGCCAGGGTGAACAGGGTGAGCCCGACCAGGAACATCCGCTTGCGTCCGTAGAGGTCACCGGCCCGGCCGCCGAGCAGCATGAACCCGGCGAAGGCGATGGCGTAGGCGTTGACCACCCATTGCAGACCCTGTTCGTTCAGGGCGAGGCCGGTGCGCATGGCGGGGAGGGCGGTGTTCACCACGGAGACGTCGAGGACGACGAGGAACTGGCCCGCGCAGGCGAGCGCCACCACCAGCCAGGCGGGGGGCGCGGTACGGCGGGGCACTCGGGTGACGTCGGCGGCTTCGAGCATGCCTGTCATGTTCTCAACCGCCCGACGCTCCTGGCATCGGGATTTCGGCCCGGTCCGTGAGACGTACGCCTCAGCCGGAGCCCGGCGGGCGGGGGCGCGGCGGGCGGGGGCGCGGCCCAAGAGAAGGTCAAGATTTCATTAGGAGGCCGAAACAACGGAATAGTTGCTCGGGCACACCGAGTTCAAGCTACACATGACACGCCCTCCGCCCGAGCAGCCCACCGTGAGAACGGCCCGCGGATCCGTCGTCCCCGTTCTCGCCTTCGCGGGCATCGTGGTCGCGGTGATGCAGACGCTGCTCGTCCCGGTCATCAAGGACCTGCCGCAACTGCTGGACACCTCCCCCTCCAACGCCACCTGGGTCCTCACCTCCACCCTGCTCTCCGGCGCGGTGGCCACCCCGATCATGGGTCGGCTCGGCGACCTGTACGGCAAGCGCCGCCTGCTGGTGCTCAGCCTCTCCGTGATGGTGGTCGGCGCCCTGGTCAGCGCCGTCACCAGCGCCCTGCTCCCGATGATCGTCGGCCGCACCCTCCAGGGCTTCGCGATGGGCGCCATCCCGCTCGGCATCGGCCTGATGCGCGACATGCTGCCGCGCGAGAAGCTCGGCTCGGCGATGGCCCTGATGAGCTCCTCGATCGGCGTCGGCGGCGGACTCGCGCTGCCCGCCGCGGCCCTGGTCGCCCAGCACTCCGACTGGCACGCACTGTTCTACGGCGCCGCCGGCCTCGGCGTGCTGGCGATCGCCCTGACCCTGCTCGCCGTACCGGAGTCCCCGATGCGCGCGGAGGGCTCCTTCGACCTGCCGGGCGCCCTCGGCCTCTCCGCCGGACTGGTCCTCTTCCTGCTGCCGATCACCAAGGGCAGCGACTGGGGCTGGGCCTCCGCCACCACGCTCGGCCTGTTCGCGGCGTCCGTCGCCGTACTGCTCCTGTGGGGCGTCTACGAGCTGCGCGTGAAAGCGCCCCTGGTCGACCTGCGCACCACGGCCCGCCCCGCCGTCCTCTTCACCAACCTCGCCTCGATCATGGTCGGCGTCTCCTTCTACGTCGTCTCCCTGGTCCTGCCCCAGCTCCTCCAGCTGCCCACCGCCACCGGCTACGGCCTCGGCCAGTCGATGGTGACGGCGGGCCTGCTGGTCGCCCCGCTGGGCCTGACGATGATGTTCACCGCCCCCGTCTACGCCCGTCTGTCGGCGAAGCACGGACCGAAGTTCACCCTGGTCCTGGGCCTGCTGATCATCGGCGTCGGCTACGGCGCGGGCCTCGGCCTGATGAGCGCCGCCTGGCAGTCCCTCGTCATCGCGATCCTGCTGGGCGCGGGCATCGGCCTCGCCTACTCCTCGCTCCCGGCGCTGATCGTCGGCGCGGTCCCGGCGTCGGAGACGGGCGCGGCCAACGGTCTGAACACCCTGATGCGGTCCATCGGCACGTCCGTCTCCAGCGCCGTCATCGGCATGGTGCTGGCCAACACGGCGAACACCGTGAACGGCGTGGACGTCCCGACCATGCACGGCTTCCGTGTCTCCTTCCTGATCGCGACCGGCGCCGTGGCGATCGGCCTGCTGCTGGCCCTGTTCCTGCCGAAGCCGGACCGCGCGCCGAGGCTGCGCGCGAGCAGCGAGGAGGAGGCGGGACTGGCCCGCGCCGAGGAGGTCCTGAGCGGTTTCCGGGGCCGGGTGCTGGACGCCGACGGCGCCCCGGTCGCCCGCGCCCGGGTCACCCTGATCGACGGCGGCGGCCGCCGGGCGGGCGGCACCGTCTCGGCGGACGACGGCAGCTACGCCCTCCCGGTCCCGGCCCGGGGCTCCTACGTCCTGGCCGCGAAGGCCGACGGCCACGGCCCGCACGCCTCCTCGGCGACCCACGCGGGCGGGGCCGGCCCGATCGAGATGGACCTCTCCCTGCCGGGCGAGACCGTCCCCGCCGGCTGACCCCGCCCCGCCGTACCCCCCGGTAGTCCCGCTGTCGGGGGGTACGGCAGCATGGGGCGCCGAGACACCCGTACGACCGAAAGGGCGCCCCCATGGCCCCGGCTCCCCAGCCCGAGATCCTGGCCGCGTTCGAGGCGGCGAAGGGGTTCATGCCCGCGGACGAGGGCCTGGCCCTGTACGCGGCGGCCGTGGACGCCGGACGGCTCGGCCTGCCCCTGCTGGAAGTCGGCACGTACTGCGGGCGCTCGACGATCCTGCTCGCCGACGCGGCCCGCGCCGCCGGTGTGACCGCGCTCACCGTCGACCACCACCGCGGCAGCGAGGAGCAGCAGCCCGGCTGGGAGTACCACGACCCGGAGACGGTCGACCCCGAGATCGGTCTGATGGACACGCTGCCCACCTTCCGCCGCACCCTGCACCGGGCGGGCCTTGAGGAGCATGTGGTGGCGCTGGTGGGCCGCTCCCCGCAGGTGGCCCGGGTCTGGGCGGGCCCGCTGGGCCTGGTCTTCGTCGACGGCGGGCACACCGACGAGCACGCCGGCGCCGACTACGAGGGCTGGGCGCCCCATGTGGCCGAAGGCGGACTGCTGGTGATCCACGACGTGTTCCCCGACCCGGTGGACGAGTTCACCGGCCAGGCCCCGTACCGCGTCTACCTCCGGGCCCTCGCCTCCGGCGCGTTCACCGAGGTCTCCGCGACCGGCTCGCTGCGCGTGCTGCGGCGAACGGGGGCGGGGATCTGAGGGCGCGGTTAGAGTCGCTGACGTGTCGTACGCAGGCCCTGAATTCGATCCGCCCCGCCGCCCCCGGCGCCGCCCCCTGACCGTGGCCCTCGCCGCGCTCGTGCCCGGGGCGCTGCTCGGCTGGGTGGTGTACGAGGCACTCGGCACCACGGACGGCTCGGGCAGCTCGGACCGCGCGGCCGTGGGATCCCCCTCGGCGACGGCGCCCTCCGCCGACGCGTCGCCCTCGTCCGGCGACGACGAGAAGCCGAGCCCCGGCCCCACCGGCGGCACACCTTCCGCGTCCGCCGTCTCCGGGCCGCTCAAGGGCAAGGTCGTCGTCATCGACCCGGGCCACAACCCCGCCAACTTCGAGCACACCGCCGAGATCAACCGCAAGGTCGACATCGGCACCGGCCTCAAGGAGTGCGACACCACCGGCACCACCACCAACGCCGGTTACGCGGAGGCCGAGTTCACCCTCGACGTCGCCCACCGGATGCGCACGCTGCTGGAGAAGCAGGGCGCGACGGTGAAGCTGACCCAGGACGGCGACCGTCCCTACGGGCCCTGCATCGACGAGCGGGCCCGGATCGGCAACGAGGCGAAGGCCGACGCGGTCGTCTCCGTGCACGCCGACGGCTCCGGCACCGGCAACCGCGGCTTCCACGTCATCCTGCCCGGCGCGGTGAACTCCGGCTCCGCGGACACCCGTCCGATCGTGGCGCCCTCGAAGGAGCTCGGCGAGCGCATCGCGGGCAACTTCGTCAAGGTCACCGGCAGCGCGCCCTCCAACTACGTGGGCGACGGCACCGGTCTCGTCACGCGTAAGGACCTCGGCGGTCTCAATCTGTCAACGGTTCCCAAGGTGTTCATCGAGTGCGGCAACATGCGCGATAGCAAGGACGCGGCACAGCTGACCAGCGGTGCGTGGCGGCAGAAGGCGGCGCAAGGGATCTCTGAGGGAATCGTGAGTTTCCTGCGCGGGTAACGATCAGCGCGCTGATCGGGGCGGACAGCCTGATCGTATGGAGGATAAGGTCATTCCTACGATGAGGGGCCACCCCCGCGCTTCACACCGGGGCCAGACGGCGACAGGGTGAGAGCGACGCCTCTACCGATGACGAGACGACCTACGAAGGACCTGAAGTGAATATCCGCTCCCTCACTCGAGGCGACGGCGTGGTGATCGGAGCAGCGGTGTTGCTCTTCATTGCGTCTTTCCTCGACATGTACTCCGTCGACGGCTTCGGCGGCGACATCCCGAGCGCGTGGGAAAACCTGTACACCGGCATGGGCGTCTACCTGGGCGGAGTGATCGGTGCCGCGCTGATCGTCGTCAACCGCCTGCTGCCGGCCCCGCGCAAGGTCGCCGGCCTCGACCTGGGCACGGTCGGCACGGCGTTCACCGTCTTCGCGACCTGGGTGCTGTTCTGGACCCTCGTCGACGTTCCCGAGGGTGTCTCCGCCGGTGGCGCGCTCATCCTCGGTTTCATCGCGGCCCTGCTCCTCGCGGGCGGCGCCATCGCCGGCCCGCTCCTGCCCGCCCTCAAGGCTCCCCTCCTGCCCGCCCCCGGCCCGGCCGCGCCGCAGCCGTACGGCGGTCAGCCGCAGGGTGGTTACGGGTACCCGGGCGCTCCGCAGCCGCAGCCGGGGCAGCCGTTCGGCGGTCAGCCGCAGGGCGGTCAGCCTCCGTTCGGCGGGCAGCCGGGCCAGCCGCAGCCGCCGGCCCCGGCCGGTGACTTCTCCCCGTTCTGGTTCGCGGTGCCGGTGCCGCGCCCGCTGTTCGCGGAGGACGGTTCCCCGTCGCCGATCGCCGAACTGGCGCCCGGCACCTGGTACCTGGCCGTGGAGCAGCGCGGCCAGAACCTGATCGCGCAGACGCAGGACGGCCGTCGTGGTGTCCTCCAGGACACCAGCGGCATCCAGCGCGGCTGAGTCGCACCAGCCGTAGCACGACGGCGGCCCCTCACCCTTCCCGGTGAGGGGCCGCTGTCGTACAGTCGCCTCCCTTGGCTGACGTACCGTCAGGAGGCAGGCATGCGGCTCGGTCTCGCGCTCGGCTACTGGGGTCGCGGCCCCTCCCCGGACCACGTTCCGCTGGCCCGGGAGGCGGAACGGCTGGGCTACGACTCGGTGTGGACGGCGGAGAGCTGGGGCTCGGACGCCTTCACCCCGCTGACCTGGATCGCCGCGCAGACCTCAAGGATCAAGCTGGGTACGGCCGTTGCCCAGATGGCGGCCCGCTCACCGACCGCGACCGCGATGCACGCCCTCACCCTGGACCACCTCTCCGGCGGGCGCGTCATGCTCGGCCTCGGCCTGTCCGGCCCGCAGGTGGTGGAGGGCTGGTACGGCCGCCCGTTCCCGGCCTCGCCGCTGACCGCGACCCGGGAGTACGTGGACGTCGTACGGCAAGTGCTGCGGCGCCAGGGCCCGGTGGAGGTGGACGGCCGCTTCCACCCCCTGCCCTACCGCGGCGAGGGCGCCACCGGGCTCGGCAAGCCGCTCAGGCCCATCACCCACCCGCTCCGCCCCGAACTGCCCGTGCTGCTCGGCGCGGAGGGCCCGAGGAACGTCGCCCAGACCCTCCGTATCGCGGACGGCTGGCTCCCCCTGTACTGGTCGCCCACCCGCCCCGACGCCTACGCCCTGCCCGGCACCCTCCCGGAGGGCTTCCTGGTGGCGCCGATGGCCCGGGTACAGGTCTGCGAGGACGTGGCCGAGGGGCTGTTGCCGGTGAAGACGATGCTCGGCTTCTACATCGGCGGCATGGGCCACGCGGCCCGCAACTTCCACGCCGACCTCATGGCCCGCATGGGCTACGAGGAGCAGGCCCGCCGGATTCAGCGGCTGTTCCTCGAAGGGCGCCGGCAGGAGGCGGTGCTCGCCGTCCCCGACGCCTTCGCCGACGAGATCTCGCTGGTCGGCCCGCGCGAGCGGATCGCCGAGCGGCTCCAGGCGTGGCGCGAGGGCCCGGTGACGGACCTGCTGGCGCTGGCCCCGGACCGCGAGACCCTGCGGGTGCTGGCCGAACTCAACGCGTGACGCGTTTCATTCGGCCACGACCGGCAACCCGACCGTCATGTCCTCTCGATATCGCAACGGTACCTCGGCAGGCCGGATCATCGCGGTCGTCGCCGACGTCATGGCCTTCATACTCGGCCTGTGGATTCTGATGTACCTGCTCGACGCCAACCGCGGCAACGACTTCGTGCAGTTCGTCCACGACGTCGCCCACTGGCTCGCGGGCTGGTCCTACGACCTGTTCACGTTCGACGAGGCGTGGGCGCGGGTCGTCGCCGGATACGGCTTGGCGGCGGTGGTGTACCTGTTCGTCGGCCACGCCATCGCCAACCGGGTCCACCGCCACTGAGTTCAGACGCAGCAGTCGGGGTCCAGTCCCCTCGGCAGCTGCTCCCCGCCGAACACCCGGCAGGTCGCCTCGTGGCCGCCCAGGGCGGCGACCGCGAGCAGCAGGGACCCCGCCGTCCAGGTCGTCAGCTCCAGCGGCCAGATCGCGTCGTCGTCGAAGACGTAGCCCGTCCAGTACAGGCCACTGTCGTCGTCGCGCAGATGCTGGATGGACTGGAGGATCTCCAGCGCCCGGTCGGACTCGCCCATCGCCCACAGGGCCAGGGCGAGTTCGGCCGATTCGCCGCCGGTGACCCACGGGTTGGGGACGACGCACCGCACCCCGAGTCCGGGGACGACGAACCGGTCCCAGGACTCCTCGATGCGGGCCTTCGCCTCCGTGCCGGTCAGCGCGCCGCCCAGCACCGGGTAGTACCAGTCCATGGAGTAGCGGTCCTTGTCCAGGAACCGCTCCGGGTGGCGCCGGATCGCGTGCCGCAGCGCCCCCGCGGCCAACTCCCAGTCCGGCTGGGCCTCTTCGCGCTGTTCGGCGATGGCGAGCGCGCACCGCAGGGCGTGGTGGACCGAGGAGGACCCGGTCAGCAGGGCGTCCGCGGTCGGGGTGCCGTCGTCGTCGCGCCGCCAGCCGATCTGGCCGCCGGGCTGCTGGAGGCGCAGCACGAACTCGGTCGCCGCGTAGACGGTGGGCCACATCCGGTCCAGGAACGTGTCGTCGCCGGTGGAGAGGTAGTGGTGCCACACCCCCACCGCGATGTAGGCGACGAAGTTCGTCTCCCGGCCGCGGTCGGTGACGTCGTCGTGGGCGCCGTCGGCGTAGGCCGCGTACCAGGAGCCGTCGGTGTTCTGGTGTCGGGCGAGCCAGTCGTAGGCCCGCTCGGCGGCGTCGTGTTCGCCGGCCGCGTCCAGGCCCATGGCCGCCTCGACGTGGTCCCAGGGGTCGAGGTGGTGTCCCCGGAACCACGGGATGGCGCCGTCCTCCCGCTGCACGGCGAGGATTCCGGCGACGGTCGCGGCGGCCTGCCCGGCGGTCAGGACCCCGGGCAGGACCAGGTGTTCTGTCCGGGGAGTGGTCACTTGGCGGCCGCCTCGGAGGTCGCGGCGGACTCGGACAGCCGCGGCAGGTGGGGCTTGGTCGCGTAGGCGACGAAGCTCTTGCCGATCAGCGGGTTGAGCGCCTGCTCGGCGACCCGGGTGGCCAGCGGCTTCTTCATGATGTCCCAGACCAGCAGCTTGTGGTACGCCCGCACCGGCAGCGCCTTGTCGTTGTCGACGCCGAACGCGCACTTCAGCCACCAGTACGGCGAGTGCAGCGCGTGCGCGTGGTGGGTGCCGTAGGGCCGCAGGCCCGCCTCGCGGATCTTCCCGAGCAGTTCGTCCGCCTTGTAGATGCGGATGTGGCCGCCCTCGACCTCGTGGTAGGCGTCGGAGAGCGTCCAGCAGACCTTCTCGGGGCCGTAGCGCGGGACGGTGATGGCGATCCGGCCGCCGGGCCGGAGGACCCGGACCATCTCCGCCAGGACGCCCTTGTCGTCGGGGATGTGCTCCATGACCTCGGAGATGATGACGACGTCGAAGGACTCGTCGGGGAAGGGCAGCGCGAGCGCGTCGCCCTCCATGGCCGTGGCGGTGGCGCCCTCGGGGGCCTCGCCGGCCTCCTTCATCGCCGCGAACCACTTGGCGACCTCGCGGATCTCCTCGGCGTTCTGGTCCAGCGCGACGACCTGGGCGCCGCGCCGGTAGCACTCGAAGGCGTGCCGGCCGGCGCCGCAGCCGAGATCCAGCACACGGTCGCCCGGGGCGAGCGGGAACCGGGAGAAGTCGACGGTCAGCACGAGGCCCTGCTTTCGGGGTAGACGCCGGTTGCACTTGTCGGGGTCAGGGGCGCCGCGGGCACGGGGCCGCGGGCGGAGCGGGCGACGGCCTCGCGGTAGTGGCGGACCGTGCCCTCGGCGGCGCGGGCCCAGGTGAAGCGCTCCAGCACCCGTTCGCGTCCGGCCCGGCCGAGCCGTTCGCGCAGTCCCCGGTCGCCGAGCAGCCGGCTCAGCGCGGCGGCCAGCGCTCCCGCGTCGCCGGTCGGCACCGCCAGACAGGTCTCCCCGTCCGCTCCGGCGACCTCCGGGATCGCGCCGCCGGTCGTGGCGACCAGCGGGGTGCCGGTGGCCATGGCCTCGGCGGCGGGCAGGGAGAAGCCCTCGTAGAGCGAGGGCACGCAGGCGACCTCGGCCGAGCGGACCAGGTCGACGAGTTCGGCGTCGGAGATGCCCTTGACGAAGTCGACGCAGCCCTCGAGCCCGTACCGCTCGACCGCCTGCGCGACCGGGCCCTCGGCGGGCTTCTTGCCCACCACGACGAGGTGGGCGTCGGGGTGCTCGGTACGCACCTTCGCGAGCGCCTCGACGAGGAAGACCAGACCCTTGAGGGGGACGTCGGCGCTGGAGGTGGTGACGATCCGGCCGGGGATGCGCGCGACGGACGGATCCGGCGAGAAAAGATCGGTGTCGGCGCCGATGTGGACGACGTGCACCCGTTCCTCGCGCACCCCCAGGTGCTCGACGATCTCCGAGCGGGAGGTGCCGGAGACGGTGAGGACGGACGGCAGCCGGCGCGCGACGCGCTTCTGCATCCGGGTGAAGGCGTACCAGCGGCGCACGGAGTACCGGCGCTGCCATCCCTCGGCCGCGTCCAGCTCCAACTGCCGGTCGACGGTGATGGGGTGGTGGATCGTGGTGACGAGGGGGGCGCCCACGTCGCCCAGCAGGCCGTAGCCGAGGGTCTGGTTGTCGTGGACGACGTCGAACTCGCCGCGGCGGGCGCGCAGATGGCGGCGGGCGCGCAGCGAGAAGGTCAGCGGCTCGGGGAAGCCGCCGGTCCACATGGTCCCGACTTCCAGGGCGTCGATCCAGTCGCGGTACTCGCCGCGGCCCGGGGTGCGGAAGGGGTCGGGCTGCCGGTAGAGGTCGAGGCTGGCCAGCTCGGTCAGCGGCACGCCCTCGTCGAGCACGGGGTAGGGCTGGGCGCCGATGACCTCGACGCGGTGGCCGAGCCGCGCCAGTTCGCGGGAGAGGTGGCGGACGTAGACGCCCTGACCGCCGCAGAACGGGTTCCCTTTATAGGTGAGAAGCGCGATGTCGAGAGCTCGCTCGCCGTCCGCGGCGGGCTCCGTGGAGGAACCCGTCCGACTGGCCTCAGCGGTCACTCCGGGCCCCCTTCTCCCTGCACGGTCCCGCGACATTACGACGGGACGCTAATCTAGAACAAGTTACAGACTTGATCGTTCAAACAGGCTCCGAATCTACCGGCAGGTAGCGGCCCTGTGAGCGGGGGATCAGGTGATTCACGCCACGGCCGAGGCCCTGGCATGCTGTCTGATCGCACACCCTCACCGACTGTCACTGCCACCGCCACGGACGGGATCCATGCCTGCGCAAGCCAGGGCGAAAAAGGGGGACAACGTGGAAGCGAGCATCGCGCGGACCGCCTCGCCGCCCCTGACCGAGCGGCAGGAGGCCCGCCGCCGCCGCATCCTGCACGCGAGCGCGCAGCTGGCCAGCCGGGGCGGCTTCGACGCGGTGCAGATGCGCGAGGTCGCGGAGTCCTCCCAGGTGGCGCTCGGCACCCTCTACCGCTACTTCCCGTCCAAGATCCATCTGCTGGTCGCGACCATGCAGGACCAGCTGGAGCACATGCACGGCACGCTGCGGAAGAAGCCGCCCGCGGGCGACACCGCGGCGGAGCGGGTGGCGGAGACGCTGATGCGCGCCTTCCGCGCCCTGCAGCGCGAGCCGCACCTGGCCGACGCGATGGTCCGCGCGCTGACCTTCGCCGACCGCAGCGTCTCGCCCGAGGTGGACCAGGTGTCCCGGCAGACGACCGTCATCATCCTGGACGCGATGGGCCAGGCGAACCCCACGCCCCAGCAGCTCTCCGCGGTCCGGGTCATCGAGCACACCTGGCACTCCGCGCTGATCACCTGGCTGTCCGGGCGGGCGTCGATCGCCCAGGTGAAGATCGACATCGAGACGGTGTGCCGCCTGATCGACCTGACGGCCCCGACGGAACCAGTGGCCCCGACGGACCCGCACATCTGACGGCGGCCCGCGCATCCCCCACCCTCCGCGCACGGAAAAGGACCTACGAGACGGGTTCCCTGCGCCGGCATGACCCGGATCAGGTGCTGGGGGTCGCCGTCGGGCTCCAACTCCGCCTTCCGGCCTCTCAGCCCGGACCGTCGACGTCGGCAACGGCGTAAGCGCTGCTGACCGCTTTCCGCCGAGTCGGCTACTCCGGTTCGGACTCCCTCACTCGCCTCGTAGGCCTACGTCCAGAATAGAACAGTTTGCCGGATAAAGAGCCCTCGGATTTCCGCGGACCTCTTTCGCCGGACCTCCTGTGCCGGATCCTTCTCTCCCGGCGCTCATTCCTCCGGCGGGAAGACCGGCTCGCCGGTCCCCGCCAGAGTGATCGCGATGGCCTCCACCGGGCAGTTCTCCGCCGCGGCGAGCAGCCCCTCGCCCGCGTCCAGGTCGGGTTCGGCCGGGTGCGACTGGCGGGCGGTGTCGAGGCGGAAGCCGTCCGGCGCCCGGTGGACGCACTGGGCCGAGCCGATGCAGACGGACCGGTCGACCTCCACGTGCCAGCGGTCCCCCATCCGCTACGCCTCCCAGCCCGCGGGCAGGTGGATCATCTTGTGCTCGAGGTACTCGCCGTACCCCTCGGGCCCGAACTCCCGCCCGAGACCGGAGTTCTTGTAGCCGCCGAAGGGGCCGAGCATGTCGAGGCTGAAGGTGTTGACGGAGTAGGTGCCGGTACGGACCCGGCGGGCGACGTCGATGCCGCGCTCCACGTCGCCGGTCCAGACGCTGCCGCTGAGCCCGTAGTCGGAGTCGTTCGCGATCCGCACCGCCTCGGCCTCGTCGCCGTAGGGCAGCAGGCAGATCACCGGGCCGAAGATCTCCTCCCGGGCGATCCGCATGGAGTTGTCGACGTCGCCGAAGAGGGTCGGCTCGACGTACCAGCCGCGGTCCAGGCCGGGCGGCCGTCCGCCGCCGGTGAGGATCTTGGCGCCCTCCTCCTGGCCGATGCGGATGTAGTCGAGGTTGCGCTGCTGCTGGCGCCGGGCCACCAGCGGGCCGACCTGGGTCGCCGGGTCCAGCGGGTCGCCGACGACGAGGGCGTTCGCGGCGGCGGCGAGGGCCTCGGCGAACTCGTCGTAGCGCGAGCGCGGCAGCAGCACCCGGGTCTGGGCCACGCACGCCTGGCCGTTGTTCATCCAGGCCGCCGGGACGATCCCGGCCACCGCCGACTCCACGTCCGCGTCCGGCAGCACGACCGCGGCCGACTTGCCGCCCAGTTCCAGCGTCACCCGGCTCAGGTTGCGGGCGGCCACCTCCATGACCCGCTTGCCGGCGGCGACCGAGCCGGTGAAGGAGACCTTGTCGACGCCGGGGTGCCCGACGAGGTACTCGCTCACCTCGCGGTCGGCGGGCAGGATCGACAGCACGCCCTCGGGCAGCCCGGCCTCGGCGGCGATCTCGCCGAGGAGGTAGGCGTCCAGCGGCGACTCGGGGGACGGCTTGAGCACGACCGTGCAGCCGGTGAGCAGCGCGGGCCCGAGCTTGGCGGCGGCGACGAACTGCGGGACGTTCCACGGCACGACGGCCGCGACGACCCCGACGGGTTCGCGCCGGACGAGGATCCGGCCGAGGACGCCGTCGCGGTGCTCCTCGTAGGGGAAGTTCCGGGCGACGGTGATCGCCGAGTCCCAGACCATCATCGCGCCGAGGGCCTGCGCGAGGACGCTCCAGGAGTACGGGGAGCCGTTCTCGCGGGAGATCAGGCGGGCGATCTCCTCGTGCCGTATCGCGATGGCGTCCTTGATGCGGGTGACGACCTCGATCCGCTCGTCGAGGCTCGCTCGCGGCCAGGGCCCCTCGTCGAAGGCCCGGCGGGCCGCGGCGACGGCCCGGTCGACGTCGGCGGTGGAGGCGTGCGGCACGCGGCCGAAGACCTCCTCGGTGTGCGGCGAGATGACCTCGATGACGTCCTTGCCGAGGGGGTCGGTCAACTCCCCGCCGATGAACAGCTGTCCGTGTTCCACGAGCTCGGTCATGGCCGACGCCTCCTGCGGAGCCGAAGCGGGATTCCTTGGTCGGATCCGTTGCGCTGCTTGATTTCTGACGGTGCTTCAGAACTGATACCAGTTCTAGTTATAGTGAGCAATGGCCGCGAGGCGGAGGGCAGATGACGAACACGCACGATCA
This sequence comes from Streptomyces sp. NPDC000983, assembly GCF_040299205.1. NCBI lineage: Bacteria > Bacillati > Actinomycetota > Actinomycetes > Kitasatosporales > Streptomycetaceae > Streptomyces > Streptomyces sp. NPDC000983. The sequence goes on along the minus strand of NZ_JBEPBM010000020.1, from coordinate 79,721 downwards.
CGGCGGGGGCGTACGGTCCGTCCGGGTCCCGATCCCGGACAACCCCCTCGGGCACACGCTGGTCTACGTGGTGGACACCGACCGGGGCCCGGTGCTGATCGACACCGGCTGGGACGACCCCGCCTCCTGGGACACCCTCGCCGAGGGGCTGGCGGACTGCGGGACGGCGGTCGAGGAGGTCCACGGGGTGGTCGTCACCCACCACCACCCCGACCACCACGGCCTGTGCGGGCGGGTCCGTGAGGCGTCCGGCGCCTGGATCGCGATGCACGCGGCGGACACCGCGATCGTGCGCCGCACCCGGTCCGCCAAGCCCGAGCGCTGGTTCACGTACATGGCGGCGAAGCTCACCGCGGCCGGCGCCCCCGAGGAGCACGTGGCACCCCTGCGCGGCGCCCGCCGCAGCACCCTGCCCGGCCTGACCCCCGCCCTGCCGGACCGCGAGATCGTCCCCGGCGAACTCCTCGGCCTCCCGGGCCGCCGGCTGCGCGCGATCTGGACCCCGGGCCACACCCCGGGCCATGTCTGCCTGCACCTGGAGGAGGAGCATCCCGCCCAACTCCCGGGCCGCGGCCGCCTGTTCTCGGGCGACCATCTCCTCCCCCGCATCACACCCCACATCGGCCTGTACGAGGACCCGGACGACACCACCGTCACCGATCCCCTCGGCGACTACCTCGACTCCCTGGAGCGCGTCGGCCGGCTCGCCCCCGCCGAGGTGCTCCCGGCGCACCAGCACGCCTTCACCGACGCGCCCGCGCGCGTACGGGAGTTGCTCGACCACCACGAGGAGCGCCTCACCGGCCTGCTCGCCCTGCTGGCCGAACCCCTCACCCCCTGGCGGCTCGCCGAGCGCATGGAGTGGAACCGGCCCTGGGAGCAGATCCCTTACGGCTCCCGGAACATCGCGGTGTCGGAGGCCGAGTCCCACCTGCGCCGACTGGTGAAGCTGGGCCGCGCGGAAGCGGTCACGGGCAGCGACCCGGTGACGTACGTGGCGGTGTGAGACCGGGCAGCGCTCCAGGTCGCGGGTTGAGACCGGGCAGCGCTCCAGGTCGCGGCCCGGCTCAGGGCAGCGCTCCCGGTTTCGGCCCGGCTCAGGGCAGCGCTCCCGGTTTCGGGCCGAGTCCGATCGCGCTGCCCGCTGTCCGACTCCGGTCAGCGCTCCCCGTCCGTGAAGGAGCGCACCAACTGCTCGGCCTCGCCCAGCGCTTCGACCTCCCGCGCCGTCATGGTGGGGTTGGCGGCACGTCGGCGACGGGCCTCGCCCAGAGCCCGCCCGGTGAGGTCCGAGGGGTCCGCGAGGAGCGCGGCGGGTGTCGCGCGTACCGGCTCGGAGAGCTGTGCGTCGACGACGGCGACCTGGGCGAGGATCAGCGCCGACATGCCCCGGTCCAGGGCGGGTTCGCCCTCCTCGGCGTTGGTCCGGTCGATGTCGTGGGGGCCGTCGGCGGTGAGCAGGACGTTGTCCGGGTGGAGGTCCAGGTGGATCACCCGGCCGGGCAGCGCGTGCAGCCGCCGCAGCAGCCGGGCCAGGGTCTCGCCGGCCTCCCGCGGACCGATGCGCCCCGCGCAGAATGCCTCCAGCATCGTCGGCCCGTGCAGGCGCTCCATCACCAGCTCGGTGCGGGTGCAGTCGGCGGGGCGCACCCGGGGCACGGGGTGGCCGAGGGCGTGCAGGCGCCCCAGCAGGGCGGCCTCCGCGACCCCGTCGCCGTACTCCTCGCGGTCCCGGCGCAGGACCCACCCCTCGCCGAGCTCGTACACGTCCGACGCGCGCCCCGAACCGATCAGTCGGCCCGGGTTCCCCGAGATCCCCATGGCGGGGAACCCGTCCCCCGCGCGCAGCCTCCCCTCAGGTGTTTGTTTACGGGCCGGTAGAGTGGCGCCGTCGTCACTACACCCGTACGGGGGGAAGCCGGTGCAAATCCGGCGCTGACCCGCAACCGTGAGCAGCCTCTGGCTGCGAGCCGGACTGCTCCGTACGGCACGTGAACGGCTCACGCGCGCCGGCGACCCGCCGGTGCGCTGGCACCGTCGAGGTCTGCGGAGCCGAGCCGCCCGGGGTCGTCCCGTGCTGCCCGGCTCCCTTCAGGGAGAGGCACCCGCCGATCATGAACGTCCGCCGCAGCGCCGCGGTCCTGGCCGCCACCGCCGTGATCGGCCTGGCCACGCCCGCCCTGGCCGCGTCCCCGTCGCCGTCCGTGGCGATACCGTCCGGCCTGTACGGCACCACCGACCCGACGTACGACGGCGTCTGGCGCCAGTCGCTGGCGCTGCTCGCCCAGTACCGGTCGGATGTGACGCCCGCCGAGAAGGCCGTCGACTGGCTGCTCGGGCAGCAGTGCGCGAACGGGGCCTTCGCGGCCTTCCGCGCCGAGCCCGCCAAGGACTGCGACGCGAAGCTGATGGTCGACACCAACAGCACCGCCGCCGCCGCACAGGCCCTGTCCCTGGCCGGGGACGGCGACCACAGGAAGGACGCCGTCAAGGCGGTCACCTGGCTCAAGAGCGTGCAGAACAAGGACGGCGGCTGGGGCTACACGCCCGGCGGCGCCAGCGACGCCAACTCGACCGCGATCGTCGTCGGCGCCCTGAGCGCCGTGGGCGAGGACCCCGAGACCGTGGTGAAGGACGGCAGGTCGCCGTACGACGCGCTGCGCGGGCTGGCCCTGTCCTGCGAGGACGGCGGCGCCTTCGCCTACCAGCCGGACAAGAAGGGCGAGCTGGCCGCCAACGCGGACGCGACGGCGGCGGCCGTGGTCGGCATGAAGGGCCTGAGCATGGTGTCGGCGAAGGCCGCGGGCGACACCGACCTCACCTGCGCCACCGCCGAGGACTCCGACCCCGACCGGTCCGCCGCGAACGGCGCCTCCTACCTGGCCGGGGCGATGGCGAAGGACGGTCACCTGATGTCGGTGCTGCCCGGCGCCGAGGACCAGCCCGACTTCGGCAACACCGCCGACGCGGTCGTCGCGCTCGCGGTGACCGGCGGTCCGAAGGCCACGCAGAAGCCGCTGGCCTGGCTGGAGGAGAACTCCGCGGACTGGGCGAAGCAGAGCGGTCCCGCCGCGTACGCCCAGCTGATCCTCGCGGCGCGGGCCGCCGGCGCCGACCCGCGCGACTTCGGCGGCACGGACCTGGTGCGCGAGCTCAACGCGACCGGCCCGAAGCCGCAGACGCAGACGAAGGCCGCGTCCGAGGACGGGAAGAAGGCCGAGGAGGACGGCGTCAGCGTCTGGTGGATCATCGGCGTGGGCGCGGTCGCCGGTATCGGCGTCGGCTTCCTGATCAGCGGCCGCAACAAGGGGAAGCGGCAGTGATCCGCCGGGCCTGCGCCCTGCTGCTCGCGGCGCTGGTGGTGTGGACGGCGGCCCCGGCGCAGGCCGCCACCTACCGCTACTGGTCCTTCTGGGACCGCGACGGCTCCTCGTGGACCTACGCCACCCAGGGGCCGTCCATGGCGGTCCCCTCGGACGGCGACGTGCAGGGCTTCCGGTTCACGCTCAGCGAGGACTCCTCGAAGGCCGCGCAGCCGCGTGGCGCGGCGGACTTCGACGTGATCTGCGCGCGCACGCCGGCCCGGGACGGCGAGAAGCGGGTGGCGCTGGTCATCGACTTCGGCACGAAGGCGGACTCGCCGTCGGGCGAGACCCCGCCGAGGCCGCGGACGCTGTGCGCGCGGCTGGCCGAGGACGCCACCACGGCCGAGGCCCTGGCGCAGGTGGCGAAGCCCCTGCGGTACGACTCCAACGCCCTGCTCTGCGCGATCGACGGCTACCCGGCCCAGGGCTGCGGCGAGCAGATCGCGAAGTCGCCGGACGACAAGGGCAGGGGCGAGGACGACGGCGACCCGGCCCTCGGCCTGTGGGCGGGCGTCGCGGGAGTGGCGGCGCTGGCAGCGGCGGCGCTCTGGCAGGCACGCCGGCGCAGGCATGCGTGACCGCGCCGGGGGGACGGGCACCCTCGCCCCCCGGCCGTGGGCGCAACTGCACCCCGGCGCCTGGTGGTTGTGGGCCCTGGGCCTGGGCGCGGCGGCCACCCGCACCACCAACCCCGTGCTGCTGGCGCTGCTCGTGGCGACGTCCGCGTACGTGGTGGCGACGTGCCGCCAGAACACCCCCTGGTCCCGCTCCTACGGCGCCTTCGTCAAGCTCGCCCTCGCCGTGCTGCTGATCCGGCTCGTCTTCGCCGTGTTCCTGGGCTCACCCATCCCCGGCACCCACACCCTGTTCACGCTCCCGGAGATCCCGCTGCCCGACTGGGCGCAGGGCATCCGGCTCGGCGGCCGGGTGCACGCGGAGGGCCTGCTCGTCGCCCTGTACGACGGGGTGCGGCTGGCGACCCTGCTCATCTGCGTCGGCGCCGCGAACGCGCTGGTCAACCCGGCCCGGCTGCTCAAGTGCCTGCCGGGGGCGCTGTACGAGATGGGTGTAGCCGTCGTGGTCGCGCTCACCTTCGCCCCGAGCCTCATCGCCGACGTGCAGCGGCTGCGCGCCGCCCGGCGCCTGCGGGGCCGCCCGGACAACGGTGTGCGGGGCCTGCTTCAGGTGGGCCTGCCGGTCCTGGAGGGCGCGCTGGAGCGCTCCGTCGCCCTCGCCGCCGCGATGGACTCCCGGGGGTACGGCCGTACCGCCGACGTGCCTCCCGCGGTACGCCGGACCACGACCGCCCTCACCCTGGGCGGACTCCTCGGCGTCTGCGCCGGCACCTACGGCGTCCTCACCGCGGAGGGCGGCGCCTACGGACTGCCGCTGCTGCTGGCCGGGGTGGCCGCCGCCCTGGTCGGCCTGCGCCTGGGCGGGCGCCGGGCCACCCGGACCCGGTACCGGCCGGACCCGTGGGACGCGCGGGCGTGGCTGGTCAGCGGCTCGGGTGTGGCCGTCGCCGCGCTGATGTTCGCGGCCGCCGCCACCGACCCGGCCGGCCTGGAGCCGGGCGTGCTTCCGCTGACCGCGCCGACGCTGCCGCTGTGGCCGGCGGCGGCGATCCTGCTGGGCCTGCTCCCGGCGTTCGTGGCGCCGACGATGCCGACCGCGACCGCGGCCACCACGGCTCCGACCACGACCGCGGCCACCACGGCTCCGACCACGACCGTGTCCCCCGCGACTCCCACCGCGACCGCGGCCCCGAGAACCTCACCGGTGGCGGCCGAGTCGACGAGAACCTCACCGGCCGGGACCGAGCCGCCAAGAACCGCCGCCCCGAAGGAACCGAAGGAGCAGTCGTCGTGATCCGCTTCGAGAACGTCTCCGTGACGTACGACGGCCGTACCGAACCCACCGTCCGGGACATCGACTTCGAGGTCCCGGAGGGCGAACTCGTCCTGCTCGTCGGCCCGTCCGGGGTCGGCAAGTCCACGGTCCTGGGTGCCGTCAGCGGTCTGGTCCCGCACTTCACCGGCGGCACCCTGCGCGGCCGGGTCACCGTGGCGGGCCGGGACACCCGCACCCACAAGCCCCGCGAACTCGCCGACGTGGTGGGCACGGTGGGCCAGGACCCGCTCTCGCACTTCGTGACGGACACGGTCGAGGACGAACTCGCCTACGGCATGGAGTCGTTGGGCCTGGCGCCGGACGTGATGCGGCGCCGGGTCGAGGAGACCCTGGACCTGCTCGGCCTCGCCGGTCTGCGCGACCGGCCCATCGCCACCCTCTCCGGCGGCCAGCAGCAGCGCGTCGCCATCGGCTCGGTGCTCACCCCGCACCCGCGGGTCCTGGTGCTGGACGAACCGACCTCGGCCCTGGACCCGGCGGCGGCGGAGGAGGTCCTCGCGGTGCTCCAGCGGCTGGTGCACGACCTCGGCACGACGGTCCTGATGGCCGAGCACCGCCTGGAGCGGGTGATCCAGTACGCCGACCGGGTCGTCCTGCTGCCCGCGCCCGGCGAGGCCCCGGTCCTCGGCGCCCCGGCGGAGGTGATGGCGGTCTCGCCCGTGACCCCGCCCGTGGTGGACCTGGGCCGCCTTGCGGGCTGGACGCCACTCCCCCTGACCGTGCGGGACGCCCGGCGCCGGGCGGCGGCCCTGCGGGAACGGCTCGCCGGGTCCGCCGCCGACCCGGCCGCCGAGCCCGACAGCGCCGTCGCCCCGGCCGGCGAACCCGGCAACCCCGACGCCCCCCGGCTCCCCGCACCCACCGCGCCCCCCGCCCCCCGCCGCTGGTTCCGCCGTACGCCCGCACCCCGGGCCGCCGTCCCCGACTCCGCGTACGCCGCCGAGGTGAGCGGCCTCGCCGTGACCCGCGGCGGCGTCCGGGCCCTGCGCAAGGTGGACGTGACCGTCGGCCCCGGCGAGACGGTCGCCCTGATGGGCCGCAACGGCGCCGGGAAGTCCACGCTCCTCTCCTCCCTGGTGGGCCTGCTCGAACCCATCAGGGGCACGGTCCGGGTCGGCGGCGTCACCCCGCACCGCACCCCGCCCCCCGAACTGGTCCGCCATGTGGGCCTGGTCCCGCAGGAACCCCTGGACCTGCTCTACGCCGACACCGTCGCCGCCGAGTGCGCGGCCGCCGACGCCGACGCGCACGCCGAGCCCGGCACCTGCCGTGCCCTGGTCGGCGAGCTGCTCCCCGGCGTGGCCGACGACACCCACCCCCGGGACCTGTCGGAGGGCCAGCGCCTGGCGCTGGCCCTGGCCGTCGTACTGACCGCCCGGCCGCCCCTGCTCCTGCTGGACGAACCGACCCGCGGCCTGGACTACGCGGCGAAGGCCCGGCTGGTCACCGTGTTGCGGGGGCTGGCGGCCGAGGGCCACGCGATCGTCCTGGCCACGCATGACGTGGAGCTGGCCGCGGAGCTGGCGCACCGGGTGCTGCTGATGGCCGAGGGCGAGATCATCGCCGACGGTCCGACCGCGGACGTGGTGGTGTCCTCCCCCTCCTTCGCCCCGCAGGTGACGAAGATCCTCGCGCCCCAGCACTGGCTGACCGTGACCCAGGTCGAACGGGCCCTCGCATGACCACCACACCGACACCGCCCCCGCCCCCGCCCCCGACGCGCCAGGCGCGCCCGATCCGCCTCGGCCCGCGCTCCCTGGCCGCCCTGACCCTGGTCAGCGCGATCGGCCTCGCCGTGATCGGCCGCCCGCTCATCGCGTCGCCCGACTCCCAGGCGAGCGCCCACGCCCAGGACGCGCCCTGGCTCTTCGCCGCGCTCCTCGTCCTCCTGGTCGCCGTGGTCGCGGCGACGATCTCCGAGTCCGGCCTCGGCCCGAAGGCGGTGGCGATGCTCGGTGTGCTGGCGGCGACCGGCGCGGCGCTGCGGCCGCTCGGCGCGGGCACCGCGGGCATCGAGCCGATGTTCTTCCTGATGCTGCTGAGCGGGCGCGTCCTCGGACCGGGCTTCGGGTTCGTCCTCGGGGCGCTCAGCATGTTCGCCTCCGCGCTGCTCACGGGCGGGGTGGGGCCGTGGATGCCGTTCCAGATGCTGTCGATGGGCTGGTTCACGATGGGCGCCGGGCTGCTCCCCGGCCCGGACCGGCTGAGGGGCCGCGCGGAGTTGCTGATGATCGCGACGTACGGCTTCCTCGCCGCGTTCGTCTACGGCGCGATGACGAACCTCGCGGGCTGGCCCTTCCTGGGCGAGCTGTCCTCCAACATCGCCTACGACCCGGACGCGGACCTGCCGCAGAACCTGGCCCGGTTCGTCGCGTACTGCCTGGCCACCTCGCTCGGCTGGGACCTGGGGCGGGCCCTGGTCACCGTGGTCCTCACGCTCACCCTCGGCCCGGCGATCCTCAAGGCGCTGCGCCGGGCGACGCGCAGGGCCGCGTTCGAGGCCCCCGTCACATTCGACGGCCCCGCTGCGTGAGGCGACGCGGACGGGCTGTCAGCACCTCGGTGAAGCACCCCACATGACCCACATCACCTACGATCCTACTTAGTCGGACATTTCGGACGCCATGTCCACGCCATAAGGGCCCCTGACCTGCACTCCGAGAGCCACGCCACAGGAGAAACATGTACCCCACATACGACCACAACTAGCAAAAGCGGTCATTGCGGACCCTGCCCCCGGCTGCTTCTCTGGATGACGTCGCACGGCGCCGACAAGCCCACGGGCCTCGGCGCCGACGCATGTCCCCCACGCACCGCGTGGTCGGGATGTGCGGCGGCCGCAACGTCCCCGACGAAAGGTCCCCGCCTTGTCCGCCGTTTCCGTCATTCGCCGCATCGCCTCCCCGAAGAAGGCCCTCGCCGGTGCCGCCGTGGCCGCTGTCGCCACCGGTTCCCTCCTCGCCGCGGCGCCCGCGCAGGCCGCCACGACCGGCGCCTCCTCCGCCCAGGCCACCGCGAAGAAGATGATCGGCAACTCGGCCCAGTACCAGTGCTTCTCCAAGATCGTCGAGCACGAGAGCGGCTGGGACGTGAACGCCACCAACGCCTCGTCCGGTGCGTACGGCCTCGTCCAGGCCCTGCCCGGCTCGAAGATGGCCTCCGCCGGCTCCGACTGGAAGACCAACCCCGCCACCCAGATCGAGTGGGGCGTCGACTACATGAAGGACCGCTACGGCAGCGCCTGCGACGCCTGGAGCTTCTGGCAGGCCAACGGCTGGTACTGAGCCGACCGCCGAACCGACGAACTGACCGCACCCGTGCACGCACGGTGCGGTTTTTTCGTTGCCGAGGCACCCTCGCGTCGTGGAACATCCGTGTGGTGGACATGGAGCTGCTCCCCTACGGCCTGACCTGGCCCGAGGTCGACCCCGCGACGCACCCCTTCGACAACGCGACGGCACATGACACCGTCCGGGCCCTGGCCTCGGCGGGCCGACTCCCCGTGCGGCCGCCCCGGAGAGCCACCTCGGACCGCGACGAGATGTACGAGGACTACCGGAAGCTCTGCCAGTGGGCTCGCGACGAGGGCTGGGACTGGTGCCGAGCCGTGACCGAGGACCTCGTCGCGCGGTACGGGTCGTGGAGCACCGGATGGCGCTGGTCACACGACGAGGGGGACCTCAGCGGCGGGCCGGTCGGCGGCTGGTGCTGCGCCCTGCACTCGATCACCGACCCCGACGAGACCTTCGACCGGGTCGCCGCGTCACTGTGCGAGTGGCGGGACTGGCTCGAATTCCTCGGCCGCTTCTTCGACCGGTACCCCCTCACCGGCCTCTCCGCCGACGACCGCCGCGACGTCTGGGAGCGTGCCACCCAGCAGCTGATCCTCCACTGCCTGGACCGCACCGGCTCCGGAGACGCCTGGTACGCGCACTGCCATCAGGTCCTGACCTGGTTCCTCACCCGCTGGGAGGTCGACCCGGACACCGCCCGCACCCTCGTCGAGGACGCCGTCGGCGGCCGCTTCGGCAGCTGGACCGCACCCGACGTCACCGTCGTGACCTCCGTGGCCGAACAGCTCGCCACCTCCCTGGAGCCCGACGCCACCCCCGCTCCGGGACCGGAGGCGTACACCTGGACCTCCGCCCGCCTCCACTCCTACCTCGACGAATGACCACCGCCCCGGACCATCTGCGCGGCTGGCTCGCCCTGCGCGAGGACATCCCCTGGCACCGGGCCCGCCCGGCCACCGTCCCCGCGACCCACCCCTACCGCGACGGCGCCGCCCACGACATCCGCACCCACGACCATGCCCGCGACCCGGACCGCGCGGCCCGCCTCCTGGCCGCCCTCGACCGTGCCCGCGAGGACGCCACCTCCCCCGCTCCCCTCACCTTCGCCGTGCTCGCCGACTGGCAGCGCCTGGTTCTGGACGTCCCAGAGGCCCCCTTCCGCCGCCACCCCGCCCACGCCAAGGCCGGCCGCGAGCGCTACGGCACCGGACCCGACCTCCCCGCCCGCCTCGACGCCTGCCTCACCGAGGCGGAGACCGACCCGCTCCCCGTCACCGCCCGAGCGGCCCGCGCCTACCTCGACGTCTGCTTCTTCCACCCCTTCGAGGACGGCAACGCCCGCTCGGCCTTCCTCACCCTGACCTTCCTGCTGGCCCGGGCCGGTGTCACCCTCGACCAGGTGGGCCCGGTACGACGCCTCCAGCGCCGCGCCGACGACCCCGAGGGCGCACTCGCCCTCGCCGACCTGCTGGCCGTCCTCATCGCAGGCATGCGTACCTCACCTGTTGCCGTCCGAGGAGAACCCTCGGGGCTCCGCTTCGCCGACTGGGCCGCTACAGCCGCTGAATGATCGTGCCGGTGGCCAGTCCGCCACCCGCGCACATCGTCACCAGGGCGAACTCCTTGTCCGTGCGCTCCAGTTCGTGGAGGGCCGTGGTGATCAGGCGGGCCCCGGTGGCGCCCACCGGGTGACCGAGCGCGATGGCGCCGCCGTTGACGTTGACCTTGTCCAGGCTCTGCTCGAAGACCTGGGCCCAGCTCAACACCACCGAGGCGAAAGCCTCGTTGATCTCGACGAGGTCGATGTCCTTGAGGGACATGCCCGCCTTGCCCAGGACCGCCTTCGTCGCGTCGATGGGACCGTCGAGGTGGAAGTGCGGGTCGGAGCCGACCAGCGCCTGTGCGACGATCCGCGCGCGCGGGCGCAGCTTCAGCGCCCGCGCCATCCGCTTCGAGGCCCACATGATCGCCGCCGCTCCGTCGCTGATCTGCGAGGAGTTGCCGGCCGTGTGGACGGCCTTCGGCATGACGGCCTTGAGGCCGGACAGGGCCTCCAGGGAGGTGTCGCGCAGCCCCTCGTCCCGGTCGACCAGCCGCCACATGCCCTGTCCGGCGCGCTGTTCGTCCTCCGTCGTCGGGACCTGTACGGCGAACGTCTCCCGCTTGAACCGCTCCTCCGCCCAGGCGACGGCGGCCCGTTCCTGCGAGAGGAGCCCGAGGGAGTCGACGTTCTCGCGCGTCAGCCCCCGAAGGCGCGCGATCCGCTCGGCCGCCTCGAACTGGTTGGGGAGGTCCACGTTGGCCTCGTCGGGGAACGGTTTGCCCGGCCCGTGCTTCGAGCCCGACCCCAGCGGCACCCGGGACATCGCCTCGACGCCGCAGGAGATGCCGACGTCGATGACCCCGGCCGCGATCATGTTGGCGGTCATGTGCGAGGCCTGCTGGGAGGACCCGCACTGGCAGTCGACGGTCGTCGCCGCCGTCTCGTAGGGCAGGCCCATGGTGAGCCAGGCCGTGCGCGCGGGGTTCATGGACTGCTCGCCGGCGTGGGTCACCGTGCCGCCGACGATCTGCTCGACGCAGTCGGCGGGGATGCCGGTGCGGCCGAGGAGTTCGCGGTAGGTCTCGCCCAGCAGATAGGCGGGGTGCAGATTGGCGAGCGCGCCGCCGCGCTTGCCGATGGGGGTGCGGACGGCTTCGACGATCACGGGTTCGGCGGCCATGGGGGACGGTCCTCTCGTCCGGAACCAGCAGACGTGACAACTAGTACGTGTTCTAGTTCTGTGTGCAGTCTGCGGATGTGACGCCCATCACCGCAAGGGTCTTGCAGTCTTCGGAGCCCGCCTTTACTTTGCGCAATACCTGATGGTCCGTCAGATCGCCGCCCCGAGATGGCCGATGGCTGGAGCCGCCATGCCCTGTCCAGCGCTTCCCGACGGGTTCGACTTCACCGACCCCGACCTCCTGCGACACCGCGTCCCCTTCCCGGAGTACGCCGAACTGCGCCGCGCCGAGCCGGTGCGCTGGATCCCGCAGCCCCACGGAGTGGCCGGTTTCCAGGACGACGGGTACTGGGCGGTCACCCGGCACGCGGACGTCAAGTACGTCTCCACGCACCCGGAGCTCTTCTCCTCCTGGGTCAACACCGCGATCATCCGCTTCAACGAGCACATCCCGCGCGACGCGATCGACGCCCAGCGGCTGATCCTGCTGAACATGGACCCGCCCGAGCACACCCGGGTCCGCCAGATCGTGCAGCGGGTCTTCACCCCGCGCGCGATCAGGGCGTTGGAGCAGCGGCTGCGCGACCGCGCCGAGGCGATCGTCACCGAGGCCCGCGCCCGTTCAGGGCCCTTCGACTTCGTCACGCAGGTCGCCTGCGAACTGCCGCTCCAGGCGATCGCCGAGCTGATCGGCATCCCCCAGGACGACCGGGCGAAGATCTTCGACTGGTCCAACAAGATGATCTCGTACGACGATCCGGAGTACGCGATCACCGAGGAGGTCGGCGCCGAGTCGGCCACCGAGCTGATCGCCTACGCGATGAACATGGCCGCCGACCGCAAGGCGTGCCCGGCGAAGGACATCGTCACCACGCTGGTGACGGCGGAGGGCGAAGGCAGCCTGGGCTCCGACGAGTTCGGCTTCTTCGTGCTGATGCTGGCGGTCGCGGGCAACGAGACCACCCGCAACGCCATCACCCACGGCATGCACGCCTTCCTCACCCACCCCGAGCAGTGGGAGCTGTTCAAGCGGGAGCGGCCCGCGACGGCCGCCGAGGAGATCGTCCGCTGGGCGACCCCGGTCAACTCCTTCCAGCGCACCGCCACCCAGGACACCGAGCTGGGCGGCAGCCTGATCAGGAAGGGCGACCGGGTCGGCGTCTTCTACGCCGCCGCCAACCACGACCCCGAGGTCTTCACCGACCCCGAGGTGTTCGACGTGCTGCGCGACCCCAACCCCCACCTCGGTTTCGGCGGCGGAGGCCCGCACTACTGCCTCGGCAAGTCGCTGGCCGTGCTGGAGATCGACCTGATCTTCAACGCCGTCGCGGACGCCATGCCCGGGCTGCGGCTGGCCGGTGATCCGGACCGGCTGCGCTCGGCGTGGATCAACGGCGTGAAGCACCTCCAGGTGACCCTGGGCTGAGCACGAGGAGCGGCCGGTCAGCTCGGCGCGCGGTCCTTCACCGGCTCCCGCTCGCCGCTGACCGCCGCCCGGCGCACCGGCCGGGCCCGCGGCCCCTGGAGCAGGTACGTCAGCCCGAAGCCGGCGCCGACGACGAGGGCTCCGCCGAGGGCGTCCAGCACCCAGTGGTTGCCGGTGACGACGATCGCGGTGAGCGTGAGGGCGGGGTGGAGCAGGCCGAGGGCCTTCATCCAGGCTCTGGGCGCCACGACCGCGATGACCAGACCGCACCACAGCGACCAGCCGAAGTGCAGCGACGGCATCGCCGCGTACTGGTTGGTCAGCGCGGTGAGGGTGCCGTAGTCCGGCTGGGAGAAGTCCTGCACGCCGTGGACCGTGTCGATGATCCCGAGCCCTGGCATCAGCCGGGGCGGGGCCAGCGGGTAGAGCCAGAAGCCGACCAGGGCGAACAGGGTGGCGAAGCCGAGGGCGGAGCGGGCCCAGCGGTAGTCGACCGGGCGGCGCCAGTAGAGCAGGCCGAGCACGGTCAGCGGGACCACGAAGTGGAACGACGTGTAGTAGAAGTCGAAGAACTCCCGCACCGGGGCGGCCTTCACCACGGCGTGGTTGAGGGTGTGCTCGATGTCGATGCGCAGCACGCGTTCGAGGTCGAGGATCTGCTGCCCGTGCTCCTCGGCCCGCTCCCGCCCGGCCGAGTTGCTGCCGCCGGTCGCGGCGAGGCGGACCTTGGCGTAGGCGGCGTAGCCGACCCGGATGAGCAGCAGTTCCAGCAGCAGGTTCGGCCGGGTGAGGGGCCGGCGCAGGAACGGCAGCAGCGGGACGTGCCGGAAGCGGGTGGGGACGGGGTCGGCGTACCGGGTCGGGACCGGCGAGCGGTAGTGGGGCGAGGTGCGGGAGAGGAACGGCACGAAGGTGGCGGCGGCGAGCGCGGCCAGCAGGACGAGGTTGTCCCGCAGCGGGTACAGGGCCGCCATGTCCGGCAGCATCATCCTCGCCGGGAGGGACATCGCCAGCACCACGGCGACCGGCCACAGCCAGCGGTCGGACGCCTTCCTCCCGACCCGGCCGACCACCGTGAGCAGCACCCACAGCAGCTGGTGCTGCCAGGCGGTGGGCGCGGCCACCATGGCGGCGCAGCCGGTGACGGCGACGGCGAGCAGCGGCTGCCCGTCACGGGCGTAGCGCACCGCGCGGCGCACGCCGAGGACGGCGACCGCGGCAGCGAGCGCGAGGAACAGGCCGATCTCCGGCGGCCCGTCCAGGCCCAGCCGCAGCAGGGCGCCGTGCAGGGACTGGTTGGCCGGCAGGTCGGCCCGCCCGCCGAGCCCGGCCCCTGCGATGTGGTGGACCCAGTAGGTGTACGAGTCGTGCGGCATCGCCGCCCAGGCCAGCAGCGTCGTCCCGGCGAAGGTCGCCCCGGAGGCCGCGGCGGCGCGTCCGCGCCCGGTGCACCACAGCAGGGGAACGAAGAGCAGCAGGGTCGGCTGGAGGGCGGCCGCGACGCCGATGAGCACCCCGCTCGCCCGTTGCCCGCGTACGGCGAGACAGCCGAGCAGGACGAGCAGGACCGGGACGACGCTGGTCTGGCCGAGCCAGAAGCTGTTGCGCACGGGCAGCGACAGCATCAGCAGGGTCACCGCGACGGGAGCGGCGAGCAGGGAGGTCCGCCGGCTCACCGGGTGGGGCAGCGCGCGGGCGGCGACCAGACCGAGGGCGACGACCAGGAGCAGGGTGGCGAAGGTCCAGCCCCCGCCGAGGGCCTGCTCGGCGGACCGGGTCAGGGGCTTCAGCACAAGTCCCCCGAAAGGGGTACCGGTGAAGAGCGTGGAGTCGTAGAGCGAGCCGTTGACATGGAGGACGCCGTCGGGGCCGACCCAGGTCTCCAGGTCCGTCAGGCGCTCCCCGCGGGGGGTGCCGAGGACGACGGCGACCTGCCGTACGGCGAGCACCGCGGCGATCAGCCAGAGCCCGGCGCGGGCCGCACGCAGGCGTGTCCCGGCCGCTCCGACGGCCGTCGCTCCGAACGTGTCCGCCGGTCGCCCGCCGCGCTCCGCATCCGCCACGCCTGATCGGCCTCCCGCCCCTTCCGCCCCGCGCCTGTCGCGCGGGAGATCCCTTTTGCGAACCCTATGAGGCTTGCACCACCTCGGGATGAGATGCAGGCAACCCCCGGTTCACCGGATACCCCCTTCTTTTTCCCGAATGACGATAGTCCGGGGCTTGATATCTCGCTTTGGGGCGGTCACGACGGCATCGGCGGCTATATTCCTTAGCAACACTACTTAGCCGCTCTAACTAGCCATATGAAAGGCACAGCCGTATGAGCGAGTCGCAACTCTGGGACGCCGTCGACGACTACTTCTCCGCCCATCTCGCCCCGGACGACGAGACGCTGCGGGCGGCCCTGCGCGACAGCGAGGCGGCGGGCCTCCCGCAGATCGCGGTGACCTCGACCCAGGGCAAGCTGCTCCAGCTGCTGGCGCAGACGCAGGGCGCGCGGGGCATCCTGGAGATCGGCACCCTCGGCGGCTACAGCACCATCTGGCTGGCCCGCGCGCTGCCCGCCGACGGCAGGCTGATCTCCCTGGAGTACAGCCCGCTCCACGCCGAGGTCGCCACCCGCAACCTCGCGCGGGCGGGCCTGGACAAGGTGGCCGAGGTGCGCGTCGGCCCGGCCCTGGACCTGCTGCCCCGGCTCGCCGACGAGAACCCGGCCCCCTTCGACCTGGTCTTCATCGACGCCGACAAGCGGAACAACCCGCACTACGTGGAGTGGGCGCTGAGACTCACCAGCGCGGGGAGCCTGATCATCGTGGACAACGTGGTGCGCGGCGGCCGGGTCACCGACGCGGGCAGCACGGACCCGGACGTACGGGGCACCCGCGCGGCCGTCGAACTGCTCGGCAGCCACCCGCGCCTGAGCGCCACCGCGATCCAGACGGTCGGCGGCAAGGGCTACGACGGCTTCGCGCTGGCCCGGGTGCTGGCCTAGCGGGGCGCCGGGGCGAGGGCCCCGGCGCCGGATCGCGGGTCAGACCTCGTGGTAGAAGCCGACGTTGACACTGCGCGGCGCGGTGCGGTCCTGCACGACGATCTCCCCGCTGCCGCCCCTGGGCAGCGGGGCGGTGCCTCCGTAGGCGAGGGGGTGGACGGCCTGGCCGACGACGATCCGCACCTCGGAGGACGGGTCGGGCTGCGAGCCGCGCAGCCAGGACACGTGCCAGGTGCCGTCCGGGCCGCACAGGAACTCCAGGTGCACCCGGGAGACGAACAGCCAGTCGTCCGGCGTGCTCAGCCGGCAGACGGACTTGTCCCGGCCCACGCGCAGCACGGCGCCCGGCTCGCTGGGCGCGTCGGCCATGAGCATGCCGGCCGTGGCACCCTCCTCCGCCGCGGTGACGGCGGCCATGGTGAGTTCGAGCACGGGCGTTCCTCCTGAAGTGTCCTTACACAGCGGCCGCATGATAAATCGCCCGGCCCTGCCGTGTCCGGCACAATGGAGTCATGACCGAGCGAAAGCCACCGGGGGTCCCGTTCGAGTCCTGGGTGGACAAGCAGATCCGCGACGCGGAGCGGCGGGGCGAGTTCGACCAACTCCCCGGCGCCGGGCAGCCGTTGCCGCCGGGCACGGACACCTCGTACGACGAACTGTGGTGGATCAGGCAGAAGATGGCCCGCGAGGGCCTCTCGGTGCTGCCGCCGACCCTCGCGCTGCGCAAGGAGGCGGAGGACGCCCTGGAGGCGGCGCTGAAGGCGCCCACGGAACGGCTGGTCCGGAAGATCGTCACGGACGTCAACGCCAAGATCCGGGACATGATGTTCAGGCCGCCGCCCGGCCCCCCGCTGGGCATGAAGCCGTACGACGTGGAAGACGTGGTACGGCGCTGGCGGGAGGCCGGGCGGCCGGGGACCTCAGACGTGTAGCAGACGGTCGGCGAGCTCCCGGTAGTCGCGCAGGGCGAGCCGGAGCCGCTCGGTGTCGGAGGCGGCCCGGTCGTGCTGCCAGGAGCCGCGCAGGGTGTCGCGGCGCTGGTGCAGCGCCTCGGTGACCCGCCCGGCCAGTTCCTCCAGCAGCTGGTCGGCCTCCTCGACCGCGGCACGCGGCGCGTCGATGAATCCGGACAGCGCGCCCTGGAGGCGCAGGTCGAGCTTGTCCTGCTCCTCGCGGGGCAGCAGGGGCTTGCCGCCGGTGTCGGCGCTCTGCGGGTGCTTGCCGGGCGCCTCCTCGGGGGCCTTGCCGGCCGACGCGGCGCGCTCGGGGCGTGCGGCGCGTGCGTGCGGGGCGTCCGGCAGCGGCACCGGCGTGGGGGCGGCCGGGGGCGGCGGAGGGGCGCCGGCCGGGCCGGTGGCCGAGCGCGCGCCGGGCGCCTCGGCGGTGCCCGCGGGGTCCGCAGCGGCGGCGAGCCCCGTGCTGCGTCCGCCGTCCACGGCCGGCCCGCGGTCCACGCCCCGGCCGCCGCCGTCGGCGGCCCTGCCGTCGCCGGCCGACCTGGCCCTGTCGGCGTCGGTCCTGCCGCGGTCGTTCGTCTCACCGCGGTCGTTCGTGATGCCGCGGTCGTTCGTGATGCCGCGGTCGGTGGTCCTGCCGTCGCCCACGGGCTTGTCGGTGCCGGTCGTCCGGCCGGTGGTGTCCTTCTCGGTCATGTCGCTCAACTCCCCTTGTGCAGCGCGGGCTCACGGGACGATTCAAAACCGACGAGCTCCTTGAAGAGCCCGCGGGCCTCGACGATGGCGGCGCGCATCTCCTCGGTGTCGGCGCCGTTCGACTCGGCCGAGGCCCGGTGCACGCGCCGGTAGCCGTCGACGTGGCGCGGATGGTGGACGGAGAGCGCCTCCAGCTGCTCCTCACGCCGGCCGCCCTCGGGGAAGCCCCGCTCGACGGCGAGTTCGGCCAGCAGCCGGTCGGCCTCGCGGAGGGACTCCTCGGGCGACTCGACGAAGTGCGCCTGGGCCTCGGCCCAGCGCTCCTTGTACTCCTGCCGGCGCTCGGGCTCCAGCGGACGCTCGTGCAACGACCCGTGCCGCTGCACCAGTTCGCCCAGCTCCCGCTCGGCGGCCTTGGCGTCACCGTTGTGGCGGGCGACCGCCAGCTCGTACTCGGGCCCGAAGCGCCGCTTGAGGCTCCGGCCCCGCTGCGGACCCCGGGCCCGCAGACCGGGAACGGCCGCGACGACGACAGCGGCCACCACGATCACAATCAGAGCGATGATCAGGCCTGTGGACATGGATGCCTTCCGGTGTCGACCCAACCGGCCCTCCGTGCAAGCCGGTACGGGAACCGGGTTGCCGCGCCGGGCACCCTCAAACAGGACCGCGCGAGAATGACGGACCTGACCCGGCCGTCCACCCGGACGGCCCAACTCCCCCGCGCCGCCCGCGAGGTCGCTCAGCCGGGCCTGCCGGACGGTCCTTCGTGGGGCTGTTCGCGGTCCGAGCCGCACAGTTCCGTGTTGAGCTCCTTGACCAGCTGGACCAGGTCCGTAGGCCGGTCCGGCCCCCACCAGTCGCCCAGCAGCTCGGCGAGCGAGTCCTCGCGGGCCTGCGCGAGCCGGTGCGCCGCCGCACGGCCCTCGTCGGTCAGGACCAGGTCCAGCCCTTCCCGGACGGCCAGCCTGTGCTCCTCCACCTGGCGGGCCGCTTCGAGGATCACCGAGATCGGTACCGTGCTGCGCTCGGCGAGCCCGCCGGGCTCCACCCAGCCGTACTTGTTGATGCGCAGCAGCAGCCAGCTCGCGCCGGGGAGCAGGTCGTAGCCCGCCCGTTCGGTGATCTTCACGTAGATCTCGCGGCGGCCCTCCCGGGTGCCCAGCACCGACAGCGCCCGGCACACCTCGTCGTAGGAGGACCGCTCCACCGGGTTGCTGGCCAGCGTCTCGGTGATGTCCGGCGCGGTGACCGAGCCGCGCAGCCGGTCCTCCTTGAGGAACCAGGCCAGCACGAAACCGAGGACGGCGACGGGGGCGGCGTAGAGGAAGACGTCCGTGATGGAGGTGGCGTACGCCTCGATCACCGTGGGCCGCAGCGAGGAGGGCAGTTCGGAGATGCCCCGCGGGTCCGACTCCAGCGCGTCCACCGTGACGCCGTCCGGCAGTCGGACGCCCCGGAAGGCGTCCGCGAGCTTGTCGTCGAGGCGGGCGGTGAAGACCGTACCGAAGATCGCGACGCCGAAGGACGCGCCGATGGACCGGAAGAAGGTCGCGCCCGAGGTGGCGACGCCGAGGTCCTCGTAGCCCACGGCGTTCTGCACGATCAGCACGAGCACCTGCATGACCAGGCCGAGTCCGAGGCCGAAGACGAAGAAGCACAGGCTCATCACGGCGGTGGAGCTGTCCACGTCGAGCTGGTGGAGCAGCAGGAGCCCGAGGGCGGTCACACCGGTGCCCGCGACGGGGAACACCTTCCAGCGGCCGGTGCGGCTGACGATCTGCCCGGAGACGGTCGACGCCAGCAGCAGCCCGAGCACCATCGGCAGCATGTGCACACCGGACATGGTGGGCGTCACGCCCTGCACGACCTGGAGGAATGTCGGCAGGTAGGTCATCGCCCCGAACATCGCGAACCCGACGATGAAGCTGATGACGGCGGAGAGGGCGAAGGTGCGGATCCGGAACAGCCTGAGCGGCAGGACCGGTTCGGCGGCCCGCCGCTCCACCGCCACGAAGGCCAGGGCGAGTACGGCGCCCAGGAGGGCGAGCCCCACGATCTGCGGGGAGCCCCAGTCCCAGGTGGTGCCGCCGAGCGAGGCGACGAGGACCAGGCAGGTGGCGACCGCGGCGATCAGGAAGGTGCCGAGATAGTCGATGACGTGCTTCTCGGTCCGGCGCGGGATGTGCAGCGCTGCGGCGATGACGGCGAGGGCGACGACCCCGACCGGCAGATTGACGTAGAACACCCAGCGCCAGCTCAGATGCTGGGTGAACAGGCCGCCGAGCAGCGGCCCGAGGACGCTGGTGGTGCCGAACACGGCCCCGAACAGCCCTTGGTAGCGGCCGCGTTCACGGGGTGGGACGAGGTCGCCGACGATGGCCATGGACAGCACCATCAGCCCGCCGCCGCCGAGGCCCTGGAGCGCGCGGAAGCCGATGAGCTGCGGCATGTCCTGGGCCATGCCGCACAGCGCCGAGCCGATCAGGAAGATGACGATCGCGATCTGGAACAGCCGTTTGCGCCCGTACTGGTCACCGAGCTTGCCCCAGAGCGGGGTGGCGGCGGTGGAGGCCAGCAGATAGGCGGTGACGACCCACGACAGGTGCTCCATGCCGCCGAGGTCGCTGACGATGGTGGGCAGCGCCGTGGAGACGATGGTCTGGTCGAGGGCGGCGAGCAGCATCCCCAGCAGCAGGGCGCCGATCGGCACGAGGACGTTGCCGGGCACGTTCTCCCGGACCACGGTGCCGTGCCGTGCGTGGGTATCCCCGGCCATGTGCGGTCCTCCCGGGCCTCCTGGGGCTCAATGCAAGTTCCATCGTGGGTGGTGTGGCCGGTTATGGCCTGTTGAGTCCTGCCGGACTCCGGGCTTGGAGGGGGGCGCGGCGCCGCCGCTGTGAAGGAAATCTGCATAATCTCTGGAGTTCGCGAGGGGAGTCGCGACGCGAGGGGAGGGTCGAACGACATGACAGGACCGAAGGACCACGCCTGCCCGGAGTGCGGGGCGCCGCGGGCCGCTGACAACACCCCGTCCTGCGCCTGCACGGAACGGGCGTCGGAGGCCCTGCGCGACGCGCGCGAGGCCCAGGCAGCGGCGGCGGAGGACTTCGACCCGCTGCGCATACGCCCGTACGTGGAGCTGGACGGCGGTACGGAGCCGGAGACGCCGGCGCCCCCGGCGGAGGCGGACCCGGCGGCGACGATGGCCCTGCGCATCCCGCCGCTGCCGGAGCCGAGCGCCGGCGACATCCGCCTCTTCGAGGCCGGACAGTCGGGCGCGGCCGACATCCGCCTGTCCGAGGCCGGACAGCCGGCCCCGGAGGACCGCCCGCGGGGCCGCCGCAAGACGGTACTGCTGCTGGGGGCGGCGACGGCCGCGGTCACCGTGGTGGCGGCGGCCGGTATGGCCAGCGGCCTGTTCGGCTACGAGACGCCCACCCGGGACACGGCCCGCCCGGAGGTCGTACGCCCCGGCGTCCCGGACGCCTCACCGACGCTGACGACGGCGGTCCCGAAGTCCTCGGCGTCCCCGTCCGCCTCGGCGTCGACCACGTCCCCCTCACCGTCCGTGAGCGAGTCCCCGTCCCCCTCGGCGTCGAGCGCGTCCCCGTCCGCCTCACCGACGGCCACGCAGACCCCGACCGAGACCCCGACCACGGTCCGCGCCTCCGACCCCCCGACCACACCGGAGGAGGCACCGGAGCCCACGGTCCTGCGCAGAGGCGACCGGGGCCCCGAGGTCACGGAACTCCAGCTCCGCCTGCACCAGCTCTGGCTCTACAACGACGACATCAACGGCAACTTCAACCACCGCGTCGAGGACGCCCTGAGGAACTACCAGTGGAGCCGCGGAGTGGGCCGCGACACCCTGGGCGTCTACACGGCGGAAACCAGGGCGGCCCTGGAGTCGGAGACCTCGGAGCCCTGACCACAACAGGCCCCCCACCAGCCCGTCTGGGGGTGCCCCCTTTGGGGGAGTTTGAGGACGAGGCCCCTTCAGGGCCGAAGCGGGGGTCCGGGGGCGGCAGCCCCCGGGGTCGGGACGGGAAGGGGCGGCGGGGGCGAACACCCAAGGGGCGCCCCCCGGACCCACACCTCACCCCACGTGCAGCCGCACGCCCCCGCCCGCCAGAACCTCCACCCGCACCTGCGAAAGATCCCGCACCACGGCATCCGGCCCATGGAACCCGGCCTGGGGCCCAACCCCCACGACCCGCATCCCGGCCGCCCGCCCCGCCTGGATACCGGCCCCCGAGTCCTCGAACACCACACACTCCGCGGGTTCGATCCCCAGCTCGGCCGCGCCCTTGAGGAAGCCCTCGGGATCGGGCTTGCTGGCCCCCACGGACTCCGCCGTGACCCGGACGTCCGGCAGCTCCAGCCCCGCCGCGGCCATCCGCGCCGTGGACAGCGCGACGTCCGCCGACGTCACCAGCGCGTGCGGCACGGCCCCGGCCCGCAGCGCGGCGAGGAACTCCCCCGCTCCGGGGATCTCGACGACGCCGTCCATGTCGGCCGTCTCCTCCGCGAGCATCCGCGCGTTCTCGGCGTGGTTCTGCGCCATCGGCCGCGCGGGCAGCAGCAGCGCCATGGAGGCGTACCCCTGCCGCCCGTGGACGACCTTCATGACCTCGTCCCCGTCCAGCCCGTGCCGGTCGGCCCAGCGGCGCCAGATCCGTTCCACGACGGCGTGCGAGTCGACGAGGGTGCCGTCCATGTCGAGCAGGAGGGCGCGGGCGGTGAGAGAGACGGTGGCCGTCATCGGCAGCTCCAAAGCGCGGGGTGGTGAACAAGGTGGCCCCGCCCGCCGGTCAGGGAAAACGGGCGGGATCCACTTTGTTTCTCTACGGTACAAAACAGTTCCATGATCCCGCCACCGCCTCCGGGAAACGTTCATCCCCCGTTCAGCCCGGCGGGCGGCACGGCCGGGGCCGGCCGCCGGTCAGCCGGCGATCGCCTCCCACAGGCTCCACACCCCGAGCCCGAGCATCAGCAGCGCCGCGACCTGCGTGATCAGCTTCAGCGGCACCCGCTTCATCAGCGCCTTCCCGCCGACGATCCCGAGTCCGGCGACCGCCCACAGCGCGAGCACCGCACCGAGGCCGACGGAGAGCGGGTCGTCGTAGCGCGCCGCGAGGTTCGCCGTCATGATCTGCGTCAGATCACCGAACTCGGCGACGAGGATCAGCATGAACCCCGCCCCGGAGACCTTCCAGAACGACTGGTCCTCCGGCTTGCGGATCTCCTCCTCGCCCTCGCCCTTCTTCATCAGCAGCACCGCCGCGCCACCGAGGAACAGCACACCGGTCAGCGCGTGCACCAGCTGCTGCGGCAGCAGGGTGAGCACGCTGCCCGCCGCGACGGCGAGCGTGACATGGAGCGCGAAGGCGGCGGCGACGCCGGCGAAGACGTAGGAGGCGCGGTAGCGGGTGCCGAGGACGAGTCCCGCGAGCGCCGTCTTGTCGGGCAGTTCCGCGAGAAAGACGACGCCGAAGACGAGCGCCGTCACGCTGATGCTGATCAAGGTTCCTCAATCGGTCGGGCTGCCCCACCGAGAGTGCGTCACCGCAAAAAAAGACACCTCGGCACGGCAGCGCACGGTCAATGCACTGCTTTGCCGAAGGTCTCGCTGGCACGACCTCTGACGAGATCGGCCTCCGGGCGCCGGCTCAGACGAGCTGAGCAGTATGTCGACGGTCCGGCGAAGAGCTACTCCCCTTCTGCTCGAACCAGTGTACGTGAATGTTTCGCCATGAACCTTGTCATGTCATGCACGCGTCATTAACTTCTCACCCAACGCACACCCCCCGGCAACACGGCGCCGCGAGCATTCCCGTGCCCGTACGCCAACACCCCCAGGTCCCAAGGGAGTTCGCATGTCGAAGTTCTACGCGCGTCGACGCCTGAGCATACTCGCCGCGTTCACGGGTCTCATAGCCTCCGTCGGCCTTTTCAACGGGCCGGCCGCCTCCGCCGCGCTCCCCACCCCGGTCAGCGCCGCCACCGCCCGCACCTACCTCGCCTCGCTGACCGTGGCGACCGAGGACCGCACCGGCTACAACCGCGACCTGTTCAACCACTGGATCACCATCTCCGGCAGCTGCAACACCCGTGAGACGGTCCTCAAGCGCGACGGCTCCAACGTCGTCACCGACTCGGCCTGCGCCTCGACCAGCGGCAGCTGGTACTCCCCGTACGACGGCGCCACCTGGACCGCCGCCTCCGACCTCGACATCGACCACCTCGTCCCGCTCGCCGAGGCCTGGGACTCCGGTGCCGACAACTGGACCAGCTCCAAGCGCCAGTCCTTCGCCAACGACCTGACCCGCCCGCAGCTCATCGCGGTCACCGACAACGTCAACCAGGCCAAGGGCGACCAGGACCCGGCCACCTGGATGCCGTCGCGCACCGCCTACCGCTGCACCTACGTCCGCGCCTGGGTCCAGGTGAAGTACTACTACGGCCTCTCCGTGGACACCGCCGAGAAGAGCGCGCTCACCGGCTATCTGAACGCCTGCTGATCGAAAGACCGTCCGGAACCTCCCCAACGGCCTCCGTCGTTCCGTACCGTACGGTGCGACGGAGGAGAGTGATCGCTGTGGCGGAACTGCGCCTGGGACCACTGCTGAGATACGCCGACGGTTCGTCCGCGACCGTGTGGGTCGAGACGAGCCGTCCCTGCGCCGCCGAGGTGCGCGGCGCGGCGGGCGCGCACGGCGGGACCCGCACCTTCCAGATCGCCGGGCACCACTACGCCCTGATCGAGGTGGGCGGACTCACACCGGCCACCACCGAGGCGTACGAGGTGTTCCTGGACGGCGCCCGGGTGTGGCCGCTGCCCGACTCCCCGTTCCCGCCCTCGGTGATCCGCACCCCGGAGGCCGACGGCACCGTCCGGGTCGCCTTCGGCTCCTGCCGCTGGGCCGCCCCGCCGGACGGCGGCCACGACCCGGTCGGCCCGGACGCCCTGGACACCCTCGCCTCCCGGATCGCGGCCGACCCCGACGGCGAGCGCCCCGACGTGCTGGTGCTCCTGGGCGACCAGGTCTACGCCGACGAGGTCTCCGAGGACACCCGCAACTGGCTCGCCGCCCGCCGCGACCTGAGCGAGCCCCCGGGCGCCGAGGTCGCGGACTACGAGGAGTACACCCGGCTGTACTACGAGTCGTGGCTCGACCCCGAGGTGCGCTGGCTGCTGTCCACCGTGCCCAGCTGCATGATCTTCGACGACCACGACGTCATCGACGACTGGAACACCTCCGCCGCCTGGCTCGCCGACATGCGGGCCACCCCGTGGTGGCGCGAGCGCCTGCTGAGCGGCCTGATGTCGTACTGGGTCCACCAGCACCTGGGCAATCTCGGCCCGGCCGAGCTGGCCGCCGACCCGCTCTACGCCGCCGTGCGCGACGCGGCCGACGGCACCGACGAGCTGCGCGCCTTCGCCTGCCGGGCCGACGCCGAACCGGCCGGCGTGCGCTGGAGCTACCGGCGCGACTTCGGCCGGGTGCGGCTGCTGATGGTCGACACGCGGGCGGCCCGGGTCCTGGAGGAGGACCGGCGCGCGATGCTCGACCCCGGCCAGGCGGCCTGGCTGCGCGCGCAGATCCACGACGACCGCGGCTCCTACGACCACCTCCTGATCGGCACCTCGCTGCCCTGGCTGCTGCCGCACCTGGTGCACGACGCCGAGGCGTGGGACGCCGCGCTGTGCCGGGGCGAGCGGGGCGAGCGCTGGGCGCGGTTCGGGGAGCGGCTGCGGCGGGCGGCGGACCTGGAGCACTGGGCGGCCTTCCCGGCCTCGTTCGAGGCGCTGGCGGAGGCGGTCCGGCAGGCGGGCTCGGGGGCGGGGGCGCCGGCGACGGTGTGCGTGCTGTCGGGGGACGTGCACCACGCGTACGTGGCCGAGCCCACCTGGCCGGGCGACGAGGGGCCCGAGGCCCGGGTCCTGCAGCTCACCTGCTCCCCGGTCCACAACTCCGTCCCGCGCTACATCCGGGCCGGCTTCCGGTTCGGCTGGAGCGCGCCCGCACGGGCCCTCGGCCGGCGTATCGCGGGGCACGGCGGGGTGCCCCGGCCCCGGATCGACTGGCGGCGCACGGGCGGACCGTGGTTCGGCAACCAGCTGATGACGCTGGTGCTGCGCGGGCGTTCGGCCACCCTGCGCCTGGAGCAGGCAGCCCCGGAGAAGGGCGGCGGGGCCCGGCTGCGGACGGTCGCGGAGTCCCGGCTCAGCCCGTAGAAGGCCCGCCGCCGAATCCCAACTAGGCCCGCAACAAGCCTCTTTCAGGCGCCGGCCACCCCGCCGGCCCCGGATGCCCCGATGCCAGTGACGCATCCCACAGTCCCGCCGACCCGGCCCCGGAAGCACCCCCCGGCACCGGCATGATGAGGCGGACCGTCCGCTTCCTACGGGGCCTTCGGGCACCGCGGTCCGGCAGGCGGTCCGCCCGCCCATGCGCCCCACCGCCCGGGAGTCACCCCCTTGCCTGCACCGTCCTCGGCCCCCGTACCCGTCTCCGTCGCCGTGGTCGGCGCCGGACCGCGCGGCACCGGCGTCCTGGAACGCCTCTGCGCCTCCGCCCCCGAACTCCTGCCGCCCGAGGCCCGGTTGACGGTCCACATGGTCGATCCGGCGCCACCGGGGCCGGGCCGGGTGTGGCGCACCGCGCAGTCGCCCGAGCTGCTGATGAACACCGTGGCCTGCCAGGTGACCCTGTTCACCGACGCCAGCGTCGGGTGCGCGGGCCCGCTGCGGCCGGGCCCCAGCCTGCACGAGTGGGCGGGCGGCACGATCGGGCCGGACGAGTACCCGACCCGCGCCCAGTACGGGCGTTACCTGGAGTGGGTGTTCGCCCGTACGGTCCGCGAGGCACCGCCCTCGGTCGACGTCCGCACCCACGCGGCCCGGGCGACCCGGCTCGACGACGCCCCCGACGGCAGCCAGAGCCTCACCCTCGACGACGGCCGCACCCTGACCGGGCTGTCCGCCGTGGTCCTGGCCCAGGGCCACCTGCCCACGGCGCCCGACACGGCGCAGCGCCGCCTCACCGGGTACGCCGAACTGCACGGCCTGCGCCATGTCCCGCCCGCCAACCCGGCCGACGTCGACCTGTCGGCCGTACCGCCGGGCGAACCGCTGCTCCTGCGCGGTCTTGGCCTGAACTTCTTCGACCATCTGGCACTGCTGACCACCGGCCGGGGCGGCCGGTTCGTCCGGGCCGGCGGGCGGCTGCGCTATCTGCCCTCCGGTGACGAGCCCCGGCTGTACGCCGGTTCGCGGCGCGGGCTGCCGTACCAGGCGCGCGGGGACAACGCCAAGGGCCCCTACGGCCGGCACCGCCCGCTGCTGCTGACCCCCGGGGTGATCGCCGGCTTTCGCGAGCGGGCGCGGTCCGGCCGGGCCCCGGACTTCCTCGCCGAGATCTGGCCGCTGGTGGCCAAGGAGGTGGAGGCGGTCTACTACGGCGCCCTGCCCGGCACCGGAGCGGACTTCACCGGCCGCTTCCTCGCCCTCGCGCACCGCGGTCCCGAAGAGGCCGCGCTGCTCGACGAGTTCGGGATAGCCGAGGGCGACCGCTGGTCCTGGGACCGGATCTCGCGGCCGTACGCGGGCACCGGGTTCGGCGGGCCGGGGGCGTGGCGGGGCTGGCTGCTGGCGTATCTGCGCGAGGACGCCCGGCAGGCCGCCCTGGGCAATGTGGCGGGCCCGCTGAAGGCGGCGCTGGACGTGCTGCGGGACCTGCGCAACGAGCTGCGGCAGATCGTGGACCACCGGGGGCTGTCCGGGGTGTCCCGGCGGGACCATCTGGACCGCTGGTACACGCCGCTCAACGCGTTCCTGTCCATCGGCCCGCCCCGGCGCCGGGTGGAGGAGCTGGCGGCGCTGCTGGAGGCGGGGGCGGTGGAGGTGCTCGGACCGCGTCTGGAGGTGCGCGAGGAGGACGGCGCCTGGGTCGCGCACTCCCCCGCGGTGCCGGGTTCGGCGGTGCGCGTGACCACGCTGGTGGAGGCCCGGCTGCCGGAGCCGGATCTGCGCCGCACCTCCGACGAACTGCTCGCCCGGCTGCTGAAGACCGGGCAGTGCCGTCCGCACACGGTCGACGGCCACGAGACCGGCGGACTGGACGTGACCGAGCGCCCCTACCACCTGATTGACCGTCAAGGACGTCCGCATCCAAGGCGGTTCGCGTTCGGTGTGCCGACGGAGGGGGTGCACTGGGTGACCGCGGCCGGGGCCCGGCCGGGGGTGGACTCGGTCACGCTCGCGGATGCCGACGCGGTGGCCCGGGCCGCCCTGGACCGGCTGTCCGCCCGGCGCTCCCCGGCGCGGGCCGCCGAACCCCTGGCCGGGCGGACCCCCACGACGGCGTGACCGGAAGAACATCACGTATTGAGCACACGCGCCCCCTGTGAACCCTCCGTCACTCCCCGCGGCGTACGCTGTACAGCCACGGGGGAAACGGGGAGCCGGGGTGTTGGAGAGTTTCGAAAGTGTGGGGTCACTGACCGCCAGTCCATGGATCTACTGGGCGGTGGCGTTGTCGGTCCTGCTGGATGTGTTCCTGCCGGTCCTGCCGAGCGGGGTGCTGGTGATCATGGCGGCCACCGCGGCGGCGGCGGGAACGGCGGCGGAGGTGCCCGACATCCTGGCGCTGACGCTCTGTGCGGCGACCGCGTCGGTGCTGGGTGATCTGGTGGCCTACCGTCTCGCCTGGCACGGCGGCTCCCGGCTGAGCCGGACCATCGCCCGTTCGCGGCGGCTGACCACCGCGCAGGAACGTCTCGGCGCGGCTCTGGCCCGCGGCGGCGGCGCCCTGGTCGTCCTCGCCCGCTTCGCCCCGGCCGGCCGCTCGGTCGTCTCGTTCTGCGCCGGAGCGGCGCACCGGCGGGCCCGGGACTTCCTGCCCTGGTCGGCGCTGGCCGGTCTGTCCTGGGCCACCTACAGCGTCGCGCTCGGTTACTTCGGCGCGCAGTGGATGGGCGCCAGCTGGCTGGCCACGGGGGTGTCCCTGGGGGCTCTGGCGGCGGCGGGCGCGGGGGCGACGTACCTGGTGCGACGGCGCCCGGCGGCCTGACGGCCGGGGGCGGTCCGCGGCCCGTTCGCGGGGTGCGGCGCAGGCCCGTACATGACGAAAGGCAAGGAAGCGCATCCCTTGCCACTCTCAACTTATAGCGCACGGGGGGCCTTGCGGCAAGGCCCCCCTGGTGCCGCACAATCGCTCTTCCAACGCCCCTAGCTGCGGAAATGAGTGACTCACGAAGTGACCGCCCCACTGGTTGACAGCGCGTTCGACCTGCCCGACCGTCTCGCCGCCAAGGCGGACCCCGCGCTGATCGCCGTCGACGAGCGCCAGTTCGCCGCCATCGCGGAGAGCCTGGAGCGGACCGTCGCCGAGCTGTCCGACAGCCTCGCCAGGGAGCTGCGGGCTCCCGGCGGCGCGGGACGGGCGGCGATGGACCGGGACGCGGAGGTCCACCGGCTCACCTCCCGGCTGCGGGTCCTGCGCCGCTTCGGGCTCGATCTGGTCCTCGGCCGGATCGTCGGCGCCGACGGCCGGCCCGTGTACATCGGCCGGTTCGGCCTGACCGACAGCACCGGGCACCGGCTGCTGATCGACTGGCGCTCCCCCGCGGCCGAGCCGTTCTTCGGGGCGACCCACGCGAGCCCCATGGGCCTGGCCAGCCGCCGCCGCTACCGCTGGCAGGGCGGTCTGATCGTCGACTACTGGGACGAGGTGTTCACCGCCGACGGCCGTGAGGGGCACGCGGCCCTCGACGACCAGTCCGCGTTCATCGCCACGCTGGGCGCGGGCCGCTCGGACCGGATGCGGGACGTACTGGCCACCATCCAGTCCGACCAGGACGCCATCGTCCGCGCCGGTTCGCGCGGCGCCCTCGTCGTCGACGGCGGCCCGGGCACCGGCAAGACCGTCGTCGCCCTGCACCGCTCCGCCTACCTGCTCTACTCCGACCCGCGGCTCGGCGGGCGGCGCGGCGGCCTGCTCTTCGTCGGCCCGCACCAGCCGTACCTGTCGTACGTCTCGGACGTGCTGCCGAGCCTCGGCGAGGAGGGGGTGCAGACCTGCACGGTGCGCGATCTGGTCGCCGAGGGCGCCGGGGCCGCGGAGGAGACCGATCCCGAGGTGGCCCGGCTGAAGTCCTCCGCCGCCCTGGTGCGCGGCATCGAGAAGGCGGTGCGGTTCTACGAGGAGCCGCCCACCGAGGCGATGACGGTCAGCACCCCGTGGGGCGACGTACCGCTCACCGCGGCGGACTGGGCCGAGGCGTTCGAGGCGCCCGGGCCGGGCACCCCGCACAACGAGGCCCGCGAGCTGATCCGGGAGGAGCTGTCCACCCTCCTGCTGGACAGGCTCGGCGCCGAGGTGCCGCCCGACCGGTTCCACCGGTCGCTGCTGCACGACCAGGAGCTGGTCGGGGCGCTCGACCGGGCCTGGCCGCTGATCGAGGCGGCCGACCTGGTCGGTGACCTGTGGTCGGTCCCCGCCTATCTGCGCCTGTGCGCGCCCTGGCTCACCCCGGAGGAGGTGCGGACGCTCCAGCGCAAGCAGGCCCCGCACGCCTGGACGGTGTCGGACCTGCCGCTGCTGGACGCGGCCCGGCAGCGGCTCGGCGACCCGGGCGCGGCCCGGCGCCGGCGGCGGCAGCAGGCCGCGCTGGCCGCGCAGCGCGACCGGATGGCGCAGGTGGTGGAGAACCTCATCGCCGCCGACCACGACGGCGAGGGTCTGATGACGCAGCTGCGCCGGGAGGACTTCCAGCGCAATCTCGTCGACGAGTCCGAACTGCCCACCGCCGACCCCGATGTGCTGGCCGGTCCGTTCGCGCACGTCGTGGTGGACGAGGCGCAGGAGCTGACCGACGCGGAGTGGCAGATGCTGTTGCAGCGCTGCCCGTCGCGGAGCTTCACCATCGTCGGCGACCGGGCGCAGGCCCGGCACGGTTTCACCGAGTCGTGGCGGGAGCGGCTCGAACGGATCGGTCTGGACCGGATCGAGGTGGCCTCGCTGAGCGTCAACTACCGGACGCCGGAGGAGGTCATGGCTCAGGCGGCGCCGGTCATCCGGGCGGCCCTGCCGGACGCCAACGTGCCGACGTCGGTGCGCAGTTCGGGGATTCCCGTGCTGCACGGCCGGTACGCGGACCGGGACGCGATCCTGTCGGAGTGGCTCGGCGCGCACGACGAGGGCGTCGCGTGTGTGATCGGCGACCCGGCGTTCCGGGCGACCTCGCGGGTGCGGTCGCTGACGCCGGAGCTGTCCAAGGGGCTGGAGTTCGACCTGGTGGTCGTGGTCGACCCGGAGCGGTTCGGGGAGGGGATCGAGGGAGCGGTGGACCGCTATGTGGCGATGACGCGGGCGACGCAGCGTCTAGTCGTCCTCACCGGCTCCTGACCGGCCGTGCGCGTGCTTGGCGTTCATCCGGGCGTCGACGCGGTCCGCCGCGGCGACCTCGGCCCAGAAGCGGTGCGTGCTGACGAACACCGCGAGTTCGTGCTCGCGCCGCCGGAGCTTCTCCACGGCCGCCTGCTCGTCGTCGGTCCAGCCGGGGGAGGCGGGGCGCTCGATCTTGCGCCAGCCGTTGTCGTCACTGAATCCCTCCAGCGGCTCGACCGACCAGGGCAGGCGCTTGAGCAGGGCCGACAGCTCGGCCCTGACCTGATGCAGCTCCTCCTGACCGGCGAGGAGGTCACTCGGAAAGTCATAGGTCGTTGCCACGGCGGCAATGGTACGCCTGTTCGATTTTGAGAGGCGAGTTGCTTCGCGGGGTTCATTCGAACGGGTGGGTCATCGCGCGGCGGAGACAAGCGCCCAAAATGGAGGGATGCACTCACACTGGACCGCCCGCCCCGAGACCGCCGCCGACGTCGACGTCGTCCGTGACATCGTCCTGGCCGCGTTCGAGACGCCGCTGGAGGCCGACCTGGTGGACGCGCTGCGCTCCGACGACGCCTGGATCGACGGCCTGTCCCACGTCAGCGCCGGCCCGGACGGAACGCCCGTCGGGTACGCCCTGCTGACCCGCTGCCGGATCGGGGAGGTCCCGGCGCTCTGTCTCGCCCCCGTCGCCGTCCACCCCGACCAGCAGCGCCGGGGCGCGGGGGACGCGGCGATCCGGTCCGTCCTGGAGGCGGCCCGGCGGCGGGGCGAGGAGTTCGTCACGGTCCTCGGCCACCCCGGGTACTACCCGCGCTTCGGCTTCGAAAGGGCCGCCGCGCACGGCATCGGCGTCCCCTTCGACGTCCCCGAGGAGGCCCTGATGGCCCTCGCGCTGGGGTCCGCCCCGCTCCCGGCCGGCACCATCCGGTACGCCGGGCCCTTCGGCATCTGACCCGCCCGCACCACGGCGGACGGGCCGGCCGCGCGCCCCGGCTCAGTACCCCGCGGCCCGCAGCTCCCCCACCAGCCGGGCGGCCACGGGGACGGCGACCGCGTGCCGGTCCGCCGCGCGCAGGAGGGCGCCGCCGATGGCGTCGAGCTCGACGGGGCGTCCCGCCTCGGCGTCCCGCTGCATGGAGGACCTGGTGGCCGCCGGGAACGCGTCGTAGCGGGCGAGGGCCTGGGCCGGGTCGGCGGGGCCGCCGCACGCCCGGCTGACCGCGGCGGTCTCCTCGACGAGCGCCGTCAGTTCCTCCCGGTGGCGGGTGCGCACCTCGCCCAGCGGCAGGGCGTGCCGGGTGGTCAGCAGCGCGAACGGCGCGAGGAACGACATCTTCGCCCACAGCGCCGCGGTCTCGTCCTCCACCACCCGGGTGACGGGACCGGCCGCCCCGAGCGCCTCCGCGAGAGCGTCCAGCCGCTCGCGGGCCACCGCGTCACCGGCGAGATCGACCTCGGCGAACGGGCTGCGGTGCTCGATCACCCCGGGGGCGACCCGGGTGGACTCCACCCGGATGACACCGGGCGCGACGAGATCGTGCCGGTGCCGCTCCCGCAGCGCTGCGGGGTGCTCCACGCCGTTGAGGAACGGTACGAGGAGGGCGTCGCCCAACGCCTTGGCCGGAATCCGCTCCAGGGCCGCGTCGAGGGAGGTCTGCTTGACCCCGATCAGACAGGCGTCCACCGGCTCGCGCAGCTCGGTGTCGGCCTCCACGCGCGCGGTGAAGTCGCCGTAGAGCCCGGAGCGGACCCGCAGGCCCGACTCGCGCAGCACCCGGACCGTGTCCTCGCCCGCCAGGCAGACGACCCGGTGCCCGGCGCGGGAGAGCAGGGCCCCGAGCAGGCCACCGACTCCGCCGGGCCCGAGTATCGCGACACTGAGGCTGGTCATGGTGGAACGTCCTTTCGCCGGTCGGCCCCGTCGGTCCGGTGGCCGCCTCCGCGGCGATCATGGCAGACCTCGCGCGGGCAGGGGGACGGATTGTCAGTGCCGCGCGCAAGACTGGACACATGTGCCGAAGCATCAAGACACTCCGCCCGCCGGCGTTGCCCGAAGAGGCCACCGAGGACGACATCAGGGCCGCGGCCCTGCAGTACGTCCGCAAGGTCTCCGGGTTCCGCGCCCCCGCCGCCCACAACCGCGAGGTCTTCGACCAGGCCGTCGACGCGGTCGCCCAGGCCACCGCGCACCTGCTCGCCGACCTGGAGGTCCGCGGCCACCCCGCCCGCACGGCGGGCTGACCCCGCCCCGGGGAGACCAAAGGAAAGAGGCCCCCCGGATTCCCGGGAGACCTCTGGCCTGTTTCCTGCTTCGGTGGGCGCGGACGGTTTCGAACCGCCGACATCCTGCTTGTAAGGCAGGCGCTCTACCCCTGAGCTACGCACCCGTGACGAGTCGACAGCGTACCTTGCCGGGGGCACTGCCCGGCAAACCCGGGGGTTAACCCCACCCGGGATCCGGGAGCGTCCCGGATCCCGCCGCGGCGCGCGGGTTCGTACCGTCGGAGTGGCCGGTCACCGGGACCGGCGTTCCGTACAGGGGGAGGCCGTCATGGCCCGTGGTGGTGTGGCTCGTGCTGTGGTCGTCGGGGGTGTCCTGCTGCTGGCCGGCGCGGGAACGGCCGCCTGCGGGGCCTCCGCGGCGGACGACAAGGAGCCCGAGACGCGCTCCTTCGCCCTGGAGGGGCGCACGCTCGTCGTCGACTCCGACGACTCCGCGCTGGAGATCGTCGCCGCCGAGGACCACACGGCGGGACGGGTCGAGGTGACCCGGTGGTTCAAGGGCTCGGTCGTGGTGGGCGGCGAGCCCGAGGTGACCTGGCGGATGGAGGGCGACCGGCTGACGCTGCGGATGCACTGCTCCGGCGTGATCGCCGACTGCTCCGCCCGGCACCGGATCGAGGTGCCGCGCGGTGTCGCCGTACAGGTCCAGGACGGCGACGGCAGCGTCCGCGCCCGGGGCTTCGAGGACGCGCTGAACATCCGCACCGGCGACGGCTCGGTGCACGTCACCGACAGCAACGGACCGCTGCGGGTGCAGACCGGGGACGGCTCGGTGCGCGCCGAGGTCGACTCGCGCGAGGTCCGCGCGCAGACCGGCGACGGCTCGGTGCGGCTCCAACTCGGCGTCGTACCCGACCTGGTGGAGTCCCGCACCGGCGACGGCTCGGTGACGATCGAGGTGCCGAGCGCCACGTACCGGGTGACCACGCAGACCGGCGACGGCGGGGTCGACGTGGACGTCCCGCGGGACGAGCACAGCGCGCACGTGCTCACCGCCCGTACCGGCGACGGCAAAGTCACGGTCCGAACCGCGAACTAACGGGCCCGTGTGTTCGTCCTTAACCGGTGGGAGAATGACAGCTCCGGGCAGGGCGGACGACAGCACGGGAGAGGGATGTGACGGCGACACCATCGCAGCCGTACTCGCCGTTGGTGCCGCGCGCACCCCGTCCCGTGCGCCGCGCGCTCGTGGACACCCTCACCCTGATGGCCCTGCCGCTCGCCGCGGCGCTCGCGCTGCCGGCCGCGTTCGCGGGCGGCGGCACCCGGCGCTGGTTCGGCGGGCGCGCCGAGAGCCAGCGGGCCGAGGCGCAGGCCGCGAAGGACGCGGCGGCCGCCGCCTTCTACGAACTCGACACCGCCCAGCGGGATCTGCGGATCTCGATAGAGACCATCACGGCCGTCGACGACTCCCCCGCAGCCCGGCGCGCGGTCACCGACTTCGAGGCGGTCAGCCGGCGGATCGACGAGGTCTCCCACCAGTACATCGAGGCCGTCGACGCCCATGACCTGGACCGGGACGACCTGGAGGCGTCGGCCGCGGTCCGCGCGCGCACGGAGCTGACGAAGGCCAAGGACGAGCTGGCGAACGTCAAGCGGGAGCTGGACCGCTTCGAGGCCGGCCTGGGCCCGCTGCTCGGCAAGGCGGAGACCCAGCTGGCCCGGCTGGCGCCCGCCGTGGAGCGGGCCCGGCAGGGACTGCTGGCCGCCTCCAACGCCCTGGACACGGTCCGCGGATCGGGGCTGCGGGCGGACGACCTGGCCGCCCGGCTCGCGGCGCTCGCCCCGGAGCTGACCAAGCTGAACCAGGGCGCGGGGCAGCACGGTGTGCCGCAGACGCTGGAGCGGGCCGAGCGGGTCGCGCGGGAGGCCGGGGCGGTGCGCGCGGAGGCCGAGCGGCTGCCGGAGCGGGCCGCCGAGATCGACCACCGGCTGGTCTCGCTGCGGACCCGGGCGCAGGCCCTCACCACCCGTTCCGAGCAGGTCGAGCCGATCCTCAGCGAGCTGCGGCGGCGGTTCGCGGTGGCCTGCTGGCAGGACCTCCAGGGGGTGCCGGACCAGGCGCTGGAGAACGTGCGGCAGGCCGAGCTGAAGCTGCGGGAGGCGGGGGTCGCGCGGGACGGGCAGCGCTGGCCGGACGCCACGGCGCTGCTGTCCACGGTCCGCGCGCTGCTGAACTCCACCGACGAGTCGGTCTCCGCCGCCGGGGACCGGCTGCGCCGGCTGAACGCGGTGCAGAAGGATCCGCAGGCGGAGATCGAGCGCACCCGGTTCGCGATCCGGGACGCCCAGCGGCTGGCGATGGCGGGCCGCAACACACCGGATCCGCGGCACGCCCGCCCGCTGGACGAGTCGGTGGCCCGGCTGGACCGCACCGTGGAGACCCTGGAGGGCCGGCACCCGGACTACTGGCACTTCCTGACGGAACTGGAGGGCGTCCGCGAGGCGGTGGCCCGCGTCGTGTCCCAGATCCGCGAGGAGCGGGGCGCGGGGCACTGAGGTCGGGGGGCGGGTGCGGGGCGGACCGCGACCGGCCACAGGTAGGGCGCGGGACGGTGCGGCTACCGGCCACCGGTAGGTCGCGGGGCGGGGCCGCTACCGACCACCGGCAGAGCGCGGGGACGAGGCCGGGCCGCTACCGGCCACCGCAGAGCGCGGGGCCCCTACCGGCCATCGCCAGGGCGCGGAGGCGAGGCGTGCGAGCCGCGACCGGCCACTGGCATCGACACGGGCACCGCCACCACCACGGCCACCGGAATGTGCCGCTCGCTCTACGGCATCCCCGCCCCGCCCGTTAACCTGTCCGCATGCCTCGCTATGACTACCGGTGCCGGACCTGCGGCGACACGTTCGAGATCAGCCGTCCGATGGCCCAGTCCTCCGATCCCGCGGCCTGCCCGGCGGGACACGAGGACACCGTGAAGCTGCTGTCGACGGTGGGCCTGGCCGTCGGCGGAGCGGCGAGCGCCCCCGCGGCGCCCCAGGGGGGCGGCGGAGGCGGCTGCTGCGGCGGGGGCTGCTGCGGCTGACGGCCGCACACGGCGGGCGGGGCGCACGGGGCGCGGCCCACGGGGCGTGACGCACGGGGCGGGCGGATCACCACCCACCCCCGGGCACGACCCGGCCCCGAGCACGACCCGGCCCCCGAGCGCGATCCGGCCCCCAGGCACGACCCGGCCCCCGAACGCGACCCGGCTCCTACTGCCTCGGCTCCCGCACCGCCCGCAGGAACTCCCGCAGGATGCGCTCGCCCGCGAGCACGCCCCGCTCGGGCAGCGCGGCGAGGGCCGGCGCGGTCCATTCCGCCTCGGCGAGTTCCCCGTGGCCCGGGCGCCAGCCCCGGTCCGCCGCGAGGAGCAGGTCCGCGTCGAGGAGGGAGTCGCCGGCCGCCAGGGTGAGGTCGGCCCCGGTGCGCAGGGCCAGTTCACGCATCGCGGCGCTCTTGGTGAGCGGCTTCGGCACGGCGTAGATCTTGCGGCCCTGGAGGGAGACCGTCCAGCCCCGGTTCTCCGCCCACACGGCCAGTTCCTTGACCCACTCCTCGGGCAGCAGCTCGCGCTCCACGACGAGGTAGGCGAACAGGTCCTCGGCGACCCGGTGCTTGCGCACCCAGACGGGGTCGGCGGTGGCCATCAGGTGCTCGCGGATCTCGTCGAGGGGCGCGCACTCGTCGGCGAGGCGGGCCAGGACCCGCCCGTGCCAGTCGGCGTCGGTGACGCCGTCCACCAGGAGGTGCCCGCCGTTGGCGCAGATCGCGTACTTCGGGGGCGGGCCGGGCAGGTTGATCCGCTGGTACTGCTTGCGGGTGCGGGTCGTGGTGGGCACGAACAGCGCCGCGTCGCCGAGTTCCGTCAGCAACTGCGCGGCGGTCTCGGTCATGAACGACAGCGGCCGGGCCTCGTGCACCTCCACGCAGAGCAGCCGGGGCGCCCGCGCGTCCGGCATGGTCAGCGCGAGGGCCGCCGCGGAGTAGATGAGGGTACGGTCCAGGTCACTCGCCACCAGCACCGGCATCAGGACGTCACCGTCCGGCCGTCGGCGCCCGTCGCCCCGCGCGTGTACTTCGGGTGGATCAACCCCACACAGGTGTACGGCA
Source organism: Streptomyces sp. NPDC000983 (assembly GCF_040299205.1). Taxonomy (NCBI): domain Bacteria; kingdom Bacillati; phylum Actinomycetota; class Actinomycetes; order Kitasatosporales; family Streptomycetaceae; genus Streptomyces; species Streptomyces sp. NPDC000983. The sequence goes on along the minus strand of NZ_JBEPBM010000020.1, from coordinate 42,580 downwards.
GTTCGGCGACCTCTTCCACCGGAACCCCTCTCTGTTCGGCAAGCAGTCGGACATGGTCCAGGTCGGCGCCGGCACCGGCCCGCGCCAGTATCTTCCAGGGCACCCGGCGCAGCAGGACCCGGGTGGTCTCGCCGACGCCCGGCTTGACGAGGTTCACGTCGTGGATGCCGTACTCCTCGCTGATCCGCTCGACCGCCGCCCAGCCCTCCCAGGTGGGGGTCCGGTCGGCCGAGAGCAGTTCCTTGGCCTGGGCGTCGACGGCGTCGGCGACCTCGGCGAAGCGGGCGGAGACGGCGTCCAGGAAGTCCACCGAGACGTCGGCGCCGGAGAGTTCGCGGTAGTACTTCGCGCCGTGGAAGTCGTTCGGGCCGACCAGGTCCGCGCGTAGGACGGTGCGGGAGATCAGGCCGGACACGGTGGAGTTGAGGCACGCGGACGGGATCAGGTAGTCCTCGCGGGTGCCGTAGGTCCGCACGCAGGAGCCCGGGTCGGCGAGGACGGCGATCTCCGGGTCGAAGCCGGTGATGCCCTCGGCGGCCTCGAACTCCTCGATGGCCGCGGCCAGTTCGCGGGTGATGGCGCCCTTGCCGGTCCAGCCGTCGACGAAGACGACGTCCCGGGGGTCGTGGTGGGCGGCCAGCCAGCGCAGCGCGTTGGCGTCGATGCCGCGGCCGCGCACGATGGACACCGCGTAGTGCGGCAGGTCCAGGCCGTGGCGGTGCTGGGCCCAGCGGCGCATCAGCACGCCGACCGGGGTGCCGGCGCGGGCCAGCGAGACCAGCACCGGGCGGGGCGAGCGCTCGGCGAGCACGACCTCGGTGACCGCGCCGACGGCCTGCGCGAGCCGGTCGGCGGACTCCTCCAGCGCGTCCTGGAAGAGCTGCTGGTAGCGGGCGCTCGGCTGGTACTCCACCGGCAGGGACTCCGCGTAGTGCGCGCCGCCGCTCTGGATGGCCTCCTCGCGCTCCTCGGTCGGCGCCTCCAGGGTGACCTCCGACAGGTCCTGGAGCAGCCAGCCCACCTCGTCGGGCGGGTACGAGGAGAAGGCGGGGCCGCGGAGGGGCTCGGGCAGCATCGAGGGCCTTTCGGGTACGTACAGGGGCTCGGGGACGTAGGACGGCACGACCGCGAGCAGGACGTGCGGGGCGTGTGCGGCGAGCCGGTCGAGCAGACCGCCGGGGGCGTGCAGTGCGGGGGTGTCGGCGGCGGAGTCGACGACGGCGACCACGGTGTCGAAGCCGGCGCCGGCGACGTTGTAGGCGTAGCGGTCGCCGGGGCCGTCGGCGGGGTCGTCGTGCGCGGGGAAGACCAGCCGGCTGCGGATGGCGTAGCCGGGGTCGTCGACCGCGAGGACCGGCGAGCGGGTGGTGGTGGAGTAGCGGACCTCGGCGTCGGTGAGCCGTTCCAGCCCGCCGGCGAGGCGGAGGGGGGCGTACATCAGCTCTTCGAAGCCGAGGACGAGGACGCGCCGGGCGCCCTCGGGTATCGCCTCGGCCAGCCGGGCGGACATGCCGGGCAGGGCCGCTTCGAGGCGCTCGCGGTGCGCGGGGGTGAAGCCGTGCCGGCCGCCGTCGGGCACGCCGCGGGGCCACCCGACATCGACCCGGGTGACCTGGCCGTACGGCGCCTGCGGTTGCGTGGGCGTCTGCGGGCCGGTGCGCTCCTCGTGCTCCGCGACGAGCCGCTGCCCCTTCTCCAGGACGCCCTCCGGCAGGCTCACCGTGCCGGAGGCGGCGGCCACCAGGTCCACGCGCGCGCCGATCTCCCGCGCGAACTCCTCCAGGCGCCCCGCGTCGGCCGCCGAGCGCATGTCGACCAGCGCGACGACGACGTACCGCCGTCTGGGGTAGCGCTCGTGCAGGTCGCGGATGGTGTTCAGGACGGTGTTGCCGGTGGAGAACTCGTCGTCGACCAGGACCAGCGGGCCGTCGCCGACGAGCAGGGCCGGGTCCTCGGGCAGCAGCAGATGGGAGGTGGCGTGGGAGTGGGACTCCTCGAAGCCGCCCGCCGCGGCGATGCCGGTGACCGGGCGGCGGGTGGAGTGCAGGTACGGGGCGAGGCCGAGGCCGTCGGCGACCGAGTGGCCGAGGCCGGTGGCGGTCTCCGCGTAGCCGAGCACGACGGCGCTGCGCGCCTGCTCGGCGCCCAGCAGCTCCCGCACCCGCCGCCCGAGGGCGAGACCGTGTCCGTAGACCACGGCAGGTGACTGCGGGATGTGTTTGCCGAGCACATGGGAGACGAGCAGGTGCGCCCGCTTGGGGTTGCGGCGCAGCGCGAGCCCCAGCAGGTCCTTCAGCGTGTCGTCGCCCGTGAGTCCGACCCCGAGCCGCTCGGCGACCCAGGTGCCGGACCAGACCCCGTTGTTCACTGCCTTGTTCATGCGTCCCTTGGTTGTCAGGTGTCAGCCGGGGATTCCGGCGGCCAGCAGCTCGACGAAGCCGACGTCCTCGTTGGCCACACCGAAGACCTCGGCGCGCAGCAGGGTCCGCTCGGCCCAGGCGCGGTGCGGCTTCACCTCGTTCATCTTGTTCGTGTACGCCGAACGCATGACGCCCCCGCCGCCGCGCTCGGGTCGCAGGATGTCCTGGGCGTCACTGAACTCCTCGTGACTGACCACGGACAGTGCGTGCACGGCGGGTACGTGGGAGGGGTGGATGCAGGTCTTGCCGGTGAGGCCGTTGGCCTGGTCGAGGGCGATCTCGCGGAGCAGGCCGTCCATGGCGTGCTCTATGAGGGCCTCGCGCAGCTCCTCGGCCTGCCCCTCCAGGAAGGGGCTGCGCCGCAGCTGGGGCTTGAACATACGTTCCTGCACGCGGAAGTACTCCCACACCGGTCCGGTGACGGTGAAGCCGGTGCCGTCGGCGCGGCCGAGCATGTTGACCACGTCGGCGATGACGGAGGCGACGATCTGCACGTCGTACGCCGTCATGTCGGGAGCGCGGCGCAGACCGTAGGAGGAGCAGAAGTCGGTCACGCCGAGCCGGAGCGCGAGCACCCTCTCACGGTACTTGTCGACCGCCCGGAAGATCCCCTCCAGCGTCTCCACCCGGGACTCGCGGAAGAGCAGCTCGGGCGATTCCAGCACGGGCATGGCGAACAGCCGCCGCCCGCTCGCCGCCTCGGCGCCGGTCAGCGCCTCCAGGAAGGGGATGCCGCGTTCCTCGGTGAACTTCGGCAGGACGAAGCCGGAGAGCAGCCGGGCCGCGGGGCCGAGCCTGCGGACCAGGTCGGGGATCTGCTCGGGGGCGCGGACCCGGATGAACAGCAGCGGCAGGTCCGCCGGCTCCCGGGCCGCGAGGTCGGTGAACTGCCGGACGAGGTTCTCCTCGCCGGCCGGGACGTCCTCGTCGCCGATGGAGTCCTCCAGGCACAGCACCATCGAGACCACGCCACGGGCGGCCTGTTTGAGGACGTCGTCGGCCAGCCGCGGGCGGGTCGCCGGGCTGTACAGGGTGGCGCCCAGGGCCGCGGAGAGCAGCCGGGCCGGGGAGTCGGCGTCGAAGGCGCACGGCTCCTGGTGGAAGAGGCGCTGCCGCACCTCAGGGGCGATGTGCCCGAAATGACGCATGGAACTCCCCCGTGGTGGCTGAGCGCCGCCTGTGACCAGTTCACAGGTGGCCGGTAATAGTACGTAGATAGCTATGTCGGGGGTTCCGGTGGGGCATGAATTTCTGGTAACGCAGGCACGGACACCCCTTACCGATCATGTACCCCCGCGTTGTCGTGATCAGGACCGAGAGGGCAGGATGACCGCATGACGCACGCGATGCTGAAGGGGTCGAACGTCCCGCTCGAAGCCACGACCGTACGTGCCGTGCTCCGCTGGACGCCCGGGCAGGGGGTCCCGGAGGTCGACGCCTCGGCGCTGCTCCTCGGTCCCGACGGCCGTGTGCGATCCGACGAGGACTTCGTTTTCTACAACCAGCCCCGGCACCCCTCCGGGAAGGTGTGGCGACTCGGCAAGAAAAGGGTCACCGAGGGCCTCACCGACACGATCCAGACAGATCTCGCCGGTGTCGAGCCCGACGTCAGCCAGATTTACCTGGTCGCTTCGGCCGACGGAGCCGCGTTCGACCGCGTACGGTCCCTGCGCATCCTGCTGTACGACGCGTCCGTCGCCGACGGTGAGCCGCTGCTGCACTTCGACATCAAGCCGGAGACGGGCGAGGAGACGGCCCTGATCTGCGGCGAGCTGTACCGGCGGGGCGAGGGCTGGAAGTTCCGGGCGCTCGGGGAGGGCTACTCCAACGGCCTGGAGGGCCTGGCCACGGACTTCGGGATCTCGGTGGACGAGTCGGAGGGCATGGCCGCCCAGGAGCCCCGGCAGGAGCCCGCCGAGGAGCCCCGGTCGCAGCCGCTGCCGCCGGAGCAGCCCACGACGACGGTCCCGCCGCAGCCCGCCTACGGCTATCCGCAGGCGCCGCCGCCCACCACCCAGCAGTCCGGGTACGGCTACCCCCAGACGGCCGCCCGGCCGCCCCAGGGCGGCTACGGCTACCCGCAGCCGGTGGCCCCGGCCCCCGCCGGCGACTTCCGGCTGCCCCCGCAGGGGCCGCAGTTCATCGGGCGGTAGCGCCTCGCGCGGCAGGGCGGGGGCGGGTCAGCGGTCCGCCTTCGCCTTGTAGCCGCGCCCCCACTGCAGTCCCCACCCGTACAGCCGGTCCAGCTCGGCCTGGAAGCCGTAGACGAACTTGACCTCGCGGCGGACGACGATCTCGCCCTTCACGTTCTCGATCATCACCACCGCGCAGGAGCGGGCCTGCGGATGCCGCTCGTCCAGCCCGATCTCGATCCGGGGCCCGTTGCTCGGGTACAGCGTGACGACCGCGTGCGTACGGTCGAACGCCGGTGTCTGGTCGTAGATGTAGACGAAGACCAGCAGCCGCTTGATGTGCTCACGCTGGTCGAGGTTGACGTACATCGTCTCGCCGGACGCCGAGCCGAACCGGTCGTCCCCGCTGAGCTTCACGTACGGCGGCGCGTTGATGTCCCCCAGGAGGCCGCCGAGCGGCTGGACGACGCCCTTGGTGCCGTCGGCCAGCTCGTACAGGCAGCCGAGGTCCAGGTCGACGTTGACCATGCTCTGGCTGTGCCCGACCACCTCCGGAGGCTTCAGCGCCTTGAACGGGTGCCGCAGCAGGCTCTCCCGCTGCGGCCCGCCTATGTCGGAGCTGCGCATGCGCCAGTTCAGATTGACCCGCAGATGGCCGGTGGCCGCGTCCTGCTTGGTGAGCGAGACCTGGCCGTGCCGTTTGGTCAGCTCGATCGCGTTGCTCGCCGCGCTCCCCGAGTCGAACTGCGCGGCACGTCCGCGCCACAGCAGCCCGTCCAACAAGCCCATTCCCGCCCCCACGCGCATGTCGACAGACCGAAGGGGCGGCCGGAAGGCCCGGCCGCCCCGTTCAGAAGCGTTCCTCACTCAAGGGAGTGTCACACCCCGGACGAGACCTCAGTCTTGTCCGAGGCTTCCGCTTTTCCCTCGGCCGCCGCGAGCGCGCGGTTGCGGCGCACCGAGGACCAGAAGGACCAGCCGATCAGGACGACACCGATGAGACCGGTGATGATCTCGCTGATCTGGTACTGGATCGTGATCAGCAGGATCGCGGCCAGGGCGCCGATGGCGTAGTGGGCGCCGTGCTCCAGGTAGACGTAGTCGTCCAGGGTGCCCTGGCGGACCAGGTAGACGGTGAGCGAACGGACGTACATCGCGCCGATGCCCAGACCGATCGCCATCAGCACGATGTCGTTGGTGATGGCGAAGGCGCCGATCACGCCGTCGAAGGAGAAGGACGCGTCCAGGACCTCGAGGTAGAGGAACATGAAGAACGCGGCCTTGCCGGCCAGGACGACCGCCGAGCGGGGCTTGCCCGCGCGCTCCGCCGCTTCCTCCGCCTCGTGCTCGCGCTCCTCCTCTTCCTCCAGCTTGTCCTCGAAGTAGCCCGAGAGACCGCCGACGATCATGTACGTGATCAGACCGGCGACACCGGAGAGCAGAACCGTCTCTGCCTTGTTCGCGCTGCCGTCGTGCAGATGCGCGTGGGTCGCGAAGGTCATGGAGGTGATCAGCAGCACGATCAGCGCGATGCAGACCGAGAGCATGTCGACCTTGCCCAGCTTGGCCAGCGGGCGCTCGATCCAGCCGAGCCACTTGATGTCCCGGTCCTCGAAGATGAAGTCGAGGAAGATCATCAGCAGGAACATACCGCCGAAGGCCGCGATCGACGGGTGGGCGTCGGTGACGAGCTGTTCGTAACGGTCCTTGTCGGTCAACGCGAGGTCGACGGCCTCGATCGGCCCCATCGACGCGCTGACCGCCACGATGACGACGGGGAAGACCAGTCGCATGCCGAAGACGGCGATCAGGATGCCGATGGTGAGGAAGATCTTCTGCCAGAAGGCACTCATCTTCTTCAGGATTCCGGCGTTGACCACCGCGTTGTCGAAGGACAGCGAGATCTCGAGGATCGAGAGGATCGCCACGATGCCGAACGCGGTCCACCCCCCGATGAGGACCGCTGCGACCAAGCCGGCCGCGGTGACCGCGAACGACCAGCCGAAGGTTTTCAGAACCACTGGCTACCCAATCCTGTGTTGGGGGCCCCTCCCACACGGAGTGTGGGGGAGGGTCTCCCCCGCGCCGTACTCGGCTTTACGAACTTTTGAAGCCGAAGTGTAGTCGGCCCCCTACAGCGGCCCACCCGGACCGGGTTTTTGCTCATAACGCGTTATGAGACGTTGACCCCGAAGTCGAGGGCGATGCCCCGCAGACCGGACGCGTACCCCTGCCCGACGGCCCGGAACTTCCATTCGCCCTGGTAGCGGTAGACCTCGCCGAAGATCATCGCGGTCTCGGTGGAGGCGTCCTCGCTGAGGTCGTAGCGGGCGAGTTCCTGCCCGTCGGCCTGGTTGGCCACGCGGATGAACGCGTTGCTGACCTGTCCGAAGGTCTGGCCGCGCTCGTCCGCCATATGGATCGAGACCGGGAAGACGATCTTGTCGCACTGGGCGGGCACCTTGGAGAGGTCGATCACCAGCGACTCGTCGTCGCCGTCCCCCTCACCGGTGAGGTTGTCCCCGGTGTGCTCGACGGAGCCGTCCGGGCTCGTGAGCTGGTTGTAGAAGATGAACCACTCATCCCCCATCACCCGTCCGCCGGTGCACATCAGCGCGCTGGCGTCGAGGTCGAAGGGGGCTCCGGTGGTGGAGCGCGCGTCCCAGCCGAGACCCACCGTCACCTGGGTCAGATTGGGTGCGGCCTTGGAGAGGGAGACATTGCCCCCCTTGGCGAGCGTGACGCCCATGATGCTGGTCCTCCCCGGGTCGTGCCTCTTTGGTTGTTTCCCTGCGCGTCCGGCGCCGCACGCAAACCGTGCGGCGCCGGACGGATCGGATCGGGTCCGAGTCAGACGTTCACGCCGAAGTCCTGCGCGATGCCGCGCAGGCCCGAGGCGTAGCCCTGGCCGATGGCGCGGAACTTCCACTCCGCGCCGTGCCGGTACAGCTCGCCGAAGACCATGGCGGTCTCGGTGGAGGCGTCCTCGCTGAGGTCGTAACGGGCGATCTCCGCCTCGCCGGCCTGGTTGACGACGCGGATGAACGCGTTGCGGACCTGGCCGAAGGACTGCTGGCGGTTCTCGGCGTCGTAGATCGACACCGGGAAGACGATCTTCTCGACCTCGGCCGGGACCCCGGCGAGGTTGACCTTGATCTGCTCGTCGTCGCCCTCGCCCTCACCGGTGATGTTGTCGCCGGTGTGCTCGACGGAGCCGTCGGGGCTCTTGAGGTTGTTGAAGAAGATGAAGTGCGCGTCGCTGGCGACCTTGCCGGAGTTGTTGAGCAGCAGCGCGCTCGCGTCCAGGTCGAAGTCCGTACCGGTCGTGGTGCGGACGTCCCAGCCCAGACCGATGATGACCGCGGTCAGCCCGGGGGCCTCCTTGGTCAGCGAAACGTTGCCGCCCTTGCTGAGGCTGACTCCCACGAGTCCTCCATTGATGTCCATGGGCGGGGAGCCCCGCCATGCGTTTGATACCGGATCAACGTGTCGATCCTAGTGAGGGGTTCCCGTGGCACGCAGGCCCTGGAACCGAAGAATCACAGGGTGTCGAGCGCCTCGACGTACTCGTTCAGGTCGCGGGCGTCCGGCAGGCCGTTGACGACCGTCCAGCGGACGACACCCTCCTTGTCGATGACGAAGGTGCCGCGCACCGCGCAGCCCTTGTCCTCGGCGAAGACGCCGTAGGCGCGGGAGACCTCGCCGTGCGGCCAGAAGTCGCTCAGCAGGGGGTACTCCAGACCCTCCTGCTCGGCGAAGACGCGCAGGGTGGGGACGGAGTCGTTGGAGACCGCGAGCAGCTGGGTGTCGCGGTCCGCGAACCTCGGCAGGTTGTCGCGCAGCTCGCACAGCTCGCCGGTGCACACACCGGTGAAGGCGAACGGGTAGAAGAGCAGCACCACGTTCTTCTCGCCGCGGAAGTCCGAGAGCTTCACGGTGCGGCCGTGGTTGTCCTTGAGCTCGAAGTCGGGGGCCTTTTCGCCGACCTGGATGGCCATACCGGCTGTGTCCCTTCGGTGGGGCTGTTCGGGTGGTCCACGACCACCCTACGCAGTGATCGCGAAGGGGCCACGGACGGGCCGACCGAAGTCAGCCCGTCCGGAGTGTCCGGGGGAGGGTCACTTCTTGGCGGACTTCGCCGCCTTCGGTGTCACCAGACGGCTGCCGCTCCAGTCCTTGCCGACGCTGACGCTCTTGGAAGCGGACAGTCCGGCCGTCGTGGCGGCTTCGGAGATGTCGCTCGGCTCGACGTAGCCGTCGCGGCCGGTCTTCGGCGTCAGCAGCAGGATCGAGCCGCCCTCCTCGATGTACGTGGTGGCGTCCACCAGCACATCGGTCAGGTCGCCGTCGTCGTCGCGGAACCACAGCACCACGGCATCGGCGACGTCGTCGTAGTCCTCGTCCACGAGATCGCTGCCGATGACTTCCTCAATGGCCTCGCGGAGTTCCTGGTCTACGTCCTCGTCGTAGCCGATCTCCTGGACCACCTGCTCGGGCTGGAACCCCAGCCTTACGGCAGGGTTCGTCCGCTCCTCCGCGTGGTCCGCGGTCGCGCTCACGGGTTGCCTCCTGATCATGTCCTCGGGAATGTCTCAGCCACGCGCGTGCGCGAAGCATTGGCCGTAGTCCACACGGGCGGGGCGAATCGCGCAAGTACCCGGCCGTTCAGACCGCCGAAACGGTGACGTTCCGGGCCGTGTCACCGCAACTGCCGTCATGCCACCACGACCCAAGGTGACACACGCCACACCGTTCTGCCCTCTTTGCGCTTTTGGGAACCCTCCCTCGGGACCACGCTTGGATTACCCGGTGGAAGAGATGACGTTTGCCGTCCCGAGGTACACGATGGGGACGGTGCGGGAGAGCAAACCCGGCGACAAGCACAGAAACAAGCCCGAAGCAAGCCAGTCAACCCAGCCCTCCGACAGGTAAGGAACAGCGTGGCTTCCGGATCCGATCGCAACCCGATCATCATTGGCGGCCTTCCGAGTCAGGTTCCTGACTTCGACCCCGAGGAAACCCAGGAGTGGCTCGACTCCCTCGACGCCGCCGTGGACGAGCGCGGCCGGGAGCGGGCCCGCTACCTGATGCTCCGCCTGATCGAGCGGGCCCGCGAGAAGCGCGTCGCCGTGCCCGAGATGCGCAGCACGGACTACGTGAACACGATCGCGACCAGGGCCGAGCCGTTCTTCCCCGGCAACGAGGAGATCGAGCGCAAGGTCCTCAACGCGACCCGCTGGAACGCCGCCGTCATGGTCTCCCGGGCCCAGCGCCCCGGCATCGGCGTCGGCGGCCACATCGCGACCTTCGCCTCCTCCGCCTCCCTGTACGACGTGGGCTTCAACCACTTCTTCCGGGGCAAGGACGAGGGCGACGGCGGTGACCAGGTCTTCTTCCAGGGGCACGCCTCGCCGGGCATCTACGCCCGCGCCTTCCTGCTGGACCGGCTGACCGAGCAGAACCTGGACGCGTTCCGCCAGGAGAAGTCCAAGGCCCCGAACGGGCTGTCCTCGTACCCGCACCCGCGGCTGATGCCGGACTTCTGGGAGTTCCCGACCGTGTCGATGGGCCTCGGCCCGATCGGCGCGATCTACCAGGCGCGGATGAACCGGTACCTGGAGGCGCGCGGCATCGCGGACACCTCCCGGTCGCAGGTGTGGGCGTTCCTCGGCGACGGCGAGATGGACGAACCGGAGTCGCTCGGCCAGCTGTCCATCGCCGCGCGCGAAGGGCTGGACAACCTCACCTTCGTGGTCAACTGCAACCTCCAGCGGCTGGACGGCCCGGTCCGCGGCAACGGCAAGATCATCCAGGAGCTGGAGTCGATCTTCCGGGGCGCCGGCTGGAACGTGATCAAGCTGGTCTGGGACCGCAGCTGGGACCCGCTGCTGGCCCAGGACCGGGACGGTGTGCTGGTCAACCGGATGAACACCACGCCGGACGGGCAGTTCCAGACGTACGCCACCGAGACGGGTGCGTACATCCGTGACCACTTCTTCGGCGACGACCACCGGCTGCGCGCGATGGTCGAGGGGATGACCGACGACCAGATCCTGCACCTGGGCCGCGGTGGCCACGACCACAAGAAGATCTTCGCGGCGTTCTCGGCGGCCAAGGCGCACAAGGGCCAGCCGACGGTGATCCTGGCCAAGACGATCAAGGGCTGGACGCTGGGCCCGAACTTCGAGGGCCGCAACGCCACGCACCAGATGAAGAAGCTGACGGTCGACGACCTCAAGCGCTTCCGCGACCGGCTGCACCTGCCGATCTCCGACAAGGAGCTGGAGTCCGGCGCGCCGCCGTACTACCACCCGGGGCGGGACAGCGAGGAGATCCAGTACATGCACGACCGCCGGCAGGCGCTCGGCGGGTACGTCCCGACGCGTGTCGTGCGGGCGAAGCCGCTGGCCCTGCCGGACGACAAGACGTACGCGACCGTGAAGAAGGGCTCGGGTCAGCAGTCCATCGCGACGACCATGGCCTTTGTGCGCCTGCTGAAGGACCTCATGCGGGACAAGGAGATCGGCAAGCGGTTCGTGCTGATCGCGCCCGACGAGTACCGCACCTTCGGCATGGACTCCTTCTTCCCGAGTGCGAAGATCTACAACCCGCTCGGGCAGCAGTACGAGTCGGTGGACCGTGAGCTGCTGCTGGCGTACAAGGAGGCGCCGAACGGGCAGATGCTGCACGACGGCATCTCGGAGGCCGGCTGCACGGCCTCTCTGATCGCGGCGGGCTCGGCGTACGCCACGCACGGCGAGCCGCTGATCCCGGTCTACGTCTTCTACTCGATGTTCGGATTCCAGCGCACGGGTGACCAGTTCTGGCAGATGGCGGATCAGCTCTCGCGCGGTTTCGTCCTGGGCGCGACCGCCGGGCGTACGACACTGACCGGTGAAGGGCTCCAGCACGCCGACGGCCACTCCCAGCTGCTGGCCTCGACCAACCCGGGCTGTGTGGCCTACGACCCGGCCTTCTCGTACGAGATCGCGCACATCGTGCAGGACGGTCTGCGGCGGATGTACGGCCCGACGGCGGACGGGAAGCCGGGCGAGGACGTCTTCTACTACCTGACCGTCTACAACGAGCCGATCCAGCATCCGGCCGAGCCGGAGAACGTGGACGTCGAGGGCATCCTCAAGGGCGTCCACCGGATCGGCGAGGGCACCGCGGGGTCGATCCCGGCGCAGATCCTCGCCTCCGGGGTCGCGGTGCCGTGGGCGCTGGAGGCGCAGCGCATCCTCGCCGAGGAGTGGAACGTGAAGGCCGACGTCTGGTCGGCGACCTCCTGGAACGAGCTGCGGCGCGAGGCCGTGGACTGCGAGGAGCACAACCTGCTGCACCCCGAGGAGGAGCAGCGGGTGCCGTACGTGACGCGCAAGCTGGGCGGCGCCGAGGGCCCGTTCGTGGCCGTCTCCGACTGGATGCGGTCGGTTCCGGACCAGATCGCGCGGTGGGTGCCCGGGACGTACCAGTCGCTCGGGGCCGACGGGTTCGGCTTCGCCGACACCCGGGGCGCGGCGCGGCGGTACTTCCACATCGACGCGCAGTCGATCGTGCTGGCCGTGCTGACGGAGCTGGCCAAGGAGGGCAAGGTGGACCGCTCGGCCCTGAAGCAGGCCATCGACCGGTACCAGCTGCTGGACGTCTCGGCGGCTGACCCCGGGGCCGCGGGCGGCGACGCGTAGAGCGGGCCTGCGGCACCGCTCGGGTACGGCTGGAGGGCCGGGGGTTCGTCTCCCCCGGCCCTTCGCCGTTTCCTACGATGCGGGCATGAAGGAGACAACCGCGCAGGTCCGCTGGGAGCGGCGCACCCAACGGCCACTGCTGGTGCTGGCGGTGCTGTTCGCCGTGGCCTACGCCGTGCCGATCGTGGACAGCTCGGCGAGCCGGTCCCTGACCCGCGCCTGCGCGGTCGTGGAGTGGACGGTGTGGGCGGCGTTCGCCGTCGACTACCTGGTGCGGCTGGGGCTGGCGGAGCGGCGGTGGGACTTCGCCCGGCGGCACTGGCTCGACCTGTGCGCGGTGGCGCTGCCGCTGATCCAGCCGCTGCGGCTGTTGCGGCTGGTGTCGACGCTGATGCTGGTGGGCCGGCGGGCCCGGATGGCGTCCCAGGTCCGGCTGACCACGTATGTCGTCGGTACGGTGATCGGCCTGCTGATGTTCGGCTCGCTCGCGGTGCTGTCCGTGGAGCGGGACGCGCCGGATGGGAACATCAAGACGCTGGGTGACGCCGTGTGGTGGTCGTTCACCACGATGACGACCGTGGGCTACGGCGATCACGCGCCGACCACCGGGCTGGGGCGGATCCTCGCGGTCGGGCTGATGCTGTCGGGCATCGCCCTGCTGGGTGTGGTCACGGCGAACATCGCCGCCTGGTTCATCGCGCGCTTCGAGCGGGACGACGAGGAGGAGCGGCGGCAGACGGAGGCGATTCGGCTGCTGACGCGGGAGGTGCGGGAGTTGCGGGCGGAGGTGGCGGCGCTGTCGCAGCGGGCGGCTCCGCCGGTGGGCGCGGTGCCTGCGCCTCCGGGGCCGCTTCCCGGGGCGGCCGCCCCGGACCGGGCGTAGACGCCCGGGGCGCCGGGTGGTCCGGCGTGGGGCGGCCGCGGGTCCGCCGTGGCCGATCGCGCAGTTCCCCGCGCCCCCGAGGTGCGTAGTGCAGCCGTCGTCGGTCGACCACCGGCCGATGGGGGTTGATCGCGCAGTTCCCCGCGCCCCTGATGTGCGTGGTGCGGCCGTCGTCGGTCGGCCATCGACCGGTGGGGGATGGTCGCGCAGTTCCCCGCGCCCCTGATGTGCCTGGCGTGGGCCTGGGTCAGTGGCCTTGGCTGGGCGGCAGTGGTTCTTGAATGCGGCCCGGGTGGTCCCACCCAGGGGCGCGGGGAACTGCGCGATCGGTCACGGCGGACCCGCAGTCACCCCACGACCGGATCACACGGCACGCCCGGGGCTAGAACGGGCCGAAGCCCGTGGGCGTCGTGCTGGTGAGCAGGATCAGGGCCAGTAGCGTGTCGATCGCGCCCAGGATCAGGGCTATCACTGCCGGGAGAGGGCGGGATCCGGACCAGGTTCGGTTCATCGCGAGCCAGCCGCAGATCATGGCCGCCGGGCCGAGGACGATGCCCAGCGTGAAGAAGCCGGCGACCGCGCAGATGGTTCCGATGATGCCGAGGGTCGCGCGATCCGGCCCGGACCGTGACCTCATCCGGCCACGTGTGCGGGGGTACCTGCGCGTTCCGTTTCCGAAGCCCGCCATGGGTTTCTCAACTCCCGGGAACCGTCGATTCGTTGGATTCGGTTCCTGGTTCGGGTAACCCCGTACCCAGCGGCTATGCCTACGGGCTGCCGGGCGCGCTGTCCCCCTCCGGCAGCGCGCCGCAGCACCCGTCGCCCCCTCTATGCCGTACGGAGGGCTTGACCCACTGTGACCTGCGGCGCGTGCCGGGGACGAGGAATCTTTAGCTCTGTCACCCTGATGAGCGAAAAGCGGCCTCGTCGGGAACCGGGTCAGATGTGCGCGGCGCCCGCTCCGGCCCCGGCGTTCTCGCCGCGCTTGGTCAGGAACGCGACCGCGACGGCCACCGCCGCCACACCCGCCGCGACCAGCGAGGCCAGGCTCATGCCGGAGATGAAGGTGTCGTGCGCGACCTCGGTGATCTTCGCGGCGACGGCGTCCGGGGTGCCCGGGGCCACCGGTGGCACACCGACCTGAACCGCCTCGGAGGCCTGGGCCTCCTGCGCCGGGGTCAGCGCGGGCAGCCCGGCGTCGGTCCAGTTCCCGGCGAGGTCGCTGTCGACCTTGGAGGCCATCACGGCGCCCAGCACGGCCGTACCGAGGCTGCCGCCGATCTGCATCGCGGCCTGCTGGAGACCGCCGGCGACACCGGACAGCTCCATGGGGGCGTTGCCGACGATGACCTCGGTGGCGCCGACCATGACCGGCGCGAGGCCGAGGCCCAGCAGGGCGAACCAGACGGACATGACGCCGCTGCCGGTGTCCGTCTCCAGCGTGGACATGCCGTACATGGCGATGGCCGTCAGGGCCATGCCGCCGGCCAGCGGCACCCGCGGGCCGAACTTGGTGATCATGGCGCCCGCGAGCGGCGAGCCGACGATCATCATTCCGGTGAGCGGCAGCAGGTGCAGACCCGCGTCGATCGGGCTCATGCCGTGCACGTTCTGGAGGTAGAACGTCACGAAGAACAGGCCGCCCATGAACGCGATGGCCATCAGGACCATCAGCACCACACCGGCCGACAGCGGCACCGAGCGGAACAGCGCGAGCGGGATCAGCGGCTCCTTGACCTTCGTCTCCCAGAAGGCGAAGGCCAGGAACAGCACCACGGACCCGATGATGAAGCTCCAGGTCAGCCCGTCGCCCCAGCCCCACTCCGGCGCCTTGATGAGCGCCCACACCAGGCAGAACATCGCGGCCGAGAGCAGCGCGATGCCGAGCAGGTCGAAGGAGCGCGGGGCGTTCTCGGCACGGTGGTCCAGCAGGATCAGCCCGCCGAGCACGAGGGCGAGGACACCGACCGGCACGTTGATGAAGAACACCGACTGCCAGTTGACGTGCTCGACGAGGACACCGCCGAGGATCGGACCGCCCGCGGTGGAGGCGCCGATGACCATGCCCCAGATGCCGATGGCCATGTTGAGCTTCTCGGCGGGGAAGGTCGCCCGCAGCAGGCCGAGCGCGGCCGGCATCAGCAGGGCGCCGAAGAGGCCCTGGAGCACGCGGAAGGCGACGACGAACGCGATGCTGTCGGACAGACCGATCGCGCCGGAGGCGGCGGCGAAGCCGACGACCCCCACGAGGAAGGTCTGCCGGTGGCCGAAGCGGTCACCGAGCTTGCCCGCGGTGATCAGGGAGACCGCGAGGGCGAGGAAGTACGCGTTGGTGATCCACTGCACCTCGGCGAAGGTGGCGCCGAGGTCGTCGGCGATGGCCGGGTTGGCGATGGCCACGATGGTGCCGTCCAGCGCCACCATCATCACGCCCACGGCGACGGTTATGAGCGTGAACCAGGGATGCCCGCGGAGCCCGGAGGGCGGGACGGCGTCCTGGGGCGCCTTGTCGACGACGGTCTGACTAGTCATGCCGCCGAGGCTAGTGACAGCCTCTGACAATTGACAAACGGATTCACAAGTCGGTAACTGACGGATATGCAAACTCTGCGCGAACGGAAGAAACAGCGCACTCGGGACGCACTGCTGCTGGCGGCACTGCGCCTGTTCACCACCCGGGGGTACGAGGAGACGACGGTCGACGACATCGCCGACGCCGTCGAGGTCTCCCAGCGGACCTTCTTCCGCTACTTCGCCAGCAAGGAGGAGGCCGCCTTCGCCGTCCAGGCGATGACGGAGGCGCACTACGTGGAGGCGGTACGGCTGCGGCCGCCCGGCGAGCCGCCGATGCAGGCGCTGCGCCAGGCCGTGGTCGAGGGCTGGGACGGGCTCAACGACGTCATCGAGTCGGTCGTCCCGGTGGAGCTGTACCTGCGGATGTACCGGGTCGTGGAGTCCACGCCCGTCCTCCTCGCCGCCCACCTGCGGCGTTCGGCGGAGACCGAGGAGCGGATCGCCCGGGTGCTGGCGGAGCGCGAGGGCCTGGACGTGGACGCCGATCCGCGACCGCGGCTGGCGGTGGCGGTGTTCGGCGGGGTGATGCGGGTGACCGAGCGCCAGTGGAGCATGGGAGAGGACTTCAGCCTGGACGGCATCCGTCGGCTGACCATCGCCTACCTGGAGCAGGTGGGCCCCGCTCTCACCGAGAGCTGGCGCGAAACGTGATACCCGTCACTCGGTTAACGGGAGACTCGTTCGTTCTCCTAGTGTGTCCTCCCAGTGACTTCCTTCGACACCTCCCCGCAGCTGAACGTCTGGCGCGCACTGCTCGCGCTGGCCGTGGTGTTCGTCATGCTGGCGACCACCGGCTGGACCGCGCTGCGCAACCAGCGCACCACTCCCCCGCTTCAGCTCTCGCTCTCCGCCTGGGAGCACGGCCGGATAGCCGGGCACCGGCTGCCCGACCCGGAGTCGGCCCCGGCCCGGCTGGCGTCCTTCTTCGCCTCGCTCACCGCTGACCAGAGCTCCGCCCTGGTGCGCCGCTATCCGCTCGCGGTCGGCAACATGAACGGCGCCCCCGTGGGGCTGCGCTACCGGGCCAACCGGGTCGCGCTGCTCCAGGCCCGCAAGGTCGAGCTGAAACGGATGCACGACAAGCGGCTGACGCCCGAGGGGCAGCAGGCGGCCGGCCGTCGGATGCACCGGTACGAGGAGCTGATGAGCCCCGGCCGGAACATCCTGGCGTTCGACCCGGCGGGCTCGGGACGGGTCGCCGAGGTCTTCGGCGACCTCGACCGGGCCGAGCGGGTCTCGGTGGTCGTCCCCGGTGTCGACACCGACCTGCTCACCTTCCAGCGGACCTACCGCAAGTACTCGGCGCCGGTCGGCATGGCCCAGTCGCTGTACGCGGCCGAGCGCGCCGCCGCCCCGGCCACCCCCACCGCCGTGATCGCCTGGGCGGACTACACCGCGCCCGGCGGCCTCGGTCTGGACTCGGCCACCGCGACCCGCGCCGAGAACGGCGCCGTACGGCTGAACGCGCTGGTGCGCGCCCTGCCCGGCGGCGCCCCGGTGTCGCTGTTCTGCCACAGCTACGGCTCGGTGGTCTGCGGTGTCGCCGCGCACACCCTGCCCGGCCGGGTCCAGGACATCGCGGTCGCCGGCAGCCCCGGCATGCGGGTCTCCAAGGCGGCCAACCTGGGCACCTCGGCGCGGGTGTGGGCGATGCGGGACGCCGACGACTGGATCCAGGACGTTCCGTACCTGGAGCTCGGCGGGCTCGGCCACGGCGCCGATCCGATGTCCTCGGCGTTCGGGGCGCGGGTGCTGTCGGCGGCGGACGCCGAGGGGCACAGCGGGTACTTCGAGCCGGGCACGGACAGCGTGCGCAACCTCGCCGGGATCGGGGTTGGCGCGTATGACGCGGTGCACTGCGGGGGCGACGACGAAGGATGCCGGGAGGGTTTGTCCGCCACCACGACGGACGGACGCGCGTAGAGAGCGCAGAAAGTACGGTCTGCGCGAGGAGGCGACGGAGGAGCGCGTGCCGCATACGATGAGCCGCATGGGTGACGTACTGGCCGGATTTCATGCCGCCTGGGAGTTCGAGTCCGACTCCGTGCTCATCCGTTACGAACGGGGGATCCGGACACCGAAGCTGCTCCAGGCGCTCGGCGAGCGGCGGGTACCGCTGGCCGCGCTCTCCGCGGTGACCCTCGATCCCGGCAAGCGCGGGACCGTGGTGCTGCGGGCGCACCCCCGGCCCGGGGCCGATCCTCTGATGGAAGCGGCCGACGGGCAGTTGAAGGAGGGCTGCGACCCCTACCGGCTGGTGCTGCCGGCCGAGCGGGAGACCCTCGCCGAGTACTACGCCGACGAACTGGGCGCGCAGCTCAAGGAGTCCGGCCCCGCGGACCGGTTCCTGGTGGCGGCGCCCGAGGCGCCGCGGGCGTTCAAGGCGTACGACGCCAAGGCGTCCTTCGACGGGCGCACGGTCTCCTTCCGGTGGTTCTGGACGGGGGCGTCCTCGGCGAAGTGGAAGGCGGGGGACCAGTCGTTCGCGATCGGCGACCTGTGCGGCGTCGAGTGGCGCTCCCCCGAGGTCTTCGAGGGGCATCTGCGGTTGCTGCGGCGCGGTGAGAGCGGCCCGGCCCAGGTGGACCAGGATCCGGGGGCCGTGGTGTTCGGCCTCGGCTACGGTCCGGTCCACGAGTCGCTGCCGTTCGCGGCGTCGGTGCTGGCCGCGGTGCGCGCGGCGGGACCGGCCGTCCCGGCGGCGACCACGGTCCCGGCGGTGGCCGCGCCGCGCCGGGACCCGGCGGACATCGCCGAACGCATCCGCCACCTGGGGGAACTGCACCGGGCCGGGCTGGTCACCGATGACGAATTCTCCATGAAGAAGGCGGAGTTGCTCGCGGAGCTGTAGGGGCCGCCGACCGGGTCACTCCCGGTAGCCGTCCGGAGCGCTCCCGTCCGCCGACCGGGTCACTCCCGGCCGGCGGAGGTGAAGGTCATGTCCGCGTACCGGTCCCCCGCGACCTGTTGGGCGATCGGGTCGAGCAACGCCAGTTCGTCGGTGGTCAGTTCGATCCGGGTGGCGGCGGTGTTCTCCTCGACCCGGCCGGGCCTGCGGGTGCCGGGGATCGGTACGACCGGCAGACCGTGGACCGCCGCCCGCTGCTGCACCCAGGCCAGGGCGATCTGCCCCACGGAGGCGCCGTGCGACTCGGCGACCTTGCGGACGGGGGCCAGCAGGGCCGCGTTGGCCGTGGCGTTGTGGCCGGTGAACCGGGGCTGCTGACGGCGGAAGTCGCCGTCGGTGAGGTCGTCCGCCGACCCGAAGGACCCGGCGAGGAAGCCCCGGCCCAGCGGGGAGTACGGCACCAGCGCCACGCCCAGCTCCCGTGCGGCGGGCACCACTTGGGCCTCGATGTCCCGGCTGAACAGCGACCACTCCGACTGGACGGCGGCGATGGGGTGCACGCCGTGCGCGGCCCGCAGTTCGGCGGCCGTGACCTCGCTCAGACCCAGGTGCTTGACCTTGCCCTCGCGGACCAACTCGGCCATGACGGCGACCGTCTCCTCGATCGGCACGTTCACATCCCGGCGGTGCATGTAGTAGAGGTCGATGACCTCCACGTCCAGGCGCTTCAGGCTCGCCTCGACGGCCTGGCGGATGTAGGGCGTGTCGTTGCGGATGACCCGGCGCGTCGGTTCGCCCGGCGGGATCGACAGGGCGAACTTGGTGGCGACGACGACCTCGTCGCGGTGGGCCCGGAAGAACGGCGACAGGAAGGTCTCGTTCTCCCCGGCGCCGTAGGCGTCCGCCGTGTCGTACAGGGTGACGCCCAGTTCGAGCGCGCGCTCCAGGGTGGCCCTGGACTCCTTCGCGTCCGAGGGGCCGTAGGCGAAGCTCATGCCCATACAGCCGAGGCCCTGCACCCCGGTCTCGGGGCCGGTGTCGCCCAGGCGTGCGGTCGCGATCCTGCTGTTCTCGGTCATCGGGGCCTCTCCGACGCCAGGGCGCGCCCGGCGTCGCCGTAGAAAGCGATCTTGCGGTCGAGCACGGCGAGCGTGTCCTGGAGTTCCGCGATCCGGGTCAGCACGTCCCGGCGGGTCTCCTCCAGCAGTTCGTACCGCGCGTCGTAGGTGTGGTCGCCCTCGCGCACCAGTTCGGCGTAGCGCACCATGTCGGCGACCGGCATGCCGGTGAGGCGGAGCTTGCCGACCAGGTCGAGCCAGTCGAGGTCGCGGTTGCTGTAGCGGCGCTGCCCGGTGTGCGAGCGGTCGATGTGCGGCATCAGGCCGATGCGCTCGTACCAGCGCAGGGTGTGCGCGGTCAGACCGGTGAACGCGGCGACCTCGCTGATCGTGTAGCTGTCCTGGCCGTCCGGGCGCCGGTCGGGGCTCGGCGGCCCCGCGCAGGTGTCGGTCCTGGTACCCGTGGTCTCCATCACCGTCATGCGCTCAACGCTATGGCCTTGGAGTGCGCTCCAAGCAAGCGAATGAGGGAGAAAACCACGGGACATGGCGTGATCACCGTGGTTAGCGTGCCGGACATGAGTCCCGTACGCCGTGCCACGACCGAGGACGCCGCCGAAGTGCTGCGCCTGCGCCAGGTGATGATCGATTCGCTGGCGCCCGCGCCGGGTACGACGGACTGGCACGCCGAGTCCCTGCCGGTCCTGCGGGACCGACTCGCCTCTCCGGAGGGGTCGTTCGCGGCGTTCGTGGTCGACCACCCCGAGCAGCCGGGCGAGTTGGCGGCGCTCGCCGCGGGGTCGCTGGAGTACCGGATCGGTCGGGCCGGCAATCCGCACGGGCTGATCGGCTACGTCTTCAGCGTCGCCACCGACCCCGGGGCGCGGCGCCGGGGGTACGCGCGCGCGTGCGTGGAGGAGCTGCTGGGCTGGTTCCGCGAGCGGGGCGCCGGGTACGTCATGCTCACCGCCTCCCCGGACGCCGAGCCGCTCTACGCCTCGCTCGGCTTCACCCGGGACACGGACCCCTCGATGCGGCTGGGCCTGTGAGCCGCTTAGGCTCACCGGCATGTCCTTGCAGAGCCTTTCACTGATCGACAACTGGGACGTGCCCACCGCCGCGGCGGGTGTGGTGCGGGCGGACGGCACGGTCGTGGGCACCCGCGGGCCGGTCGGGCACCGGTTCCCGCTCGCCTCGGTCACCAAGCCGCTCGCCGCGTACGCCGCGCTCGTCGCCTACGAGGAGGGTGCGGTCGAACTCGACGAGCCCGCCGGGCCCGAGGGGTCGACGGTGCGGCATCTGCTCGCGCACACCTCGGGGCTGGCCTTCGACGAGCACCGGGTGCTGGCCTCGCCCGGGGAGCGGCGGCTGTACTCCAACGCCGGGTTCGAGCAGCTCGGGGACCATATCGCCAAGGCGACGGAGATCCCGTTCGGGGAGTATCTGCGGCAGGCGGTGCTGGAGCCGCTGGGCATGACGTCGACGTCGCTGGAGGGGTCGCCGGCCAAGGACGGGGTGTCCACGGTCGGGGATCTGCTGCTGTTCGCGGCGGAGGTGCAGGCTCCTCGGCTGCTCGACGCCCGGACCGTGGCCGCGGCGATGAGTGTGCAGTTTCCGGGGACGAAGGGGGTTCTGCCGGGGTACGGGCATCAGAATCCCAATGACTGGGGGCTGGGGTTCGAGATCCGGGACGGGAAGTCTCCGCACTGGACCGGTGGTTCGTCCTCGCCTCGGACCTTCGGTCACTTCGGTCAGTCCGGGACGTTTGTGTGGGTGGACCCTGACGCCGGGTGCGCGTGCGTGGCCCTGACGGACCGGGCCTTCGGCCCGTGGGCGGCCGAGGCGTGGCCGGTCCTCACGGACGCGCTCCTCGCAGACCTCCGCGCCTGAATCTCCGACCGCCTTTTCCTTCGCCCCCGCCGGGGCGAGGTCAGGTCATTTCCCAGAGGAGGAGTTCTGACGCTGTCGTTGCCACGGCTTCCATGTCCTTGGGGGCCGTGAGGCGGGCCGCGTCACCCGGGGACAGGGTCCGGTCAGCGAGGCGGAGTTCGCCGCGGACCAGGTGGACGTAGACGTACGGCGCGTCGGGGACCGCGGTGCGTTCGCCGGGGGCGAGGCGGCGGACATGGAGCAGCGTGCCCGCCTCGGGGACGGCGTACGGCGTGGAGTCGGCGATACCGCGGACGATCTCGTACCCCGGATCGCCACCCGGGGAGAGCGGGGCCAGCCAGGTCTGGACGAAGACGAGCGGCCCCGCCCCGTCGTTGCGCTCCACGTGCCGGACACCCCCCGCGGAGCTGAGCCGCTGCACGTCGCCGGGCCGGACCAGGGTCTCGTTTCCGCGCGAGTCCCGATGCGTCAGCTCGCCCTCCACCACCCACGTCACGATCTCCGTGTGACTGTGGGGGTGCTCGTCGAACCCGGCACCGGGTGCCAGCCGCTCCTCGTTGCAGGCGATCATCGCGCCGAAGCGGAGGTTGCCGGGGTCGTAGTGGGCGCCGAAGGAGAAGGCGTGCCGGGACTCGATGCCCGCCGCCGGGTCGCCCCCTGGATAGCGCTCGTCGGCGCGCCGTACGTCCGTCACCCGACCACCGTAGACCCCGCCAGCGCATGCTCCCGTCCGGATAAGGCAGTCTTGTCCCCGTGCCCGAACCCGAAGCCACCAAGCCCGAAGCCGCAGCGCACGGCGCCCATGCGCACGCCGCGACGCTGAAGCGGCTGGAGAAGTCGTCCGGCAGTCTCGCCGCCGCGGCCATCACGCGCATGGACGAGACGCTGTCGTGGTACCGGGTCATGCCCCCGGAGAACCGTTCCTGGATCGGTCTCGTCGCGCAGGCCGGCATCGCGGCCTTCACGGAGTGGTTCCGGCATCCCGACGCCCCGCAGGCCATCTCCACCGACGTCTTCGGCACCGCGCCCCGGGAGCTGACCCGGGCGATCACGCTGCGCCAGACCGTGGAGATGGTGCGGACGACGATCGAGGTGATGGAGTCCGCCATCGACGAGGTGGCGGCCCCCGGCGACGAGTCCGTGCTCCGTGAGGCCCTGCTCGTCTACGCCCGTGAGATCGCCTTCGCGACCGCCCAGGTCTACGCCCAGGCCGCCGAGGCACGCGGTGCCTGGGACGCCCGCCTGGAGTCCCTCGTGGTCAACGCCGTGCTCAGCGGCGAGGCCGACGAGGGCGCGGTCTCCCGGGCCGCCGCGCTCGGCTGGAACTCCCCCGAACACGTGTGCGTCGTCCTCGGCACGGCCCCCGACGGGGACTCGGAGCTGACCGTCGAGGCCATCCGGCGCGCCGCCCGGCACGCCAAGCTCCAGGTGCTGACCGGTGTCCTCGGGGACCGGCTCGTCGTCATCGCCGGCGGCAGCGACAACCCCCTCGCCGTCGCCAAGTCGCTGATCGGGCCCTACGCCGCCGGCCCCGTGGTGGCCGGGCCGATCGTGCCGGACCTGCTCGCCGCCACCCGCTCCGCGCAGGCCGCGGCCGCCGGGCTGAAGGCGTGTTCCGCCTGGCAGGACGCACCTCGCCCGGTCCTGGCGGACGACCTGCTTCCGGAACGTGCCATCGCCGGGGATCCCAGCGCCCGCGAGCAGTTGGTGGAGGAGATCTACAGACCACTCGAAGAAGCCGGGTCCGCTCTGCTGGAGACCCTCTCGGTCTACCTGGAGCAGGCGAGCAGCCTGGAGGGCGCCGCCCGGATGCTCTTCGTTCACCCCAACACCGTGCGCTACCGGCTTCGACGTGTGACTGACGTCACCGGCTGGTCGCCTTCCGATGTACGCTCCGCGTTCACGCTGCGGATCGCACTCATCCTGGGACGTCTCGTCGACGGCGATCTTCAGCCCTAGGCTTTTGTCGGGGGCCCACAAAACCCCCTGCTGTTCTTCGTCCCTGTCCCCACGGGCGGCCGTGGCCGTCCCCAAGAGAGAGTGTGAGAGTGCTCGTACTCGTCGCTCCCGGCCAGGGCGCCCAGACGCCCGGCTTCCTGACCCCCTGGCTCGACCTGCCCGGCGCGGCCGACCGCGTCGCCGCCTGGTCCGACGCCGTCGGCCTCGATCTCGTCCACTTCGGCACCAAGGCCGACGCGGACGAGATCCGGGACACGTCGGTGGCCCAGCCGCTGCTGGTCGCCGCCGGAATCCTGTCCGCCGCGGCACTGGGTGACATCACCCCCGGCGCCGTCGCCGGCCACAGCGTCGGTGAGATCACCGCGGCCGCCTTCGCGGGCGTGCTCGACGACACCGCCGCGCTGACCCTCGTACGCACCCGGGGTCTGGCGATGGCCGAGGCCGCCGCGATCACCGAGACCGGGATGTCGGCGCTGCTCGGCGGCGACCCCGACGTCTCCGTCGCGCACCTGGAGAAGCTCGGTCTGACCCCGGCGAACATCAACGGCGCCGGTCAGATCGTGGCCGCGGGCACCATGGAGCAGCTCGCCGCGCTCGCCGAGGACAAGCCCGAGGGCGTGCGCAAGGTCGTTCCGCTGAAGGTCGCCGGCGCCTTCCACACGCACCACATGGCACCCGCCGTGGACGCGCTGGCCGTGGCCGCCAAGGAGCTGTCCGCCGCCGACCCGACGCTCACCTACGTCTCCAACAAGGACGGCCGTACCGTCGCCACCGGCGCCGAGGTGCTGGACCGGCTGGTCGGCCAGGTCGCCAACCCGGTCCGCTGGGACCTGTGCATGGAGACCTTCAAGGAGCTCGGCGTCACGGCGCTGCTGGAGGTGTGCCCGGGCGGCACCCTGACCGGCCTGGCCAAGCGCGCCCTGCCGGGCGTGGCGACGCTCGCCCTGAAGACCCCCGACGACCTCGACGCGGCTCGCGAGCTCATCGCAGAGCACAGTGCCTGAGAAGGAGCCGAGCAGCATGTCGAAGATCAGGCCCAGCAAGGGCGCCCCGTTCGCGCGCATCCTGGGCGTGGGCGGCTACCGCCCCACCCGGGTCGTGCCCAACGAGGTGATCCTCGAGACGATCGACTCGTCCGACGAATGGATCCGCTCGCGCTCCGGCATCGAGACCCGGCACTGGGCGAACGACGAGGAGACCGTCGCCGCCATGTCGCTGGAGGCGTCCGGCAAGGCCATCGCCGACGCCGGGATCACCGCCGAGCAGATCGGCGGCGTGATCGTCTCGACCGTCTCGCACTTCAAGCAGACCCCGGCCGTCGCCACCGAGATCGCCGACAGGCTCGGCACCGCGAAGGCCGCCGCCTTCGACATCTCGGCCGGCTGCGCGGGCTTCGGCTACGGCCTCACCCTGGCCAAGGGCATGATCGTCGAGGGCAGCGCGGAGTACGTCCTCGTCATCGGCGTGGAGCGGCTGAGCGACCTGACCGACCTGGAGGACCGCGCGACGGCCTTCCTGTTCGGCGACGGCGCCGGCGCGGTGGTCGTGGGTCCCGCCGAGGAACCCCACATCGGCCCCACCGTCTGGGGCTCCGAGGGCGACAAGTCCGAGACGATCAAGCAGACCGTGCCGTGGACGGACTACCGCAACGGCGAGGTCGACAAGTTCCCTGCGATCACGCAGGAGGGCCAGGCGGTGTTCCGCTGGGCCGTGTTCGAGATGGCGAAGGTCGCCCAGCAGGCGCTGGACGCGGCCGGAATCAGCCCGGACGACCTGGACGTCTTCATTCCCCACCAGGCCAACGAGCGGATCATCGACTCGATGGTGAAGACGCTGAAACTGCCGGAGCACGTCACGGTCGCCCGTGATGTGCGCACCACCGGCAACACCTCGGCCGCCTCGATCCCGCTCGCTATGGAGCGGCTTCTGGCGACCGGCGAGGCGAAGAGCGGCGACACCGCGCTCGTCATCGGCTTCGGGGCGGGTCTCGTGTACGCCGCCACTGTCGTTACCCTCCCCTAGGCACTCCGTGCCGGATCATCGTGTCGGTCCGTTACGGAATCACCGCCACACCCTCTGATACATCTACGAAGGAGCGCCCGACATGGCCGCCACTCAGGAAGAGATCGTCGCCGGTCTCGCCGACATCGTGAACGAGATCGCCGGCATCCCGGTCGAGGACGTCCAGCTGGACAAGTCCTTCACCGACGACCTGGACGTCGACTCCCTGTCCATGGTCGAGGTCGTCGTCGCCGCCGAAGAGCGCTTCGACGTCAAGATCCCGGACGAGGACGTCAAGAACCTCAAGACGGTCGGCGACGCGACCGACTACATCCTCAAGCACCAGGCCTGAGTCTCCGCTTAGGCCGGATGTGCCCGGCCCCGCCACCCGGCGGTGGCGCCGCTGAATCCTCGTATCCCGTTGGAGAAAGAATTCCCGTGAGCTCGACCAATCGCACCGTGGTCGTCACCGGTATCGGCGCAACCACACCGCTGGGTGGCGACGCGGCCTCTACCTGGGAGGGCCTCGTCGCCGGACGTTCCGGCGTCCGGCCCCTGGAGCAGGAATGGGCCGCCGACCAGGCGGTCAGGATCGCCGCACCGGTCGCCGTGGAGCCGACCGAGGTGATCCCCCGCCCGCAGGCCCGGCGTCTGGACCGCTCGGCGCAGTTCGCGCTGATCGCGGCCAAGGAGGCCTGGGCGGACGCCGGTTTCACCGACAAGGCGGGCGATGACGCGAACGTCGACCCCGACCGGCTCGGTGCGGTCATCGCCTCCGGCATCGGTGGCGTCACGACCCTGCTCGACCAGTACGACGTGCTGAAGGAGAAGGGCGTACGCCGCGTCTCCCCGCACACCGTGCCGATGCTGATGCCGAACAGCCCCTCCGCGAACGTGGGTCTGGCCGTGGGCGCCCGTGCGGGCGTGCACACGCCGGTCTCCGCGTGCGCCTCGGGCGCCGAGGCCATCGGCTACGCCATCGAGATGATCCGTTCCGGCCGTGCCGACGTGGTCGTCGCCGGCGGCACCGAGGCGGCGATCCACCCGCTGCCCATCGCCGCGTTCGGCAACATGATGGCGATGTCCAAGAACAACGAGGACCCCCAGGGTGCCTCGCGCCCCTACGACGTCGCCCGGGACGGTTTCGTCCTCGGCGAGGGTGCCGGTGTCGTCGTCCTGGAGTCCGCCGAGCACGCCGCCGCGCGCGGTGCCCGGGTGTACGCCGAGGCGGTCGGCCAGGGCATCTCCGCGGACGGCCACGACATCGTGCAGCCGGAGCCGGAGGGGCGCGGCATCAGCCACGCCCTGCAGAACCTGCTGGAGCGGACGGATCTGGATCCGGCGGAGATCGTGCACGTCAACGCGCACGCCACGTCCACGCCTGCCGGTGACATCGCGGAGCTGAAGGCTCTGCGGAAGGTGTTCGGTGACGACGCCGATCACATGGCGGTGTCCGCGACGAAGTCGATGACGGGGCATCTGCTGGGGGGTGCCGGTGGGGTCGAGACGGTTGCGACCGTGCTCGCGCTGTACCACCGGGTGGCTCCGCCGACCATCAATGTGGAGAACCTCGATCCCGAGGCCGAGGCGCATGCGGACGTTGTTCGCGGGGAGGCTCGGAAGCTGCCTGTCGAGGGGCGGATCGCCGCGCTGAACGACTCGTTCGGGTTTGGTGGGCACAACGTGGTTCTGGCGTTCCGTACGGTCTGATTTCTTGCCGTGCGGCGATGGCCCGGGTCCCCTTCGGGGGTCCGGGCCATCGTCGTTCCGTGTGGGGGTTGTGGGTCGGGTGCGGGTCGCGTTGTGGCTGGTCGCGCCCGCGCGGCGGGAGCCGCACATCGATACGGCCCCGCGGCCCTGGGGAGTTGCAGCTCGCGGCGTTTTCAGTGACCGGTCGCGCCCGCGCGGCGGGAGCCGCACATCGATACAGCCCCGCGGCCCTGGGGAGTTGCAGCTCGCGGCGTTTTCAGTGACCGGTCGCGCCCGCGCGGCGGGAGCCGCACATCGATACAGCCCCGCGGCCCTG
>NZ_JBEPBM010000020.1:1804-15004 GCF_040299205.1 Streptomyces sp. NPDC000983 | reverse complement strand
CTGGGGAGTTGCAGCTCGCGGCGTTTTCAGTGACCGGTCGCGCCCGCGCGGCGGGAGCCGCACATCGATACGGCCCCGCGGCCATGGGGGTTGCAGCTCGCGGCGTTTTCAGGCCACGGTTGTCAGACCACCTGGTGGAGCCAGCGGACCGGGGCGCCCTCGCCTGCGTATCTGAAGGGTTCGAGTTCGTCGTCCCAGGGCTTGCCGAGGAGTTTGGTGAGTTCGGCTTCCAGGTCCGTTTCGCCGCGCTGGCTGCGGGTCAGGGCCGCGCGCAGGCGGTCCTCCGGGATCAGGATGTCGCCGTGGATGCCGGTGACGGCGTGGAAGATGCCGAGGTCGGGGGTGCAGCTGTAGCGCTCGCCCTCGGCGGTGGGGCAGGGCTCGGCGGTCACCTCGAAGCGCAGCATCTGCCAGCCGCGCAGCGCGGAGGCGAGTTTGGAGGCGGTGCCCACCTCGGCCTGCCAGGAGAACTCCGAGCGCCAGGTGCCGGGTGCGGCGGGCTGCCGGATCCAGTCGAGGTTGACGCGCGTGCCGAGCACCCCGGCGACGGCCCACTCGACGTGTGGGCACAGCGCGCGCGGCGCGGAGTGCACGTACAGAACTCCACGTGTCGTCACCGGGACCTCCGGGCTGAGCGGGACATCTTGCGAACTGTCGGACGGCAGTGGCGGGCAGCCACGTTGATGGCGAGGCTACCGTGCGGCGGCGCAAGGAGTGTGACGTACCGTCGGTCCCGATGCCGTGAAACGCCTGCCATTCACCCGGCAGGACGCCTGTACGGGGCTGGAGGGCCCCTTCGCGCGCGCTCGGGAACTCCCGCGCGTTGTATGGGAGGGGGCAGTCGCCGAGTACGAAGGGATCAGCTGCGGATGCGGAAGACCGGACACCGCTCACTGGCCGTGCTCGCCGTGCTGTCGGCGGCCGTGCTGGGTCTGACGGGGTGTGACGCCGTCGGCGGGAACGCGCCGGGGCCGGCCGGCACGGGCACCGGGCGGGTGAAGCCCACGCCGACGCCGGTGTGGGACCGCAGCCCGGAGTCGGTCGCGGCCGTGGGCGACTCCATCACCCGTGGTTTCGATGCCTGCTCGGTGCTGTCGGACTGCCCGGAGGTGTCCTGGGCGACGGGCAGCAGCGAGCAGGTGGACAGTCTCGCCGTACGGCTGCTGGGCGAGCGGGAGGCGGCCGCCCGGAGCTGGAACTACGCGGTGACCGGGGCCCGGATGGGCGATCTGGCCGGGCAGATGGCGCAGGCGGCCCTGCGCCGGCCGGAGCTGGTGACGGTGATGGCCGGGGCGAACGACGCCTGCCGGGCCACCACCGCGGCGATGACACCGGTGACCGACTTCCGCGCGCAGTTCGAGGAGGCGATGCGGACGCTGCGCGGGGCGCTGCCGAAGGCGCAGGTGTACGTGGCGAGCGTGCCGGACCTGAAGCGGCTGTGGTCGCAGGGGCGGACCAGCGCGCTGGGCAAGCAGGTGTGGCAGCTCGGTGTCTGTCCTTCGATGCTCGGTGACCCGGACGCGCTGGACGCGGCGGCCACGCAGCGCCGGGAGACGGTGCGGAAGCGGGTCGAGGACTACAACACGGTGCTGAAGGACGTGTGCGCCGAGGACCGGCGGTGTCGGTTCGACGGGGGCGCGGTGTACGCGTACCGGTTCGGGACACAGCAGCTGAGCCGCTGGGACTGGTTCCACCCGAGTATCGACGGGCAGGCCAGGCTGGCCGAGATCGCCTACCGGACGGTCACGGCGAAGTCCGGGTGACCTAAAGTTCCGCACATGAACGAACTCTTCGGCACACTTTCCGACGGAACGGCCGTGCACCGCTGGACCCTGGAGCGGGCCGGTGTGCGGGTGCGGGTGCTGACGTACGGCGGGATCGTGCAGTCGCTGGAGGTCCCGGACCGGGACGGGGTGCCCCGGAACGTGGTGCTGGGCTTCGACGACCTCGCGGGGTACCCCGCGCACCCGGGGCCGTACTTCGGGGCGCTGGTGGGGCGGTACGCCAACCGGATCGCGGGCGGCCGGTTCACCCTGGACGAGGTGACGTACGACCTGCCCCGCAACGACGGGCCGAACTGTCTGCACGGCGGCGAGCTGGGTTTCGACCGGCGGGTGTGGGACGCGGAGCCGGTGGAGCACGGGGTGCGGCTGAGCCGGGTCTCGGCGCACGGCGAGGAGGGCTTCCCCGGGCGGCTGGAGCTGACGGCGGAGTACACGCTGGACGCGGACGGCGCGCTGCGGATCGTCTACGGGGCGGTGACGGACGCGCCGACCGTGGTGAACCTGACGAACCACGGCTACTTCAATCTGTCGGGGGCCCGGTCGGGGAGCGCGGGCGGGCATGAACTGCGCCTGGCCGCCTCCCGGTTCACGCCGGTGGACGAGCATCTGATCCCGACCGGCGTCGACTCCGTCGAGGGCACCCGCTTCGACTTCCGCGCCGGGCGCAAGGTGGGCACCGGCTACGACCACAACTTCGTCCTCGACAAGGGTGTGACGGCGGCCCCCGAGGAGGTGGCCGAGCTGCACGACCCGGCGTCCGGGCGGGTGATGACGGTGTCGACGACCGAGCCCGGCCTCCAGCTGTACACCGCGGACCATCTGTCGGACCCCTTCGCGCCCGGGGACGGCATCGCGCTGGAGACCCAGCACTTCCCCGACTCCCCCAACCGTCCGGAGTTCCCGAGCACGGTGCTGCGGCCGGGCGAGGTCTACCGCTCGGAGACGGTGTACGCCTTCACCGCCCGCTAGCCGGCCGACACCGCCCGAGAGGCCGCCCCGTGGACCGCGCGGGGCGGCGTCGCGCGTGAGTGAGCCCCGGTCCGGGGCGTCAGGTCCCGGACCGGGGCTGTTCATGGGGGCCTGCGGCCCTGATCAGACGTTAATCGTCCCGGTGACCCTGCGGTCTGCGAGAGAACTTCCCGCCTGGATCTCGTACGAACCCTTCACACATGACCACGATCCGGCCTTCTCGTCCCAGATCTCGAAGGCGCGGTCCGGGATCTCCACGACGGCCTCCACGGTCTGCCCGGGTTCCGCGGTCACCTGGGCGAATCCGGCCAGGATCCGGGCCGGGCGTTCGGCGTCGGGCTCGGCCGGGGCCAGGTAGACCTGTACGACCTCGCGTCCGGTGCGGTCGCCGGTGTTCTGGACGCGGATCTTCGCGGTCCGGCCGTCGAGCTCCAGCGACCGGTAGGCCCACTCGGTGTAGCCGAGGCCGTGCCCGAAGGGGTACGAGGGGGTGCGGCCGGCCTTCTCCCAGGCGCGGTAGCCGATGAAGACGCCCTCGGTGTAGGCCAGTTCGCCGTTCTCGGGGACCACCTGGGTGACCGGGGCGTCGGCGAGGGCGCCCCAGGTGGTGGGGAGCCGGCCGCCGGGCTCCTCGGCACCGGTGAGGACGTCCGCGAGGGCGGCGCCGCCCTCCTGGCCGGGGAACCAGCCGAGCAGGACCGCGGCCACCTCCTCGCGCCAGGGAAGTTCCACCGGGGAGCCGGAGTTGACGACCACGACGGTCCGGGGGTTGACGGCGGCGACGGCGCGTACGAGGTCGTCCTGGCGGCCGGGGAGGAACAGGTCGGTGCGGTCGAAGCCCTCGGACTCGACCCGGTCGGTGGTGGCGACCACGACCACGGCCGTGTCGGCGGCGCGGGCCGCCTCGACGGCCTCGGCGATGAGTTCGTCGGGGTCGCGCTGCGGCTCCTGGTGGGCGAGGGCGAAGCCGACGGCCCGGACCGGGGCGTTCTCGGGGATGCGCACGGTGTGGGTGAGGGAGACCTCGACCGTCTCCCCCGCGGTCAGTTCGGCCACGGCGCGCGGCTCGGGGGCCCCGAAGAAGGAGATGAAGGGGTCGGAGCCCTCGGCGCCCTGGACGCCGTCGTAGAAGGCGGTGCCGGCGACGGTGAGGGTGAAGGGGCCGAGGCCCTTGATGCCGAAGGTGTGCGGGCCGGTCTCGCGGGGGGTGAAGGTGCCGGTCAACTCGACGGTGTGCAGACGGTCGTGGGTGACGCCGTCGGGGAGGTCCGAACCCAGCCACTGGATCTGGCCGTTGGGGGTGGCGGTGGTGGCGAGGACGTGGCCGTCGGTGTCGCGGCAGACGGCCCGCAGGGTGAACCCCTTTTCGGCGACGGCGAGTTCGGTGGCGGGGTCGGCGCCGAGGGCGTAGGTGAGGCTGCCCTCGGGGAGGGCGGCGGCGAGGCCGTCGAGCGGGGAGACGATCCGCGCAGGGAAGACGGTCGCGGAGCCGCCGCCGAGGACGCGGGCGTCGCGGGCGGCGGCGCCGATCAGGGCCACGGTGCCGCCGGCCGGCAGCGGGAGGGCGCCCCGGTTGCGGACCAGGACGAAGGAGCGGCGGGCGATCTCGCGGGCCAGCGCCTCGCCGTCGACGGGGGCGGGCGGCTCGCTCACGGCGGGCTCCGCGCCCTCCAGGGCGCCCACCCGGGCGGCCAGCCGCAGCACGTTGCGCACGGCGTCGTCGACCAGGGCCTCGGCGACCTCGCCGGCCCGTACGGCGGCGGCGAGGGCGGTGCCGTAGACGGTGTCCGGGCCGGGCATGGCGACGTCGAGGCCGCCCTCGACGGCGCCGGTGGTGGAGCGGGCGGCCATCCAGTCGGAGACGTTGAAGCCGTCGAAGCCCCATTCGCCGCGCAGGACCTCGTTCACCAGGTGGTGGTGCTCGGTCATGGTGGTGCCGCCGACCGAGTTGTAGGCGGTCATGATGCCCCAGGGGCGGGCGCCCGCGACGACGGCCTCGAAGGGCGCCAGGTACAGCTCGCGCAGGGCGCGTTCGCCGACCGTGTTGTTCACGGTGAAGCGGTCGGTCTCGGCGTCGTTGGCGACGAAGTGCTTGACGGTGGTGCCGACGCCGCCGGACTGGACGCCGTTCACATAGGCCGCGCCGATCCGGCCGGTGAGGTACGGGTCCTCGCTGTAGGCCTCGAAGTGCCGTCCGCCGAGCGGGGAGCGGTGCAGGTTGACGGTGGGGGCGAGCAGGACGTGGACGCCCTTGCGGCGGGCCTCCTGGGCGAGCAGGACGCCGGCCCGGTGGGCGAGCGAGGGGTCCCAGGTGGCGGCGAGCGCGGTCGGGGAGGGCAGCGCCACGGAGGGGTCGTCGGCGCTCCAGCGCGTGCCGCGGACGCCGATCGGGCCGTCGGACATGACGAGGGAGGCCAGACCGATCTCGGGCAGGGCGGGCAGGGTCCACATGTCCTGGCCGGCGAGGAGCCGGGTCTTGGCGTCGAGGCCGAGCCGGGCCAGGGCCGCCTCGACCACCGCCTCGCGCGCTTCGTCGGCCTGGGTGCGGGTTCCCGCCATGGCGGTGCCTCCTCGGTGAGTCCGTGCTGTGTCTCCATCCTGCATCGGCCACCTGTTGACCGGTAGGTTTCGTTATCTGTCTGTAATATTTACCGCACACGGATGTCGTACGGTGACGCCATGAACGCGAGGGTCAGGAGTGAGGAGCGCCGAGCGGAGATCGTGCGCGCGGCCCTTGAGGTGATCGCCGAGCGCGGGTACCGGGGGGCCAGCCTGGCGGCGGTCGCGGAGCGGGTGGGGCTGACCCAGCAGGGACTGCTGCACCACTTCCCGACGAAGGACGCCCTGCTGGTCGCGGTGCTCCAGGAGCGGGACCAGTGGGACGCGCTGCCGGACACCCGGTGGCGGATCGACCTGCTCGTCTCGCTCGTGGAGTACAACGCGATGCGGCCCGCCATCATCCAGACCTTCTCCGCGCTGCTCGGCGAGAGCGTCACCGACGGGCATCCGGCGCGCGAGTACTTCACCGGGCGCTACACCCGCGTCCGCGCCGGCATGGCGGAGGTGCTGCGCGCCGAGTACGGCGACCGGCTGCCGAGCGGGCTCACCCCGGAACGCGCCGCGCCGCTGCTCGTGGCCGTCATGGACGGACTGCAGTACCAGTGGCTGCTGGACCCGGAGTCGGTGGACATGCCGGGCGCGTTCCGGGACTTCCTCAGCCTGCTGGGCGAGGAGTGAGCGCGGCCACCACCTCGATCTCGATCAGCGCCTCGGGCCGGAACAGCCTCGGCACCTCGAAGGTCATGCTGGTGGGCGGCGTGCCGGTGATCGACTCCCGTCGTACCGCGGCGTACTCGGCCAGTCGGGAGATGTCGGTCAGGTAGGTGCGGATGTTGATGATGTCGGCCAGGGTCGCGCCGTGCGCGCCGAGGAGGGCGTCGAGGATCTCAAAGATCCCGCGGCTCTGTTCCGCCAGGGTCTCCCCCGGCGCGATCTGGCCGGAGACGAACAACAGCACGCCGCCGTCGGCGCCTTCGACCCGCGCCACCTGCGAGTAGGCGGGGCTGTAGGGCTTCGGGGCGCCCGCGGGGTTGTCGAGTGTGACCTTCATGCGATGCTCCCGGTGCGTATGCGGTCCGCGGCCGCGGAGATGTCGGCGTCGGGGACGCCCGCGGTGCGGTACTGCTCCAGTACGGCCTCCAGGGCGGGCAGTCGGGCCGTCCCGGTGGCCAGGGCGAGGTCCTTCACGGCGAGGCCGGTGCGGAAGTGCACACCCTCGGCGAAGGCGCGGGCGACGGCCCCGCCGAGCGGGCCGTCGGCGAGGGCGCGGCGGGCGACGGTGTCGTCGAGGCCCAGGGCGTCGGCGAGCCGCAGGGACTCCGCGACCAGGGCGACCCCGCCGACGGCGGCCGCGTTGAGGACGAGTTTCAGCGCGGCTCCGGTGCCGGGCGGGCCGGTGCGGCTGACCTCGCCGAGCCGGCCCAGCACCCCGGCGACGCCGTCCGCCTCGCCGCCGGCGAGAATCCTCAGCCCGCCGGTGGCGGCCCGGTCGGTGCTGCCCATCACGGGCGCGTCGACGAGGGTGGCTCCGGTGCCGAGGCGGGCGGCGAGGTCACGCACCGCCACCGGGCCGACGGTCGACATGTCGATCCAGTGGGTTCCCGGCCGGAGTGCGGGCACGGCCGCGTCCGCGACGGCGGCCAGGGCCTCGGGGCCGCTGAGCATCGTGATGACGACGTCCGCGTCCCGCACCGCCCCGGCCGGGGTCGCGGCCACCGCGGCGCCCTCGGCGGCGAGCGGCGCGGCCCTGGCCGCCGTACGGTTCCAGACGGTCAACGGGTGCCCGGCGCCCAGGAGTCGACGGGCCATCGGGGCGCCCATACGGCCGAGCCCCAGGAAGGCGATCTTCTGCATGACGTCGACGCTAGGTCCGGCCGATCGATGCGACAAGCGAATGTCTAGCATGGCAGCCATGCCGCATCAGCATCATCATGACCCGGGTCTGTCGTCGGTCTGGCTGCGGGTCTTCCTGGAGGTGGCCCGGCACGGCTCCTTCACCGTCGCCGCGCGGAACCTGGGCTGGACCCAGTCCGCGGTGTCCCGGCAGATCTCCTCGCTGGAGGGGGCGCTGGGCGGCGCCCCGCTCTTCGACCGGCTGCCGAGGGGTGTGCGGCCGACCGAGGCCGGGCGGATCCTCCTGCCGTACGCGCAGACGGTCACCGAGGCGCTGCACGGGGCCGTGCGGGAGCTGGCGGAGCTGCGGGAGGCGGCGGGCGGGCGGCTGCGGTTCGGCGCCTTCGCCACCGCCGACGCGGCCCTGGTGCCGCTGGCCCTGGCCGCCTTCCGGGCCCGCCACCCGGGCGTCCTGGTCTCCCGCGAGGAGGGCCTGACCCCGGTCCTGCTGGACCGGCTGACCGCCGGTCACCTCGATCTGGCCGTGGTCTCGACGACGGGCGGCGCGCACCTGGACGCCCACGCACTGCACCATCTGCTGGACGAGTCGCTGTACGTGGCGCTCCCCGCGGGCCATGAACTGGCCGGCGGCGGCCCGGTCCCGCTCTCCCGGCTGGCCGGCGCCGACTGGATCTCCGGGAGCCCGCGCCCCGAGGGAACTCTGCTGGACGCGGCCCTGCGCCAGGGCT
Organism: Streptomyces sp. NPDC000983; assembly: GCF_040299205.1. NCBI lineage: Bacteria > Bacillati > Actinomycetota > Actinomycetes > Kitasatosporales > Streptomycetaceae > Streptomyces > Streptomyces sp. NPDC000983. The sequence continues at coordinate 7,110 of NZ_JBEPBM010000020.1, read as the reverse complement.
TCAGGCCGCGGGTGGCGCATGTCGTCGGCGAGTGGACCGCCAAGCAGGGTTACGTCGCGGCGGGCCTCGGGGTGGCGCTGGTCCCGGCGCTGGCGGCGGCCTCGGTACGCCCGGACATCGCCCTCGTACCCGTCCTCGACGAGGAGGCGCCCGCACGGGCGGTGTACGCGGCGACCGCGCGGGGCCGCTCGCTCACTCCGGCCGGGACGGCGTTCCTGGCGGCGCTGCGCGAGGCGGCGCGGGGGGTTCCGGTGCCCTGAACCGGGGAGGCGGGCCGCCCTCCGGTGCGGGGTCCGTGTGCGACCGGGCGGTCATCGCCGCCCAGCCGCGCACGATCCTGACGGCGGCGGTCAGCGCGCCGGCCACGCGCCGACGTCCGCTCCCTCGACCTTGCCGTCGGCCTCCCCGATCTCCTCGCCGAGGAGGTCACGGGCCATGAGGGTGGCGCCGGCGACCGCGCCCGGCATCAGGAACACCGCGACGAACGGCACCAGGAAGGTCACGGCCAGGGGTGTGCCGAAGCCCCAGACGAGCGTCCTGCGGGCGCGCAGCAGGGCCAGTCGGTCGCGGAGTTCGACCCCGCGGCGCTGCATGGCCACCGCGGCGAGCTCCTCGGTGAGGAAGAAACCGGTGACGAGCAACCCGACCACGGGGACGACCGTCTGCCCGACGACCGGGACGAAGCCGAGGGCGAAGAGCAGCACGCCCCAGAGCGCGGCGCGGACCAGGATGCGCAGGCTGTCCCGGCCCGAGATCCACAGTTCGCGCAGGAGCGGCAGCCCGGACTCGGGGGCGGTGCCGTCCGGGGAGACGTCCCGGTCGACCTTCTCGGAGAGGTTCTCGTAGAAGGGCTGGCCGATCAGGAGGGTGACCGCGGTGAAGGTCAGCACGGACAGCAGCAGGGCGAGGACGAAGAGGACGGCCGTGAGGAAGCCCCGGAACAGCCCGGACCAAGGGCTCGACCAGTCGTCGGCGAACGGGGTCGCCCAGCTGACGAAGGAGTCGCCCCACACGGCCAGCGAGACGAGCGCCGCCAGGTAGAGGACGAGTGTGATCAGACCGGGCAGCAGCCCGAAGCCGTACTGCCTGCCGTGCAGGGCCATCCATCGCTGGCCCTTCAGGAGATAGCCGAAACCCACCCCAAGATCGCGCATGTTCGAAGCCTATCGGTCGGCACGGACAGGTCCGCGGCGTGGATCACCCCGCCGCCACCGCCACCACCCCCGGCTCGGCGGTGGGCGGGACGGCCGCCGTTCGGGGCGGCCGTCGCGCAGGGCGTCGGCCGCCGAGCGCAGTACGGGGGCCGGGGCGAGCAGGACGCCCGCGGTGAGCCCGGCGCCCGCCGGTTGCCGGCCGTGTCCGGCAACCGGCCGGTGATGCCGGTGGTGCTGGGTGCCATGCGCGGTACGTCGTCCCTGCCGGGCAGCGGCGGGATCGTCGCCATGGGCTCTCCTCGGCTCGGGCACCGTCGCCCCCAGGATGCCCGCCCGGGGCCGCCCCGGATACGCCATCCGGGGCATTGTCGGCACCAACTCCCGCTCACCGGAGTTGAGTCGAACGGGCACACCTCGCCGTACCGATCTCAGGAAGCCACCGAGGAGGTACACGTGCGCGGCCGGGTGACCGCCCTCTTCAGCCCGCCGGGACCCGCCCGGGAGAGAATCGGTTCCGGCCGGTCGGGGCATCGTTCACCGAGGCACACGCGCACAGCGGCCGGTCGACAACGAGGAGTACGGATGACGCTGGAGATCCACGGCATCGTCGCGGACGGGTTCGAGGCGGTGCGTGAGGAGTTCGCCGCGTTCGTGGCGACGGAACGGCCCGACCACGAGGGCCAGTTGTGTGCGTACGTCCACGGCCGCAGGGTCGTCGACCTGTGGACCGGGGACGGCGCCGACGGGGAGTCCCTGTACGGCGTGTTCTCCTCCACCAAGGGGGCCGCGCATCTGGTGGTCGCCCTCCTCGTGCAGGACGGCACCCTGGAACTGGACCGCAAGGTGACCTACTACTGGCCCGAGTTCGGGGCCGAGGGCAAGGGCGCGCTGACCCTGCGCGACCTGCTCGCGCACCGGGCGGGCCTGGTGGGCCTGGACGCCGGGTTCACCGCCGAGGAGCTGGCCGACGACCGGGTCATCGCCGAACGCCTCGCCGACCAGCGGCCGTTCTGGCGGCCGGGCACCGCCTTCGGGTATCACGCGCTGGTCATCGGCGCGCTCACCGGCGAGGTCGTCCGGCGGGCCACCGGCCGCACCCTCCAGGAGGTGTACGAGGAGCGGGTGCGCTCCCCGTACGGGCTGGACTTCTTCCTGGGGCTGCCGGCCGCGCTGGAACCCCGGTTCCGTTCGGTGCTGCCGATGGCGCCGACGCCCGAGCAGCAGGCGCTGCTGGACGCGGCGCCGACCGGCCCGCACACGCTCGCCTCGATCGCCTTCAACACCCATGTGCCCGAGCCGGGCGAGCTGGTGGACCACGCCAACTCCCGTACCGTGCGCGCCAAGGGGCCGGCCTCGGCGGGCGGGGTGGCCGCGGCGCGCGGGCTGGCCGGGATGTACGCGGCGGCGATCAGCGAGGTGGACGGGCGGCCTCCGCTGCTGAAGCCGGACACGATCAGCGAGGTCGGGCAGATCCACTCGGTCGGCCACGACCTGGTGGCGCGGGCGCACAAGGCGTTCGGCCTGGGCTTCCAGGCGACCGCGGACGTCTGGTACCCGTTCCTCGGCGCGGGCGCCTTCGGGCACAGCGGCGCGGGCGGCTCCCAGGGCTTCGCCGACCCCCGCAGCGGGCTGGCCTACGGCTACACCCGGCGCCGGTGCGCCTTCCCCGGCGGGGCCGCCCCGGAGAACGTACGGCTGGTGCGGGCGGTGCACCGGGCGGCGCTGGCGGTCTGAACGACACAGGCGGAACCCCGGGTCGGTCCGGGGTGCCGCCTGGTCGTGCGCGGGCCGCCCTGGTGTGGTGCGGGCGCTGCTCAGGCCAGGGTCACCGTGATGTTGCCGCGGGTCGCCTTCGAGTACGGGCAGACCTCGTGAGCCTTCTTCAGCAGGGTGCGGGCGGTCTCCGCGTCGACGTTCGGGATGGTCGCGGAGATCTCCACGATCAGGCCGAAGCCGTCGTCGTTCCTGCCGATGCCGACCTTCGCGGTGACGGTCGAACCGGAGATGTCGGCCTTCTCCTGGCGGGCGACGACGCCCAGGGCGCCCTGGAAGCAGGCGCTGTAGCCGGCCGCGAACAGCTGCTCCGGGTTGGTGCCGTCGCCGCTGCCGCCCATCGCCGCCGGCGGGTTCACGACGACGTCGAGGCGGCCGTCGTCGGTGGCGACACGGCCGTCGCGGCCGTTCTCGGCGGTGGCGACGGCCGTGTACAGGACATCGGTCTGCTGGATGGACATGCGGTGTCTCTCCTTCTCGGTCCGCCGTCGACTCGCGCCCACGATCGACGGCGGTTTCGGAAGGAAGTTACCGCATACCGGAAAGCGCCGGCCAGGGTCAGAGCTTGACGATCATCTTTCCGATGTTGTCGCCGCGCAGGACGCCGAAGAACGCCTCCAGGTTGTTCTCGATGCCCTCGACGACCGTCTCGCGGTACTTCAGCGCGCCCGAGGCGACCCAGGGGCCCACCTCCTGGACGAACTGCCCCTGGAGGTCGTAGTGGTCGCCCACCAGGAAGCCCTCGATCCGGCCGCGGGTCTGGATCAACCGGGCGAGGTTGCGCGGGCCGGGGGCGGCCTCGGTGTTGTTGTAGACCGAGATCATTCCGCAGACCGCGATCCGGCCGTCCCGGTTGAGCCGCCCGATCGCGGCCTCCAGGTGGTCGCCGCCCACGTTGTCGAAGTAGACGTCGACACCGTCCGGGGCGGCCGCCTTGAGTTGCTCGGAGACGGGTCCGTTCTTGTAGTTGAAGGCCGCGTCGAAGCCGTACTCCTCGACCAGCAGCTTGACCTTGTCGTCCGAGCCGGCCGAGCCGATGACCCGGGAGGCGCCCTTGAGCTTGGCGATCTGGCCGACCTGGCTGCCGACGGCGCCGGCCGCGCCGGAGACGAAGACCGAGTCGCCCTCCTTGAAGGAGGCGGTGCGCAGCAGGCCCGCGTAGGCGGTGAGGCCGGTCATGCCGAGCACACCGAGGTACGTGGACAGGGGCGCGGCGTCCGCGTCGACCTTGACGGTCTGGGCGGCGCCGACGGTGGCGTACTCGCGCCAGCCGCCGAAGTGCAGGACGTGGTCGCCGGGGGCGATGCCGTCGATGTTCGAGGCGACGACCTCGCCGACGGCTCCGCCCTGCATCACCTTGCCCAGCTCGAAGGGGGCGACGTAGGACTTGGCGGCGCTCATGCGGCCGCGCATGTACGGGTCCACGGAGAGGTACTTGTTCCGGACCAGTACCTCGTCCGGGCCGGGCTGCCGGATCTCCGCCTCCACCAGGGCGAAGTCCTCGGGCTTCGGCCAGCCGACCGGGCGGCTGAGCAGGTGCCACTCACGGCTGACGGCGGGGAGGGTGGGGGTCTCGGACATGGGGGTGACCTTCCTGAATACTTCAGTACCTGAAACAACCATGCGCCTGAATATTTCAGGATGTCAAGTAACCCGTTAGGCTGGATGGCATGGCCACACCGCACGACACGCCGAACCGGACCCCTCGACCCGACGAACTGACCATGGAGGTCGTCGACCTCATCGGGTCGGTCGTCGCCCGCTATCACGAGGAGTACGAGACCGCGGCGGGTGAGCATGCGCTGACCGGGGCGCAGGCGCGGCTGCTGGGGTTGCTGTCGCTGGAGCCGTTGCCCATGCGGAGGCTTGCGCAGCGGCTGAAGTGCGAGCCGTCGAATGTGACGGGGATCGTGGACCGGCTGGAGTCGCGGGGGCTCGTCGAACGGCGGGCCGATCCCGCTGACCGGCGGGTCAAGGTCGCTGCGGCGACGGCTGAGGGGCGGCGGGTGGCTCGGAGTCTTCGGGAGTCTTTGCGGTTTGCTCGTGAGCCGCTTGCGGGGTTGTCGGAGGGGGAGCGGGTGGCTCTGCGGGATCTGTTGCTGCGCATGCTTGTGTCTTAGCGGACGGCTTGGCAGGGGGGTTGTTTTTGGGGTGCGGGTGGGCGGGGGGTTCTCGCGCAGTTCCCCGCGCCCCTGATGGTTGTCGGGTGCGGGCCCGTGGGGGGATTTCGCGCAGTTCCCCGCGCCCCTGATGATCGTCGGGTGCGGGCCCGTGGGGGGTTCTCGCGCAGTTCCCCGCGCCCCTGATGATCGTCGGGTGCGGGCCCGTGGGGGGTTCTCGCGCAGTTCCCCGCGCCCCTGATGATCGTCGGGTGCGGGC
>NZ_JBEPBM010000020.1:0-1707 GCF_040299205.1 Streptomyces sp. NPDC000983 | reverse complement strand
GGCCCGTGGGGGGTTCTCGCGCAGTTCCCCGCGCCCCTGAGAGGTGTCTTTCGGTGGGGCCCGTGTTTCCTTCTGTGGTCGGGTGCGGGCCCGGTGGGGGCTGGTCGCGCAGTTCCTCGCGCCCCTGAAGGCGCGTTTCGGGGCCCCTGGAAGGGATCTGAAGGGTGCTTCCCTGGCCTCTGACCTCTGGCCTCTGAGCTCTGGGTTAGCTGCACCACCACAGGAAGCGGGTGCAGGTTTCTGTGGGGGTTGGGGTGGGAGGGGTGGTCGTGGGGGGTGTTGTGGGGGTCGGGTCTGCCTGGGTGGGCTGGGGGGACGGGTCGGAGGGGAGGGGGGCCGTGCCTCCCGTGGCTGCCGACTGGGGGTCCTTGGAGGGCTTGTCCTCCGGGGTCTCGGACTCCTCGTTCGACGGGGAGTCAGAGGGGGAGGCGGAAGCCGAGGTGCTCGGCGACGGCTCGTTCAGGGGGGTGTTCGTGGGGGCCGGGGGCGCGGACGGAGTGGCCTCCTCGGCTGCTGCGCCGTCCGGTCTGGTGTCGTCCGCCGCTGCCGGGGTGGGGGTGGAGCCCGACGCGTCCAGGCCCAGTTCGGCCACTCCCAGGCCGCCGGCTGCGAGGATCACGCCCGCCGTGATCAGCAGCGTGCGGCGGCGGCGCTTGCGGTGCGCGGCGGCCTTGCGGTCCCGGCGGCTCGCACCGGCGCTCTCGGGTGCGCGTCCCTCCGTGTCCCCGGGTGCGTACTCCTCCGCAACCTCGGGACCGCCCTCCGAGTGGCCCTCGGGGCCGCGGTCCGGGTGGTCGTCTTCGCGGGGTGCTCGCGCCGCCCTGCGGGCCTCCGCCCGGCCTCCCGGCCGTACGGGCTCCGCGGTCGCGGCCACCGCGGCCGGTTCGGGGGCGGTTTCGGCGGGGGCGCCGTATGCCTCTTCGCTGGTGTGTATGCGGGGCCGGTCGGCCGGGGCGCCACAGCCGGGGCAGGCGAGGGCGCCGTTCAGGTGCCGTCGGCACGGGTGGCAGTAGTCCATGACGCGGGAAGACTAAGTTCCGCGCAAAGAGGGTTCATAGGTCTGCCTGTGAAAGTTGTGTGCGGAACTGCCCACTCCGGCAAGCCGGTTGAGGTATACGCCCGATCCGCACCGAAAGCCGCGTCGAAAGCGGAGTCGAAACCGTTATGGGTACGACCCATTGACACTGCCAGCACCCCCTCCCTACTGTCACGTCAACATTTCGAACGTGTGACGAAATCTCGAACACGCGGACCTAGGCCGACGACGCAGCAAGGGACAACTGCCGTGCGTATCACCGGAATCAGCACACACGTGGTCGGAACGCCCTGGCGGAACCTGACCTACGTACAGGTGCACACCGACGAGGGGATCACGGGAGTCGGGGAGACCCGGATGCTGGGTCACACCGACGCGCTGATCGGCTATCTGCGGGAGGCGGAGGCCAATCACATTGTGGGTTCGGACCCGTTCGCGACGGAAGACCTCGTGCGCCGGATGAAGTACGGCGACTACGGGCGGGCCGGCGAGATCGTGATGTCGGGTATCGCGGTGATCGAGATGGCCTGCTGGGACATCAAGGGCAAGGCGCTGGGTGTGCCGGTGTGGCAGCTGCTGGGCGGGAAGGTGACCGACAAGGTCAAGGCGTACGCGAACGGCTGGTACACCACCGAGCGGACGCCGGAGGCGTACCACAAGGCGGCGCGGGG